>JAUSCR010000056.1 GCA_030651175.1 Dehalococcoidia bacterium
TGTCCCCCAGAAACTATCTTCCCCCCCTTCCGTTCAGGAAGGGGGTTAGTGGGATGGTTGCCACGGCGGGCACTATGCCTCGCACAAGGAGCGGCCATAAACACTATCACATTGCTAACGCCTTTTTCTGCAAGCAGGTACTAGCTTGGCAATAAGAACTGAAACCATAGCACAGGTAGCCGTTGTGCGCTGGTCCCGTGCCCAGGATTGGCTCACCCTGCTGCTGCTGGGAAGCGCCGTGGTAGTGGTGATGCGCTCCGTGGAGGTGGCCCGATGGGTGCCCGCCCCTTCGCTGTCGCTCACGGCTGCCCTGGGTGTCCTGGCCGGGTTCCTGGCCGTCCGCCTACCTTGGAAGACGTGGCAAGGGCACCTCCTGGCCTCGGTGGCAGGCGCCCTGGTTGTGTACATGCAAAGCAGCACCCTTGCCGATGGGGGGACCTTTCTTGCCAGGCTTGGGGAACTCAACGCGCGTCTGGTGGCCTGGTGGACAGCCCTGTTGGATAACGACATCAGCACTGACACTATCCCATTTGCTTTCATTCTGACTGGCCTGGCCTGGGCAGCAGGGTATCTGGGTTCTTGGGCCATATTCAGGCGTGGCAACGTATGGCTGGCGGTGCTCCCCAGCGCCTTCGGCCTGTTGATGAACCTTACCTATCTGCCCGAGAAGTACTATTTCCATCTATTCCCGTTCCTGCTGGCCACCATGTTGCTCATGGTCCGCCTGCACTCCGTCCAGCAGACAGTCCATCTGGCAAGGCAAGGCATAGGCCACCCTCGCTCTTTGCGAATCCTCTGGCTGGTGGCTGGCCTGGTCTTCAGCTCCCTCATTGTGGGGAGTGTCTTCCTCCTTCCACCCAATCACGCCCGGAACGAGGCCCTGGTAGTGTTTTGGAACGCATCACGGCGGCCCGTGGAGTGGTTCCAGGGAGAGTTCGGGCGGTTGTTCTCTGCCGTCGGTGGCAAGCTGGCCCTCTCCACCCGGCGGTTTAGCTCAGCCTTTCCCATCCTTCCTACCAAACCTGCGGGCACGGAGCCTGTGTTTTCTGGGAGTGTTTCTTACCCCGCATACTGGAAAGTCAGAGCTTACACAACCTATAACTCCGGCGGATGGACCACCGACGACACTGTGATAGAACCAGCTCTCAGTCAGCCGCCTCTGCTAGACGACTTTGGGGACCCGGGGCAAGGTGAGATCTCCTACCAGGTGACCGTATCCTCCTCCACCCCTTACATGTACATTCCTTCGCCCAATAACTCGTGGGTCAGCGTTACGGCGCAGGTAGAAAGACACGACGCGGCTTCGGCGTCTGCCGACGCCCTCACGATACGCCCCAAGAAGAGGCTGGAGCCAGGGGACAGCTATACAGGCAGCTTCCCAAGCCCCTTCTATCCGGAGAGCCTTTTGCGCGCCACCGGCCAGGAGTACCCTCAATGGGTAAAAGACAGCTATCTTGGGCTTCCTACTTCTCTACCACAGCGGATCAGGACACTGGCCCTTCGGTTGACCCAGGATGCCGCGAACCCGTACGACAAGGCTGCGGCCATTGAGAAGTACCTGAGGTCAAACTACAAGTATGGCACCGTTACTTCACTCCAAGGGTTTAACGAGGACAGGGTTGACCATTTTCTTTTCCAGAGCAAGGTCGGCCACAGTGACCACTTCGCCTCTGCCATGGCGGTAATGCTGCGGGCCGTGGGCGTCCCCGCCCGCCTGGTTAGCGGATTTGGCCCCGGCGTGGCGGACGAAGAAGGCACAGCCTTCACAGTCACGGAAGGCGACCAGCATTCTTGGACGGAAGCCTACATGCCTCAGGTGGGATGGATAGAGTTTGAGCCATCGCCCATCTACCCCCTTCGCCCACGCCAGGCAGGCGACCTGGCGGGATTCGGCGCTGGCCTGATAGGGATCAGCTCCGGTGATGCCCTGCCTGAGGAACCGGGGCTCAACAACAATCTTGAGGAGAGCGACCCAGGAGGAGGAAGGCTGCCTGGTGGCGAGGGGCTAAGGCCGTTTCCCTTGATCCTACGCGTATCTCCCTGGAGCTCTGGGGGAGTCTTTCTCATGGCGCTGATGGCTATGTGGGTAGCGGGACTTATGTGGGTGTGGCGTCGGTTTTTTCTTCACTTGCCCCGCCCAGAAATGGCCTTCGCTCGAATGCACCGGATGGCCAGGCTGCTGGTGGTGGAACCTCCGCGGGGGCACACGCCAATGGAGTTCGGAACGGCATTGGCCACCGCTATTCCTGAAAGCAAGGAAGACATACTCTTTATTTGCGACGCCTTTTGCAGGGCCCGCTATGGAAACGCCAAGCTCGCCGAGCAGGATGGCCTTGGGCTCCGCCTGGCCTGGAATCGAGTCCGGAAGGCCTTAATGCGTTACACGTTGAACTGATGGACAAGAAGCCATCCCAAAAACCATGCCAGAAGTATGGATTCCCACCATGATGCAGCACCTGGCCGGCAGCCAGCAGCGGGTCCAAGTGCCTGGCAGAACGGTGCGCCAGGTGATAGACCAAATCGCTGAACGGTTCCCTGAGCTGAGGGACAAGCTGTGTCAGGACAATGAAATCATGCCCGGCATCGCCGTCGTTGTAGATGGCGAAACTAGCGGCCTGGGAATGCTCCAGCCCGTGAACGAGAACAGCGAGGTCCATTTCCTTCCGGCCATCGGAGGCGGAGCAGCGTGACATAGGCTCCAACTGGATTGGGTCTTCGCTTTTAGCAGGTTGCTGAAAAAGGGGAGTCCAGATGGGCGAAGCCCATTTGGTGGGGGCCTGGGGGTGTCCCCCAGATATACTTCTCACCCCCCTTCCTGGCTAGGAAGGGGCCGGGGGGATGGTCGCCCCGACACGTCGGGGTTCATCACTCTGCTAGGCCGGGGTGCTATCCTGAGGCGGCGCTTGGGTCGCTTCTCGCAAGAATAGTGACCAGAGGCAAGGAGGCCAGCACAATGCTCATAGTTGATACCCATTGCCATGCAGGCACCAACTGGTTTGAGCCGGTAGAGATGCTGGTGCACCAGATGGACATGAATGGCGTTGCGAAGGCAGTCCTGATCCAGCACGGGGGCAACCACGACAATCACTATCTGCTGGAATGCCTCCGCCGCTTTCCTGGGCGGTTCGTCGCTGTTGTGGGCGTGGACGTGGCGCGACCAGACGCCCCCCACATCTTGGAGCGATTAGCCAAGGAGCGAGGAGTGGTAGGGATTCGCCTCCACCCCAGGGACCGCTCTCCTGGGGATGACCCCCTGGCTATTTGGCGCAAGGCTGGCGAACTAGGTCTGACCATTAGCTGCTTCCTGGTAGACGCCGACCTTACCGCTGCCCCCGAGTTCCAAGCTCTCGTGAAGGCGCTGCCAGGTTGCACCTTCGTCCTGGAGCACCTTGCTGGCGTGTACAGGACTCGCAGCCCTGGGTCAGCCACGCCTCCGTACACGGCGTTCCGCACAGCTTTGAACCTAGCGAAATACCCGAACACCTATATCAAGTTCGGCGGCCTGGGCGAATTCTGCGAGCGGCCTGCGCAACTTCCATTGCCACTCAGCTTCGGCGAAGTGCTGCCCCTGCTCGATATGGCGAAAGAGGCGTTCGGCCCGCACCGTATGATGTGGGGCAGCGACTACTCGCCCGTTAGCGGCAGAGAGGGATACCGGAACGCACTTCAGGGGCCGATGAGTCAAGGGACGTTCCGGACAGACGACGATAGGGAATGGGCCTTTGGAAAAACCGCCCTTGAAGTCTGGAAGATGGACGAGAGCTGAATAGGCGGCATTTTTCAGCGGCAGGACACTCCTACTCTATTTTGTAGCCCACGCGCATAACTAACAGGTTGTTGAAAAACTCTTTCGACCATCCCCCTTACCCCCTTTCCTTCGGCCTACTCAGGACAGGCTCTGGCCAGGAAGGGGGTAAAAAAGAGAAGCTGGGGGATACCCCAGTGCCCCTGCCAGGAAGGGATTCGCCCTCCCTGGACTCTCTCCCGAAGCCGGATTCCACCCCGCTCACCCTGAGCTTGTCGAAGGGCATGAGCGGGCGAATTGTAACCCCGCTTGCATAGTTCGACAGGCTCAGGGTTGCCCAAGGTGCGCCAGGACCGCCTTCGTGGCCGCTCTGCTTCCACCCAGGGGCTGCCCGTTGGCCTGGATAGCCAGGTCTCCAAACGCCAGCGCCGACCATACAGCCTTCTCGATCATCTGGGCGGCCTCTTCTTCCTTCAAGTAGTCAAGCATCATGGCAGCGGAGAGTATCTGGGAAAGCGGGTTGGCAACTCCCTTGCCCATGATGTCCGGCGCAGACCCGTGGATAGGCTCGAAGTAGGCCACATGATCGCCGTAGTTGCCGGATGGGCACATCCCCAGGCCGCCAATGGTGCCTCCGCCCAGGTCGCTGAGCAAGTCTCCTAGAAAGTTCTCCATCACAAGTATGTCAAAGTGCCAGGGCCGCTGCACCAGGGCCTGGGCAGCAGCATCAGAGTAAAGGTACTCTTTTTCAATCGAGGGGTATTCCTCGCCTATGCGCTGGAAGATTTGCCGGAAGAACCAGAAGCTGCGAAGCACGTTGCTCTTGTCCACGCAGGTAACCCGCCGGACGCCGTCCGACGGGCTGCCGTTGCGCCGCTGCGCCAGCTCAAAGGCGAAGCGCACGATGCGTTCGACGCCCTTTCGCGTCATGAGCAGAACGTCTGCCATGGCCTCTTCGTTGCCAACGCCACGGCCCCGCGACAGGTATAACCCCTCGGTATTCTCCCGCACCACAACGTAGTCCACCTGCCCGGCCTCAACCTTGATGGCTGGTGTCACGCCGGGCCACAGTTTGATGGGTCTGACGTTGGCATAGAGGTCCAATCCGTTCCTGAGCACTCCCCCAAGCAAGCCTGTCTCGGTGCCATCGGCCCCACGGGCCCACGGCAGCCCCACCGGTGCCTTGAGCACAGCCCCCGCGGTGCGACATGCCTCCAGCGACTCGTCAGTGAGTGGCTTGCCGGTGCGTTCGTGGCAAGCAACGCCGCCAATGTGCTCTTCCAGCTCCAGGTGGAAGGTCCCCAGCCGGCGCTCTATGTCCGCCAGGACCTCCAGAGCAGACGCCAATATCTCAGGGCCGATTCCATCACCGGGTATGGTAACGATACGGTGGCTACGCACAGCGGACCTCCCTTGCGAAAAAGCGTTTGGTAAGCCTGGACGCGCCCTCTGAATCAGATTGTACCTTAAACTTGACACCTGTATTGCCCCTGCCACACCCCTCTGCTAGACTGGCCTTACCTTGAACTCGTTTGGTAATCCTTTACGGGGGAGTCCAGAGGGGGCGAAGCCCCTTCTGGTGGGGGTCTGGGGGTGTCCCCCAGATTCTTTCTTCCCCCTCTCTCTTGCAGGGAGAGGGGGACACAGGGGGTGAGGGTTCCATGAGCCTGACATCGGAAGAGGCGCACCACATAGCACTCCTGGCCCGCGTGGGCCTGACGCCTGAGGAGTTGGAGCGGTATCGCGCCCAGATGGAGAACATCCTGGAGCAGTTCCAGGTGCTCCAGCAGGTGGACACCGAGGGCGTGCCACCCACGGCTCAGTCGTTGCCCCTGGAGAGCGTCATGCGGGAGGACGTGCCAGCACCCTCTTTGTCCAAAGAGGACACCCTGGCAAACGCCCCTCGCCGTGAGGACGACTACCTGCGGGTGCGGGCTGTGTTGGAGTAGTCCTCTGTCATTCTGAGCGAAGCGAAGAATCTAAGGCAGCGGACCGGTAGAACAGCCCGTTCATGGTTCGACAGGCTCACCACGAACGGGAAAGGCATAATCCGTTCGCCCTGAGCTTGTCGAAGGGCGAGCCGATAATCAAACGAACACGGAGTTGAGATTCCTCAATGCCCACCAACTTGCACAACCTCACCATCCACGAAGCGCGTGACCTGCTGGACCGCCGGCAGGTATCGTCCGCTGAGTTGACGCAGGCGTACCTGGACCGCATCCAGGCTGTTGACCCCAAGGTGCGAGCCTACGTTACCGTCAC
>JAUSCR010000081.1 GCA_030651175.1 Dehalococcoidia bacterium
GGTCATGCCCGCTCCGGAGTGGGAAAGGAAAGCAACGTTCCGAAGGTGCTGGGTATCGAATGAGGCCATAGGCTACCCCCTTCAGGTGGTGGTACCGCGTGGCCCCATTGTAGCCAAGGGATGGGCTATACGCAATGTTGCGCCAGAATCTAGCCTTGCCCAGCTTTGCACAACAATGTTGCTGGAAGCAGGAAAGCGCAAGGGCATGTGTACGAGACGCATCCCAGAGGTTATTATTCTTGACAACGGTTACAGGACAGAGCCAGATACCAGAGGGCGCTATGCAGGACAGAAAAGAACAGGCGAAAGTGGAAGTAGCCACGCTGGTGGAGAAGTTCCACAGCGAGAGAAGGCGCGACCAGTCTGAGGCGGACGTCCGGGCTGGCTACATTGACCAGTTGTTTCTGGTTCTGGGCTGGAACGTGTACAACGACCCTGGCAAGCAGACGAACTACTGGCGTGAGGGCTATGTCCAGGGTGCTGGGTTTGAGGACTATCGCCTTGAGATTGCGGGACAGCCTGTTTTGCTGCTTGAAGCCAAACGGTTCGGTCGTATACCAAAGAAGGCAGAGCGAGTTGGAGACCGGACTACCGAAGAGAAGCAAACCTTCAGGTACACTCGTGGCCGCAAGATACAGTATGCCATCCTCACCAACTTTGAGCGGCTGCACCTGTTCAACGCAGACCACGAGCGTCTTATTGCGGCTTTTGACTCGCCCGAGGAGTACCTGGAGCGGTTTGAGGAGCTTTGGCGACTGACACCGGAAGAGGTAAGTGGGGGAAGCCTTGGATGGTGGGAGGGCCAACTAGAGAAAAAGGACGTTGACCTGGAGTTTTTGAAGTGGCTGCGGGCATGGCGGCTTACCCTAGCCAATGCCATCTTTGAGCATAACGCCAGCAATCCAGAGCTCCAGAGGAACGGGATGTTTGACTTTGACAAGCTGATGGAGGCCGTGCAGCGCATCCTGGACAGGCTTATCCTTATGCGCTATGGCGATGACAAGGAGGTGCTGCTCGTTCATGACCTTTTGGAAAACGCTCTGGATAACTACAGAAAGCGGGGGGCCTACGCCAGCAGCGACCATCTGATGCGGGATTTCATAGAGCTTTCGCATCAAATGGACGACCAGCACAACACCACGCTGTTCGCCCCTGACCATCTGTGCGAGAAAGTGGTCATCCCCAATAAAGTCTTGGCAAGTGTATTAGACGAATTAAGCAGGATTTCCTTCCGAAAGTTCACCTCGGACATCCTGGGAAACACCTATGAGAGCTATCTGGGGACTAAGCTCAAGCTGGTCAATGGGGAAATACAGGATGAAGAGCGGACGGATCTACGCAAGGGGCAAGGGATTTTCTATACCCCTAGCTGGGTAGTTGAATACATTGTAGACAAGACTTTGGGCGAGCGGCTTAAGGGGATGGAACAAGAGCACGGGCTACACGCCATTGAAAAGGTGCGGGGGCTGTCTGTGCTAGACCCAGCGTGCGGGTCAGGGTCGTTTCTCATCAAGGCGTACCACGCGCTGGCGGACTTCTATCGACGCATGAACCTGGCCATAGTCCAAGAGCAAACGAAGCTAGCGGAAGGGTTTGCCTCCGCCGATATGTTTGAGCGGCTGGAGCGGCTTAGCCACCTGCCCCAGCAGGTGCTGGACTACCCCCAGGTGATCCTGAGGGAGCACCTGTACGGCGTTGACCTGGACGCAGAGGCCGCAGAGATTGCCACCGTGAACCTTACCATGCAGGCCTTTGCGGACTCACGCCAGAAGAAGCTACCCAAGATTCTGAACGAGAACATCAAAGTAGGCAACTCACTGATCTCAGGGACAGAGGAACAGCTTAAGCCCTACTTTGGCGAGGCGTGGGTAGAGAAGCGCCGCTTCAACTGGGAGGAGGAGTTCCCCGCCGTCATGGAGCGCGGCGGGTTTGACGTGGTGATTGGGAACCCACCGTATGTACGTGTTGATTCCTTACCGGAAAACGATAAGAAACTCTGGAAAAAGAGCTTCGGCAGCGCAGTTGGCAAATATGACCTTTACTACTTGTTCATTGAGCTCGGAAAGAGGTTGTTAAGACAGACAGGGCGGCTTGGCTACATAACACCAAACAGGTATTGTACTAATTCTACAGGGCAAAACCTACGTCAAATTCTGTTAGAAGAAGGCTCACACGTTATAGTAGTGAGCGTTAGCCGCATTGCAGTGTTTGCGGATGCCGCAAATTATCCCGTCATCACAATTCTCTTCAGAGACGCGAATCCTGGCACAAAAAGGCTAACAGTCTACAGCATAGCCCAACCTACAGATATTACTTCTGCGCAGCCAGCCTATGACCTGAACAGCAATGTAATTGATGCTTTGCCACGTTCTATCATACCTATAGGCACCGCCGATGAATCCCTCAGCTTAGCACTCAGAATCCTGAGTGAGAACAAACCAGCCAAAACATTCGTAAAGGTGCAAGAGGGGCTCCGAATTCCTTCAAGGCATGAAAAGAAAGTTCAGCAACAACCTTCCTGGCCTCTTATTATCAAGCAGTATCAATTTGAGCGGTACTCCATAGTCAGACCAGGCTCGTACCTTTCAGACGTATCACTAGAAGCTATTAGCTCTAAGTCTTCAGGCCGCATCACTAACTGTAGAAAGCCCAAAATAGTTTTTGCGGAAGATGCTTTGGCTATCCAAGCAACTTTAGACATGGCTAGCGGCATTCCACAAGGCGGCGTCTATTTTGGCACAACATTAGACGCGGCCTATGACCTCAGGTATCTTCTAGGGCTGTATAATTCTTCGCTTTTTACCTTCATCTTTAAGACCCTGTACAGTGGCATTCACATGGGAGGCGGGTATCTTAGATTCCGCACCCAATACCTTGAAGAACTCCCTGTCAGAGCCATTGATTTCAACAAAGCAGACGAGAAGTCTCTCCATGATGATTTGGTGGACCTGGTGCAACACATGCTGGAGTTGCACCAGGTCGTGGAGGCGCTGCAGAGCACACAACTTGCTGCGGAAGTAGAGCGGACAGACCGGCAGATAGACGGGTTGGTGTACGAGTTGTACGGCCTTACAGCGGCAGAGCGGCGGCTGGTGGAGGGGGAATAGCACAAGCCGTCCCTCAACCCTGCGTCACACCTGTGCCTCTCTCCCCCTGCCACCCTCCCCTATCCCACACCGTTCTGTTCTCGTATCATTTGGGTGGCATCATTGCAACCCATCTGGATACCCAGCGGCATGTCAGGACAAACAATCAGACCCCAGCTTTGGCCTTTTCGCCCGTCCTCGTACCTGCCCAAAGCTGCAAAAACTGCAAAAATCAATCAGTTTCCAAAGGAGGACAATCAAACCGGCTCTCTTACCCCTGCTCTTGGCATTTAGCTCCGCACTCTCTACCCTGGAGATGGAGAGCTACATGCGCAACCTTGCTTTAGTCCTAGCGATGGCCGTTGCCCTGGCCCTGGGTTCGTCCCACGACACCCTGCGGCTCAGCCCGGTGCAGCGGCTCTCGTTCCGCTACCAGTACGATTTTGTGACCTGGGAGGCAACCCACTTTCCAGCCAAATGGCTCCACTGGCTGTGGGCCAGGGGATTCCCATTTTCCCAGACGTCAGAAAAACCTATGGACACAGTGCAGACCTATTTTCAGCTAAAACAAGAAGCCGAGTCATTGCGGGGAGAGATGGAACGCGCCGCGGCCGCCGGTGCAACCGATCCCTCGAACATGGAGTCGCGCCTGCGTTCCCTGGACCGCCAGGTGAGCGACCTCCGTCCCTGGGTAGAGGAGGCGCTGGAGGCGGCCGTGAGCGACACCCTACGCCAGGAGAAGGTGCCATTGAGCGCATGGAAGTTTGTCTTTCCTCCTGTGGACTTCTCCCTGGACTCTCTTCCCACCATTCTGGTCACCTCCAAACGAGACCGCATCCAGCGCCTGGACGATTCCCTGCTGGTCTCAGACATAACCCCCAGAGAGCGCGAGGCTTTGGAAGATAGCATAGCTAGCCAGGCTAACCTTTCGGCCCTGGTGGAGGGCCTCGGCGGCATCTCCACCTATCCCGCCATCGTTAGCTCTGGTGGCCTGCGCGATGTCCTGGTGACCGCCAGCCACGAATGGCTCCATAACTATCTCTTCTTCAAGCCCCTGGGCCAGAGCTACTGGAACAACTCCGACATGAGCACCATCAACGAGACCACGGCCAACATATTCGGTGAGGAGTTGGGGGACATGGTCTACGCACGCCTGACAGGAGAGGCGCCACTGGTTCGCTCTCCAGGGGCTCCTCCCGAGCCATGTCCGCAGGACCGGTTTTGCTTCCAGCAGGAGATGCGACAGACTCGCGCCCAGGCGGAGCAGCTCCTGGCTCAGGGCAAGGTGGATGAGGCGGAAGCCTACATGGAGGAGCGACGCCGGGTGTTCGTTGAAAACGGCTACCTAATTCGCAAGCTCAACCAGGCCTACTTTGCATTTCATGGGACCTACGCCGACAGCCCGGCCTCCACCAGCCCTATCTACGATCAGCTTCTGGAGGTGCGGCGGGCCTCTCCTTCCCTGGGTGCCTTCATCCGCCGGGTAGCAGGCATTTCCAGCTACTCCGAGTTTACGGACATGCTCCAGCGCATACAGGCCAGCCGCTAGTGCTCTGATTTGTACTTTTATTAAACTATTCCAAAAGGTGCGTCCAAAGATTCTGCACAGAACCTCGCGTCCAGACCCCTTGACAGCAGGGCACCATGCGCATTAGGCTTTATTTTATATTCGTCTTAGAAAAGTTTTGATTATCGTAAGAGGCACAAGCTACGAGCCGCTCTGTGGTAGCGTCTTCTGCATCGAGCCAGAAGGTGCAGGAAGCACCTGCGCGGATACCCAACCTTTACCCCTCATATGGGCTGTTTCAAGCTAGCGCCTCAGCTGTTGACCTCCTCACACTGATATTCATCGCTAGGATTCTTCCCACCAGCCCCAGCCAGCTATCCTTCCTCGACTCCATCAGCACCTTCGCCACTCTTTTCGCAGCAGTGGCGTTCGGCTGGCTGGCTGGCCGCATGGTCCCATCGCGTCCCACCCTAGCCATCAGCATGGTTGCTGCTGCCCTCTCTATCCTCCTCTTCGCCACCAGCTCAACCATGTGGATGGCCGACGCTCTGGCGTTCATGGTGGGCCTCTTCACCGCCTTGCCCAACTCCCTTGCTCCATGGATCCTCTCCTTGGAGACGCCACGCTCCAAGTGGAGTGAGGCATATGGCAAGCTGGCCACCGCCGGCGCCTTGGGAGGCGCCATAGGAGTCGCGGTTTCCTTCGCCTTTCTGACCGCGGCGCAGCGCTGGCCTGGCCTGAAGATCAGTGATCAGGCCCTGATAGTACTTTGGGGAATAGCAACCCTGGTGGCAGCCGCGGCAAGTTGGCGGGCCACTGCTGGAAGCCTGGGCAGGACCACTCGCATCGCCCCTCGGCTACTACAGGCCGGCAGCAAGTTTATCCTGAATACCCCCAGAGTGGTCCGACAAGCTGCCGAAAAATCAGGGCGGCTCTCGGTGCCGCGCTCCTCCGGTGTCTCCTTCCGCGACGTATGGGTGGTCTATACCGTGGCTCCGGCCATCCTGTTTGTTGGAATGGGCATGTCATATACCGGAACGCTCCTCTACCTGTTCGAGGGGGTGAAGAGTCCAGGCCCCCTTCTATTCGCTCTGTTGCTGCTGTACCGTGTTTCTTCCTGGCTCGCCTCAGCAATCACAGGAGGTTTGCTGAACCAGTTCACCCCGCTCCGCATAAACCAGGCCGCCGGGGTCTGGCGTATCATTGCGGTGATAGGGCTGAGCCTGCTGTTCCTGCTACCCCATAGCATCTGGGCTATTCCAGTTGTCTTCCTGTTCTTCTCTATATGCGGGGCCGCCGGTGGGGTCCTGGGCATTACCGGAGTCATATCAGTGACGGACACCCTCCCCAAGCGGCACCATGGGACGGCCATTTTCCTATTCAACGGAGCAAGCAACGCGGGCGCAGGGATAGGGGCATGGACGGCTGGGATCATTGGTCAGGAGCTGGGCTTCAGCGCCGCCCTGGCCCTTAGCGGTGTCGCTATGGTGTTCGCCTTGTGGCTGTTGCACCGCTATTAGAAGACTGTTGGAAAATGGGAGTCCAGAGGGGCGAAGCCCCGGAGCCTGTCCTGAGCGAAGCCGAAGGAGTGGGGGTCTGGGGGTATCCCCCAGATATACCTTTCACCCCCTTCCTGGCCAGGCTTGTCCTGAGTAGGCCGAAGGAACTGGGCAGGGGGATGGTAGAAGACGGGGCTTTGAAATAGCCTCTAGCAGAAGGGTTAACCTGATGACGTGGACCATGGTGCATCATTTCCTGGTGCGTCTCCGATGGGAGGCGAAGCACCTGCTATACCGGATGCTTGGCTGGTTGCCGCTACCGGCCCAGGACAAGTGGACCCACTCCCTTCAGTTGGTGCGGCTTCAGCTCCGCATCTTCCCTCGAATGGCCAACGAAAAGCTGGGTCCAGCCGAGAGCGAGCGGCTGACGAAGATGGCCCTCCACCAAGCGGGCAGGCAACTGGTCATCAACCGCTTTAACTGGTCTTCGCCCCCGGAGCCGGATGGTGAGCTGGTGCGGGATACCTATAGCGTCCTGGTCAAGACGCTGAACCTGCCTTCCAGTGTCACCATTGCCCAGGAGAAGGTGACCATCACCACGCAGTCCTGCCCTTTCCTGGAAGACGCCAAGGCAGTGAAGGAAAACGGGGCTAGCGTATGCGTACGGGTCTGTGGCCAGGACCATTCGCTGTTCAAGGGAACCACCGAGGGATTTCCATTCTTTGTTTCCTACCATGCTCCCATGATGATGGGCCATGGCGACAAGATGTGCGTGAAGGAGATCCAAGTCCCGCAGGCGTCCCCCGAGGCGGAACGTCTAAGCCAGGGCAAGGTGTTTCCGCGGCGTCCACGCTATGTGAGGGAGCGACTCACCACACCCGAGCGGGAGCGATACCTGCGCAGGCTGAAATCGGAAGCGCTGGCAGCCCAAGACCCTGAACAGCAGGCTGAGAAGGATTCGTAGGACTCATTACCCCCGCTCATCCTGAGCCAGCCTGCCCTGAGCGAAGCCGAAGGGAAGGACATGAGCGGAGGTTTCACCCTCACCCTCGCCCTCTCCCATCAAGGGAGAGGGTTCTTGGGACTCATCTCAAAACTCCTTCTCCCCTTGCGGGAGAAGGTGGAGCCTGTCCTGAGTAGGCCGAAGGAATGAGGGGTGCAATGCCGCCGTGGCGGGGCTGGCCAGAATCTTCTGGAGCAGCTCTTTGGTGTCCATGAAAGCTCCTTCACCTGGTCTATGGATACGATGCCGCAGTGCGGCGCGGGGGTGCAACAGAAGGCCTTCCCATGTCCTTCGACAGGCTCAGGATGAGCGGAGGTTACAAGCGTCATTCTGAGCGGAGCGAAGAATCTGGCTGCGGTGGGAGTCCCCTCTGCCCACCAGATTCTTCGGGCGGTGCCCTCAGAATGACATGGGAATGTGGTGGTGGTGCGCCTTTAGCCCTTGAGCAAAGCGAAGGGAACCATGCCTGTTCAGAGACACACTTATGAAGCTGCTTTCTTCTGAGAACCTCCGCTATCAAGAGCTAATCTCTGAGTAACAGGTGGCAGGTCTCGGCTTAGTACAATCTGCGTCAGCATGACCGCTCTGGAAACCAGAATCACCCGCTCCATAAACCAGAATGATGTCATTCTGTCATGTGGTATAAAACCGGAGATGACCTGAATCCCGTGAGTAGGAATATCGAGTCCGTCAAAACTGACATTGATTCGGGCCAGTTCTAGCCCAACGTTTCCGATAATCGCCTGTTGGCGTTCCAAAGATTGAGACCTGAAAAACCCTTTCTGCCCCTCATCAAGCACCACTGCGCTTTGCAGACGTACCCCAGGTTCCCCTTCAATCTTGATGACGTTGATTGGGCGATTACTTAGCGGCTCTATGCCGACAAAATAGAAGATTGTTTTTGGCGGACGGTCTTGTAGCGCCGGTTCCACCATTTGGAACCCACTATCCTGCAACCACTTATACAGGTCTTTCCCAAGGTCGGCATCGGTCGGCCAACGCTTTACTCCAAATAGCCTACCTATCCTGTTCCAATGTGCCCATGCAAGAAGGGCTAAGCCCACAATGAGGGCGACACTTGAGACTGGGTTACCTTTTGTCATGTCCCAAATAGCAGTGATGCGGCCCCACCAAGCACCAGCATCATCAGGGAGGGTGACTATGCTAATGATGCTAATCACGGTGCCCGCCACGCTGAGGAGTCTCTTCTTGGTAAACATATTTCACCGCCTCTGGGTGACAGTCTACCACGCCTGTTGCGTGCAATGCCTAATCCTGGAATCTTTGCCCGCTTCTCCTAACGCCTACCCCTTCTGCGGCTTCTCCCCCAGCCGTGCCGCTACGTCCGCACCAGGCCACAGGTGGCACGCGGCCCAGTGGCCGGGGCGCACCTCCAGCAAAGGCGGGGCCTGCACCGGGCAGCGCTCGAAGGTGTAAGGGCAGCGGGGATGGAAGTGGCACCCGGAAGGCGGGTGGGCTGGGCTGGGAGGCTCGCCCTCAACCACGGCACGGCGCCTCAGCCGGTTGTCCGGGTCTGGCTCCGGCACGGCCTTCAATAGAGCCTGCGTATACGGATGCAGCGGATTGCCTATGACCTCCCTGGTAGCGCCCGTCTCCACTATGCGCCCCAGGTACATGACTGCAATCCTTTGGGAGAAGTGATAGGCGGTGGCGATGTCGTGGGTTATGTAAAGAAAGGCGGTGCCATGCCTCTCCTGAAGCTCTCGCAGCAGGTACAGTATCTCAGCGCGGCTGGATGCGTCCACCATGGACACAGGCTCGTCGGCCACCACAAGCTCCGGCTGCAAGACCAGCGCACGGGCTATTGCCACGCGCTGTCGCTGGCCCCCCGACAGCATATGTGGAAACTTCGCCGCCATCTCCTGCGGCGGTGTTAGCTTCACCTCTTCCAGGGCCTTGTACACCGCTTCCTGGCGTCCATCCCGTAGGCCGTGAATGACCAGCGGTTCCTCCACTATCTGCCCCACAGTCATGTTGGTGTCCAGGCTGGAGAACGGATCCTGGAATATGCCCTGGGAGCGGCGACGGAACTGCTGGAGACGCTTGGCTGTCCAGTGGGTAATATCCTGGCCATCGAAGCTCACCCTGCCCCTGGTGGGTTCCTGGAGGCGGAGGCACACCCGCGCCAGGGTGGTCTTGCCGCTGCCCGACTCTCCCACCAGAGCCAACGTCTCGCCACGGTCCAGGCGCAGTGAGACGCCATCCAGCGCCCGCACCGGCACGGAGCCTAGCAGCCCCTTGCGGGCCTGAAACTCGACGACTGCGCCATCCACAGCAAGGAGAAGGCTCATGGGCGTTGCTCCACCAGCCAGCATCGCGCCTGGTGTTCCGGCGCCACGGTGAGCAGCGACGGCTCCTCCGCTATGCACCTTTGGAAGACGAACGGGCAGCGGGGATGAAAGCGGCACCCCGATGGCAGGCTCACCATGTCCGGCGGGCTACCTGGGATGAACCCAGGCTGCTCCTCCTGGTGAAGCCTGGGAATGCTGGCCAGAAGCAACCGCGTGTACGGGTGCGACGGGCTTCGCAGCACTCTTTCCGCCGGGCCAAGCTCGGCAATCTGCCCCGCGTACATCACGCCTATGGTGTCGCACACGTCGCTGGCCAGGGCGATATCGTGAGTGATGAACAGGATGGTCAGGGTCAGCGCCTTCTTCAGCTCCTTGAGCTGGTCCATTATCTGCGCCTGCACGGTAACGTCCAGGGCCGAC
The DNA here is from genome assembly GCA_030651175.1 of Dehalococcoidia bacterium. Lineage (GTDB taxonomy): Bacteria > Chloroflexota > Dehalococcoidia > Lucifugimonadales > SHYF01 > SHYF01. The sequence goes on from JAUSCR010000081.1 coordinate 9,828, forward strand.
GTTGGCTCGTCCAAAATCAACAGCTTTGGTTGGAGAATCAGGGCCATGGCTATGAGCACCCGCTGTTTCATGCCGCCGCTTAGCTCATGAGGATACCGCTCATACACCTCCAGCGGCAGGCGCACCACCTCCAAAAGGCGTCGGGCCTCCCGCGCCGCATCCTT
>JAUSCR010000082.1 GCA_030651175.1 Dehalococcoidia bacterium
GGTCATGCCCGCTCCGGAGTGGGAAAGGAAAGCAACGTTCCGAAGGTGCTGGGTATCGAATGAGGCCATAGGCTACCCCCTTCAGGTGGTGGTACCGCGTGGCCCCATTGTAGCCAAGGGATGGGCTATACGCAATGTTGCCTCTTGAAATCCGCAGTATATGGGGTTAATCTATTGACAAAAGATTCCCTAGGGAATATTATCGTCAGGGTTGCGAATGGTACACAAAGACGATATCGCCACCATTACCGAAGCTGCCGAGGCGCTTGGGTACACTGTTCAGCATACCCGGTTGCTACTGCGCCAAGGAAGATTGCAAGGTACTAAGATTGGCCGAGACTGGCTTGTCGTACGGGAGTCAGTCGCAGAGTATGTTGTTCATAGAAGCACGTCTCCTCTTATTCCCAGCCATGATAAGCAGAGTCAAGTTCGTAGGCCAAGGAAACCGAGGGCATCATAGTGAAGTCGTTTGAGAATGATAGGAACAAACTGAGGGGAGGTTACTATACACCTGCTCCGATAGCTAGATTTCTGGCGCAATGGGCCGTAGGGCAAGATAGCTTGCATGTCTTAGAGCCTAGCGCGGGTGATGGTGAGATTGTCGCTGCTGCAGCAGAGCGTCTCGGATACAATGCTACTATCACTGCCGTCGAACTAGACGGTGATGAGGCCAAAAAGGTGGTGGCTAGGGGGGGCAAGCGCACTACTGTCGTTGAAGGGGACTTCTTTAACTGGTTCTCTGGCAATAGCTCTGATGGAATGTATGATGCCGTCTGAGGTGGACCCCGGATTTCGGACAGGTGGCTAAGCGAGAGGTCCTGCCGGTAAACTAGGCGCGAAAAGGCGCAGGAGGGCAGGACAATGACAGAACAGAGGCGGAAGCACAATCCGGTGTTCAAGGCCAAGGTGGCCCTGGCGGCCATCAAGGGTGACCAGACCATCCCCGGACTGGCCCAGCAGTATGGGGTGCACCCGGCCCAGATTCACGCGTGGAAGAGAACACTGCTGGACGGGGCGGCGACGGTGTTCGAGGGGGAACCGGCCAAGAAGGGCAAGGCGCAGAGCGCTCTAGCAGACACGTTGTATCGCCAGATCGGCCAGCTGACGGTGGAGCGGGATTTTTTACGGGGCAGGTCCGGACAATGAGCCGGGAACAGCGCGTGGCCCTGGTGGAGAGGAAACACCGGCGGCTATCGATGGTGCGGCAGTGCCGGCTTCTTGGGCTCACTCGGTCGACGGTGTACTACCACAAGCGACCCACACCGGAAGCGGACCTGGTGCTCATGGCGGCTATGGACAAGCAGTACCTGCGGACACCGTTCTTCGTGTCCCGCCGGATGCAGGCCTGGCTCCAGGCCCAAGACCAGCGGGTGAACCGGAAGAGGGTTCGGCGCCTGATGCACTTGATGGGGCTTAAGGCCCTCTACCAGCGGCCCAGGACGACGACGGCCAACGCGGCGGATCCCAAGCACCCGTATTTGCTGCGGGGCATGGCCATCACCCGTCCTGACCAGGTCTGGGCGGCGGACATCACCTATATTCCCATGGCTCAAGGCTTCCTCTATCTGGTGGCACTCATGGACTGGCACAGCAGGTACGTGCTGGCCTGGCGGTTGTCCAATACCCTGGACAGCGCCTTCTGCGTGGATGCCCTGGAGGACGCCCTGAGCAAGGGGGCACCAGAGATTTTCAATACCGACCAGGGCAGCCAGTTCACCGGCACGGCGTTCACGGGACTCCTCAAGGAGCGGGAGATTCGGATCAGCCAGGATGGCAAGGGACGGTATCGGGACAACATCTTTGTCGAGCGGCTCTGGCGGAGTGTAAAATACGAGGAGGTGTACATCAAGGCGTATGATCAGGTGCTGGAAGCCCGGGCGGGCATTGGCGCCTACCTGGCGTTCTACAATGAGGAGCGACCACATCAGGCATTAGGGTACCGGACACCGGGAGAGGTCTACCGGTCAGGACAAGCAACAAGAGAGGCGGGACCCTCGCTTAGTTTGGCCTCCATCCTGTCCAACTAATGGGGTCCACCTCAGACATTATCACTGACCAATGGCACAGGACGAGTACAAGCCATTGACCCCCTGCCACAAGATTGTTATTATATTCACGAAGTTTCCCGGTGGCGAGAGGAACGTCCCATGAAATTCTTCCCTTCCCTTCTCCCCAAAGAGGACCGGTTCTTCGGTCTCCTCAAGAGCAGCGCCAGCAACCTGTATGACACCTCCAAAGCCATGGTTGACCTCATGGAGGAGTACCGCAACGTACCGGAGAAGGTGGCGGAGATCAAACGGCTGGAGGAGGTAGGAGACCTCATTATCCATGAGATAATGAACAACCTGCACCGCACCTTTGTGACGCCCCTGGATAGGGAGGACATAGCTGCCTTGGGAGAGCGTCTGGACGATGTGGTGGATGCCATAGAAGAGGCGGCCCGTCACTTTGTGGAGTACGGGATTCAGACACCCACTCCCGCGTGCCTGGAGCTGTCCAAAATCATTGTTACGGCCGCTGAAACGCTCCAGCAGGCGCTTGGCAAGCTACACTACAAGGGCTCCAAGCTGAAGGGCATCCTCCAAGACGTGGTGGAGATCAACCGGCTGGAGAACGAGGCGGACCACGTGAACAGCAAGGCAATAGCTGGGCTCTTTGCCAATCACGGCATATCTGCCATAGACGTTATGAAGTGGCGGGACATCTATGACCAGCTTGAGCAAGCCGCCGACCGGTGTGAAGACGCCGCAAACGTCCTAGAGGGGATAGTCCTCAAGAATGCCTAAGCAGTCGCTAGCTGCTCCCCTCTCCCATCTTCGCTGTTATCCCTTCACCTCACGTTTCAGAGTAGCGCGCCGTACAGGAGGCCCCGATGCCTGAACTCAGTACGGTAGCTATCATCACACTCCTTCTGGTGCTGGTCGCCGAGTTCGTCAATGGTTGGACGGACGCACCCAACGCCATTGCCACCATTGTTTCCACTCGAACCCTCTCAATGAGGAACGCTGTAATCCTGGCCGCCATAATGAACGTCCTGGGTGCCATGTCGGGCACAGCCGTGGCAGCGACGATAGGAAAAGGCATTGTGAAGCCGGAGGTGATTGACCTGAGCACCGTGGCCGCGGCCATGATAGGCATCATCGTCTGGAGCACCGCAGCCTACCGGTACGGCCTCCCCACCAGCGAAAGCCATGCCCTGGTGGCCGGGCTGGCAGGAGCAGGTATGGCTAAAGCCGGGCCCTCGGTGCTCCTTTGGTCCGGGTGGCAGAAGGTGTTCATTGGGATAGGGATTTCCACATTCATGGGATTTGGCCTGGGCCTCGCCATTACCGCCGCGATCCTATGGACATTCCGCCGCCTCCGCGTGGGGCTGGCCAGGACCTTCTTTAGAAGGCTGCAGTTTCTCTCCACGGCCTTCATAGCCTTCAGCCATGGCAGCAACGATGGCCAGAAGTTCATGGGGGTGCTCGCTCTGGGGCTGCTCATGGCCGGGGTCTTTTCAGAGTTCCAGATCCCCCTCTGGGTCATCCTCCTTGCTTCGGGCACCATGGGTTTGGGCACCGCCTTCGGTGGCTGGAGGATCATCAGGACCATGGGAATGCGCCTGACCAAGTTGGAGCCGTACCACGGATTCGCAGCCACCACCTCTGCCGGCTTCGCCATCCAGTTGGCCTCCTGGTTTGGCATCCCCCTGAGCACCACTCACACCGCTAGTACGGCCATCATGGGGGTAGGCGCTACTCGCAGACTTTCGGCGGTACGCTGGGGGGTGGGACGCCAGATAGTCATTACCTGGATTCTCACCTTCCCCGCCTGCGGCGCTATTGCTTGGGTCTCGGCCAAAATCCTGAGCGCTATCTTCTAGGCTGGCTGCTTTCCACATTGTTCAGAGTGGCCTTCCAGTAGCTGGCCTCTGGCCCGCTCATTGTCGAACCCGTAGAACTATTTGAGCAGCGCTAAGTACCGCTCACTCCCTTCGACAAGCTCAGGGTGAGCGGTACTTTCCCTCCGCTCATGGTGAGCCTGTCGAACCATATGAGCGGAGCAAAACGTTGATCCATGCAGTTGGTACCCTTCAGTCTGCGGCGTAGTGGGCAATAGCCATTGCCCCCGCGTTCCTGTATGCTGCGGCGGGATTGGCGGTTCGCCCCTTCAGGAGAATGACATGAAACGAATAAAGCTTGTTGCCATTGCCGCGGCAATGGTCCTTATGCTGGGACTGGTGGCGCCATTGGCCACCGCCGCCCCAAGTGCACTGCCCGCCGGCACCTTCCTATTCAAGTGGGGCACCCAGGGCAGCGCCAACGGCCAGTTCGTGTACCCCGGCGGCATCGCCGTGGACACATCGGGCAACGTTTAC
>JAUSCR010000083.1 GCA_030651175.1 Dehalococcoidia bacterium
GGCATTGCTCTCCGCGGTGCCCATTCCAGACCCCATCATAGAATCGCAGCGGGAACGTATCATCCTGACCGGCGACGTTCCCAGCCCACTGCATCCCCCATCTGGCTGCGTATTCCATACCCGCTGCCCCATCGCCATAGATGAGTGCAGCGGGGGTATTCCGGAGCTTCGAAACGTAGGCAACGACCACTGGGTGGCCTGTATCCGCGTGTAGTTCCGGCCTTTCCTCTGCTCCTTTAATAGAAGAAGCGCCCCGGAAGGGGCGCTTCTTCTATTAGTACGGCTAGCGGGGCAAGGGAACATGGAGCCTGTTCACACTATCCATTGTGGGTTGCTGCGGCTTTGCACGGAATGGCATCACTCTTGTCATTGCAAGCGAAGTGACGCAATCTTAGACTGATAACAGATTGCTTCGTCGTTCCGACACGTCGGGACTCCTCGCAATAACGAAATGTGTCACCCTGAGTCCCGATGAATCGGGACTCAGGGTCTGGGGTGGGGCAGCAGTCAAATATGGAGTGGCACTCCGCCCCAGATTCTTCACTCCGTTCAGAATGACGTTCCGTGCAAGGCTGGTTGCCGCTCTGATCCCCACCCCAGCAAGCGGACGTTTTCCCGAACGGCCCCCTAAGACTCCTGCTCTTCTTCTTCGTCGTTCTCCTCCTGGTGGCCATTGGGAGAAGACTCTTCCGATGGGCCGTCCACCACGACACCAAGGCTATGGCCCGCTAGCCGCGGCTTGGTATCTCTGGAGGTCCTGACCCTGGATTCCATAGATGCTATGGATACTATCTCATCGTCCTCCCCCAACTGTTTGACTATCCATACGCCTTGAGTGCGCCTGCTCACCTCTCGAAGCTCAGTCAGGCTAGTGCGGGTCACCTGGGCACGTTCCGAGACAATGATGATTTCCTGCCCTTCTAGGACCACCTGGGCCGCAGCCACGTTGCCGCTCTCAGAAGTGATCCGGAACGTCTTCAGGCCGTGCCCTCCCCTACGCTGCAGCCGGTAGCTGGTTAGAGCGGTGGGCTTGCCACGACCTCGCTGGCTGATAACCAGGAGCTGCCCGTCGAGCGTGACCACATCCATGGCCACCACTCGGTCGTTTTCTCCCATCCGCATGCCTCTTACTCCTCCCGCTGCACGAGAGCGTCTGGGTAGCTGGGACACCGGAAATCTAATAGAGTACCCTTGTTCGCTGACGATGATGATCTCATCCTCTTCTTCCACCAGACGGACCGACACCAGTTCGTCGCCAGGCTCCAGGTCCATGGCGTTGAGGCCGTTGGAGTGCAGATTCGTCAGTCTTTGAAGTTCCATCCGCTTAACTTCTCCAGCCCGCGTTGCCAGCACCAGGTCCTTTGCTTCGTGAAGGGATGGAATGGCCAGCACGATTTTCACAGACTCCTCCGGCCTTAGGGAAAGCTTGCTGATCAAGGGGACACCCCGGGTTGCCCGGGAGGTATCGGATAGAAGCTCGTACCCTTTGATGGCGTAGGCCCGCCCGCCATTGGTGAAGAACAGCAGCAGGTCGTGGTTGTCCGCCACCAGGATGTGCCGGAGGGCGTCTCCTTCGCGCGTTGTCTGGCCCCGCACCCCCTTGCCACCCCTGTGCTGAAGGCGGTACGTTGTGGTTGGAATGCTCTTGATGTAGCCCCGCTGGCTTAGCGTAACCACCATCTCCTGCTGGGGGATCAGCTGTTCATCTGTGAAGCCGGTGGGAGACTCATTGCCAATGGCGGTGCGCCGGGCGTCACCGTACTGCTCTTTCAGCTTCCGGGTCTCCTCGGTCACCACCGCCATCACTCGGGCCGGGTCCCCAAGCAAGGCCCGGAGGTCAGCGATGGTTGCAGTCAGCTCTTTGTACTCATCCTCCACTCGCCGGCGCTCCAAGGCAGCTAGCCGCCGCAGTTGCATGTCCAAGATCGCCTTGGCCTGCTCATCGTCCAGAGAAAACTGCGCGATGAGTCCCTGGCGGGCGGCCTCCGTGTCCGGAGCGTTGCGGATTAGCTGGATTACAGCATCCAGGTTCTGGATGGCTATCCGCAGCGCCTCCAGTATGTGCAGCCGCGTCTGCGCCTTGCGGACATCGAACTCCGCCCGACGGCGGATGACATCAATACGATAGGAGATGAACTCCTGGAGCATCGAACGGAGGGACAAAGTACGAGGCTGCGCATTCACCAAGGCCAGCATGTTTATGTAGAAGGTGGACTGCAAAGCCGTGTGCTTGAAGAGGTTGTTCTTCACCCGTTCTATCTGGGCATCCCGGCGCAGCTCCACCACCACCCGCATGCCGTGGCGGTCAGACTCATCCCTGATCTCCGTAATGCCGTCTATCTTCTTGTCTTTGGATAGCTGAGCGATTTTCTCTACCAGCGTTGCCTTGTTCACCATGTAAGGTATCTCTGTGATGACGAACTGCCAGCGCCCTCCACGGCTCATCTCCTCCACTTCCATGCGGGCTCGCACCACCACTCGCCCGCGGCCGGTTTCATACGCCTCCCGTATACCCTCCTGGCCCAGAATAATGGCCCCTGTTGGGAAATCCGGGCCCTTTACAAACTGCATCAGCTCATCAACGGTGGCCTCTGGATGCGCCATGAGGTAGATTGCTGCATCACATACCTCTGTCAGGTTATGGGGAGGAATGCTGGTGGTCATGCCGACGGCGATGCCTGAGGAGCCGTTTACCAGCAGGTTGGGCAGGCGTGCTGGCAGAACAGTGGGTTCCTTAAGGGAGCCGTCGAAGTTGGGTGCAAAGTCCACGGTGTCGCGGTCTATATCTACCAGCATCTCCTGGGCAATGGCAGCCAGACGCGCCTCCGTGTACCGCATGGCTGCGGGAGGGTCGTTGTCAACGCTGCCAAAGTTCCCTTGGCCGGTGATCAACGGATAGCGCAAGGAGAAGTCCTGGGCCAGCCGCACCATGGCATCGTACACGGAGGTGTCACCGTGAGGGTGGTACTTGCCCAGCACCTCGCCAACCAGGCGGGCGCTCTTCTTGAAGGACGAGCCTGGGGTCATTCCCAGGTCGTCCATGGCGTAGAGGATGCGGCGCTGCACCGGCTTCAGGCCGTCCCGCACATCTGGCAGCGCCCGGGCGACTATAACGCTCATGGCGTAGTCCAGGTAGGAGCTACGCATCTCATCTTCTATACGTACCGGTCTGGTCCTTGTAGTCATAGTTCCTCCCAGGGCTTGGGCTGATTACTGAGCCGCCCCATGATTCTGACCCAACGGGTGGGATTCTCGATGGTGGTATTCTACCAGATACAGTGGGTATTTACAACAATTCAACTCGGATTGTTCGGATGGAGGGAGCACGCGAACAACATCAGGAGGATGCAGGGCACCGGAGCTCCGACTAGGTCGAGAGTTCCGATAAATCGAGAATGCTCGACGGTAGTCGGCATCTCGACAAAGTCGGAGGGGATGAGGGCAATCATCGTACCAAGCGCAGAGGGAAAGGTTATGTGGACGATTCCTGGCTGGAGGGCCGGCGGCCAGCAGCCATCTCAGCCCGCTCTACAAATGCCTGAAACAGCCTGCTAAACGCCTTGGGCATCTCCTCTTCGTTTTCCGGATGGCACTGCACACCGATAACCCAGTCGTGGGCAGGGCTTTCCACCGCCTCGATAAGGCCATCACCCAGGGAGTAAGCGGAGGCCAGCAAGGCCACTGACTTCTGTGGCTCCTTCAAGCCCTGGTGATGCCGGCTGTTCAGCCGGAAGAAGCCTCCAGTTCCCAAAATGGCCGCCAGCTTTGTCCCCAGCGACACGTAGACCTCGTGGAACGCTGAGTGGCCTGGCCCGTCTCCCGGCTGCTCCCGATGGTTGGGCAGGTCCTGTATCAGCTTGCCGCCAAAGGCAACGTTCATAAGCTGCATCCCGCGGCAAACGCCCAGCACGGGCAGATTCTCTCTCAGAGCGTGACGCAGAAGTGCCATTTCCATTTCGTCGCGGCGGGGGTTGGTACGCACTCCCGCCTTTGGGTCAATGGCCTCGCCATAACGCTCAGGGTCCACATCTGGGCCGCCCGTGAGCAGCAGGGCAGTGGCGCCACTCATGGGGTCTTCCGAGGGTATCGGCTCCTGCGGAGATACGACACGCACAGTTGCGCCCCGGCGTTTCAAGGAATCAACGTACGCGCTTGCTGAAAGTTCGTTGGTGGCAGTAACCAAAATGATGGGTTGAGCCATAGAGCCTCGTGCGAAATCCGATATACAGGGTGTGAGCCTAAGCGGAGACTTGGCCTGCACACCGCTTTGCACAAAAGTCGCTTGGTAGGCAAAAAGTGTCACCCTTCGCTGCGCTCAGAATGACATCTTGTTCAAGGACTTGGCCTGCGTACCCTAGTTCTCCTCCTCGGCGTCCTCCTCATCGTCTGGCTCCTTAGCAATGGCAGAGCGCGGATGAATGTCAGCAGGCTCTCCGCTTTCCTCCCATTCGGAGTTGAACGCTGCTTCAATCTCTTCGTCCTCTTCCTCCTTCAGCAAGTCCATGTCCAGCATGGGGGTTTGAGGATACGGGCGGAGTTGGTCGCTTCGGGCAGGGAAGGAGGTTATCCTTTCCTGGGTGGGGTGCTGGAATGTCTCCCGCATAATGATGGTGACCTCGTTGCCGCTTAAGCGGGCCACCGCAGCTTCATACTGGTTGCCGCCTTGCATGAGCCGAACGAGCCGAGCAGCAAGCCGTGGAGGTACTTGGCCCAGATATTCGCCATCTACGGATTCCGCCACCAGCCTATGTTCGCTAACACGCAGAGTTAATGCGTCACCCGCCGTTACTTTGGCCAGCGATTCCTTGCCAGCGGGGTGTTCCAGGACTACTGTCCCCGCCTTTCCCCTCTCCTCCAAGAAATGCTCTGGCCCCAGCTTAGTGGCTTTCTTTGGACGTTGCTCTTCCTTCTTCAGGAGGCTGAGGCGCTCAAGGTTCTTTCGGGCAATACCGTTGCTGGGGGAAAGCTGTAGCGCCTTGGCAAAGGCGGAACGCGCTTCGGCATACTTACCCTGCTCAAAGAGGGCTTTGCCCAGCCGGTTATGCGCCTCTATATCGTCCGGGAAGAGCTCTATGATCGAGCGGTTAATGGCCGCCGCTTCCTCCCAACGGTTCTCCATGGCCATGGCAATGGCCTCTTTGGACTTCTCTCTCCGCACTCGCGATCTGTATTCTGCCTGGTAAAGCGTCATATCTACCTTCCTCACTCCAGGGGAAGCCGATTGTAAGGCAATGCTACGGTATGCGCAAGCCCCCTTTTGTATTGTTTCCGTATTCTTCCAAATACTGCAGTGCCTTAACTTCGACCATCCCCCTGGCCCCCTTCCTGGCCAGGAAGGGGGTGGAAAGTATATCTGGGGGATACCCCCAGACCCCCACCCCTTCGGCTTCGCTCAGGGCAGGCTCCGGGGCTTCGCCCCTCTGGACTCCCCTTTTTCAGCAGCCTGTTAATGTTCGTGGTCACCGTCCTTCTGCACCGTTAGTCCTAATACGGGTCCAACGTACCTGGATTGAACGCCACAAAGCCTCCATCACTATACCTACGCTCATTTTAGACCCACCGGATTTGCGTTCCTGGAAGATATATGGCACCTCCTGTACACTGAACCCCATTTGCTGGCACCGGTACATCAGTTCCGCCTGGAATATGAAACCTTTGCTCCGGAGGGCCTCCAAGGACACCCGCTCCAACACCCTTCTCTGGATTGCTCTGAACCCCGACTTGGTGTCCTGGAGGTGAAGCCCCATTATCCAGCGTACGTAGAGGTCGCCGCCACGGCTGATGAACCGCCTGGCAACACCCCATTCGCTGGCGATTCCACCACCTGGGATATATCTGGACCCCACCGCCACATCATACGTTTTGATGCTTTCCAACAGGGCAGGGATGTACTCCGGAGGGTGGGACAGGTCAGCATCCATCTGAATGATAACGTCGGCCTGGAGCCGCAGTGCTTCCCTGAACCCAGCCACATACGCAGGCCCCAGCCCTTCCTTCCTGGGCCGGCGCAGGACGTGAATTCTCCCAGGGTATCTCATCCCCAGCGCCTCCGCCGCTGCGGCTGTGCCATCCGGGGAGTTGTCGTCCACCACCAATAGCTCCAGGGCTGGAATACGCAGGTCAAAGAGGTGTTGTGCCAGGGTTGACAGGTTCTCTGCCTCGTTGTAGGTGGGAACCACTACCAGAACCTTCATTCCTTCTCCTGTTGCTGGCCCGTGGCGCGGGCAGGCCGCAGCCTTCCGTATTTACCTCGCCAGGCGTTCCAACGCACCCGCAGGAGGTCCCCGCTCATAGCCATCCCATCGCGTAGGGGCCGAACTTTGCTCTCGTGTCTATAGTACCAGTCTATGGGCACCTCAACTAGCCTTAGCCCCATACGTCGGGCCATAAACAGCACCTCGACATCAAAGCCGAACCCAGGTATCCGCTGTAAGGGAAATAGGAGCTCCGCTGCGCGGCTGGAAAAGCATTTGAAGCCACACTGGGTATCGCGGATGCCCGGCACGGCCAGGGCCTTGGTCATGGCGTTGAACAGTCGCCCCTGGACGTGTCTGCGCCACGGCTCGCCTATCCGTCTGGCCCCTTGAGCTTCGCGGGAGCCTATGGCCACGTCGCAGTCCACAAGTTGCGGCGGAAGGAACCGCTCCAACTGCTCAATTGGCATGGACAGGTCGGCGTCACAGAGGAACCTGTACTGGGCACTGGTGGAAAGCATACCGGAGCGCACGGCCCCGCCTTTTCCACGGTGTGACAGAGGGAGCAGCGATACCTGCGGCTGATTCCTGGCAAACTCACTCACCAGGGCTGCCGTTCCATCGGTGCTACCATCGTCTGCCACCAAGACGTTCCAGGTGTATGTCTGGACAGACAGGTAGCTGGTAACCTGGCGGAGCGTAGCGAGGATGCGCCGCTCTTCGTTGTAGGCAGGGATTATAACTGAGAGGAACGGCTCGCCTGATGGAACGCGGTTTAGGGAGGCCAAGGTGTCTACTGGTCTTCGTCCAAACGGAAGGCAGCATGCAACGCCTGCACCGCCGCTGGGACCCTGTCCTCGGCAACCAGGCAGGTGATCCTGATCTCCGACGTTGTGATCATCTCAATGTTGATGCCGGCTTCCGCCAGTGTACGAAACATGGTGGCGGCGAAGCCTGGCGCGTTCAGCATACCTGTCCCAACTATGCTGACCTTTGCCAGCCTATCGTCGCTTGCGCAACCTCGAGAGCCAATGCTCTTGACCACGGGGCCTATGACTTCCAGTGCCCGTCTCAGGTCCCGGCGGGACACAGTGAATGTAACATCGGTGATGTGCTCCACGCTGGCGTTCTGGACAATGGTGTCCACGCTTATGCCTTCCTGAGCCAGGGGATCGAACAGCGCAGCGACTATGCCTGGGCGGTCGGGTACCCCAAGGACTGTGATCTTGGCCACATCTCGGTCGGCGGCAATGCCTCGGACCTTGTTCCGTACTTCCATACCAACTCCTCCATGGATTAGCGTGCCTGGGGCTTCCACGAAGCTGGAGCTTACCAGAACAGGGACGTTGTAGACCGCCGCCAGCTCAATGGAGCGGGGCTGCATCTTGGCGCCATAGTTGGCCAGCTCCAGCATTTCCTCAAAGCCAATCTCCTTCAGCTTGCGTGCTTTGGGCACCAGCCTGGGGTCAGCGGTATAAATCCCCTCCACGTCAGTATAGATTTCACACCGTTCCGCTTGCAGTCCCGCGGCCAGAGCTACCGCCGTGAGGTCGGATGCTCCCCGGCCCAGTGTAGTGATGTCCATCTCCTCCGTAACTCCCTGGAAGCCGGCCACAATCACAATGTGCCCCTTCTCCAGCTCCCGCTGAATGCGGTCAGGCTCCAACCCAGTAATGCGGGCCCGGGTGTGGGCTGTGTCAGTACGAATCCCAGCCTGGCCACCGCTCAGGCTGACGGCCTTGTAGCCCAGGTCCTGAAGCGCCATAGCAACCAGGGTACAGGAAACTATTTCGCCCGTGGAGAGCAGAAGGTCCATCTCGCGAGGAGCCGGCGAGGGTGCTACCTGATGGGCCAGCTCTATGAGATGGTCCGTGGTGTCTCCCATGGCTGAGACCACGGCTACCACCCGATTACCCCTATCGTGGCACTGGCCGATGCGCCCGGCCACGTGCTTTATGCGTTCAGCGTTGGCTACGGAACTCCCGCCATATTTCTGGACTATTACGGCCATTGCTCTACCAACTCAATCCTCTGGGATTATGTGAGCGCCCTGCATAATGGGCCTGGTTATACGCACCTGGCCCGGAAGCAGTGCCTTGTCGGCCATGTCAGCCATCTCATAGGCGATGGTAAGCTCTCTGCCCTGGGTCAGGGCCAGGACAGTAGGGCCGGCGCCGGAAAGAAACACGCCGAGGGCGCCAGCCTCCAGCGCGCTACGGAATAGAAGGCGCATCGCCGGCATCAGGGCCTGGCGGGCAGGCTGGTGCAGCCTGTCCTGGGTGGCCACCCTCAGATACTCCAGCCGCCCTGTCGCCAGGGCATTAATAAGCAGGGCAACCCTCCCAGCATTATACACTGCGTCCTCGCGGCTGACCTGTGGTGAAAGAATGCCTCGCGCCTTTTCCGTGGGCATGGGGGTGTCTGGAATGAACATCACGGCGCGGAGGTCTTCGGGGAAAGGCACCTGGGCGTGAAGCAGGGTCTCCTGGTCCCGCACCACTATCTGGCAGCCACCGAAAAGGGCCGCGGTAACGTTGTCCGGGTGGCCTTCCATCTCCACAGCCAGTCGCCATATCAGGTCCAGGTCCAACCCCTTCGCTCCCGCTACGGCGCTGGCCGCCAGCAGGCCTCCCACGATAGCGGAGGAGCTGCTCCCCAGTCCTCGTGCCAGAGGTATCTGGTTCCGGCAGGTGATGGATAAGGATGGCACAGGCAGACCCGCCTCCCGGAAGTACCGCTCCGCCGCCTTGTAAACCAGGTTGTAGCGGCCGGTGCTTAGAGAGCCTGCGCCTTCCCCCTTCACCCGTAGCGCAGGTCTTTCGCTGGGGCGCAACTCAATCTGGTTCCATATGTCCAGGGCCATGCCCAGGCAATCAAACCCAGGCCCCAGGTTTGCTGTGGTAGCTGGGATGCTTAGCTTGATCAGATCCTTCATTGAGCAACACACCCAAGGGGAGTATACCACTCCCTTGTCCTATGGCCCCAGGGATTCGCTGTCTTGGTTCTGTTTGCTAGCAGGGTGTTAAAAACTCTTTCAACCATCCCCCTGACCCCAGTTCCTTCGGCCTACTCAGGACAGGCCTGGCCAGAACGGGGGGGAAGAAATTGCATCTGAGGGACACCCTCAGACTCCCGGCAGAGGGGCTTCGCCCCTCTGCACTCCCCTTTTTCATTACCCTCCTAGTGCGTGGTGACACCAACCAATGCACTACTACTCCGCTCGTGGTGAGCCTGCCCGCCCTGAGCGAAGCCGAAGGGTCAAACCATACGAGCGGAGTAGGGGTCAACCTATCAAGTTTATGACCTTGCTGGCTTTTCCACCGTCATTTCCTCCAAGCGCCAGTAGTCGGGCAGGTCAACTGTCTCATTGATCTCTTGCATGATGGCAGTCACCGTGGCGGGGTCCAGGCTGGTTTTCCCGGTTTCTTTTAGCTCCCGCATGGTATCCCGAATGGCGCGGAAGGCGGATACCAGCGCTACGTGGGGGTCCAAAAGCAACGGATAGCCTAGCCTGGCCATATCTTTGACAGTGGCGTTCAGGCTCTCCAATCTTCCCGGCATCACGAACATAACCAAGGGAGCGCCGATTCCCCTGTGCAGCAGCTCCACTTCCTGCCTGGTGCGGCCAGCGACCACGATCATGTCGGCGCCCGCGGCCCGGTAGGCGCGGCCCCGTTCTATGGCCTGCGGCACGCCCTCGTTGCGAACGCCGTTGGTGCGCGCAATGATAATGAAGTCCGCGTCTTCCCGTGCTGCCACGGCGGCCTTCACCTTGTCCACCATGGCCTCAAGAGGAACCAGGTGCTCCACCCCTTTGTGGTGGTGGGCCCGTTTTGGGACTATCTGGTCCTCGATTTCGATGGCGGCGGCGCCGGCACGCTCGTACTCCCTGACTGTCCTCATAGTGTGCAGTGGCTCGCCGAAACCCGTTGCTCCGTCCACGATGAGTGGAATGCGTGTCTTCTGAGTGATCTGGCGTATGGCGGTGGCCATCTCCGTCACTGTAATCATGGCCTCGGTGACGTTAAGGGCGTACCCCACTGTACCTGCACCCAGGTAAGCCGCTTCAAAACCCAGGCGCTCCGCCAGCTTGGCGGTCAGTGGGTCATAGCAACCCCCAGCCAGCACAGTTTCTCCACCGGCAATTAGCTCGCGCAGTCTCCGACCTGGTCCTCCCATGGCGCACCTCCTCATTAGCAGTAATTGATGCCTGGATTGTAGTCAAATCAGGAGCCAGGCACAACCTCAGAAACACAGCGGTTGGCAATACCTATGGTTCAGCAAATCGCTAGGCTTCTGCCGCTGCCTTGCGCTTCAACCCCTCAAGTATCTTCCCAGGGGACATAGGTAGCTCCGTGAAGCGCACGCCTGTCGCATGGTATATCCCGTTCGCCACGGCAGCTAGCGGCGGAACGATTGAGCACTCGCCCACGCCACGAACGCCGAACGGATGGCCAGGGTTTGGGACCTCCACAAGCACCGCGTCAATCATGGGCAGGTCCAAGGAGGTGGGCATGCGGTAATCCAGGAAAGTGGAATTTGCCATTGCGCCATCCTTGTTGAAGACGTACTCTTCGTTCAATGCCCATCCAATACCCTGGGCTGCTCCGCCTTGGATTTGCCCCTCAACATACGTGGGATGGATAGCTTTGCCCACGTCCTGCACCGCTGTGTATCGTAGGATGGTAACCTTGCCTGTATCGGCGTCAACTTCAACATCAACGATATGATGGGCAAAGGCGTTCCCAACGCCTCTGGGGTTAACCGCAGCACGGCCCACAATTGGACCACCTGTGCCATTCAACCTGGGAGCCAGGCTCCTGAGTGTCATGGATAGCGCAGGGTCCTGCTTGTGCCTGAGAACCCCATGAGTATACTCCACGTTCTCAATGGGAACGCCCCAGATGGTGGCGGCCCGCTTCAGGAGCTGGCTGACCACATCCTGCGCTGCTTGATAGCAAGCTGTCCCCATTTTGAAGGTAACGCCACTTCCTCCTGCGCCCGAGCTGTATCCAATGGAGTCGGTATCCACAATGGCAGGCCGTACGTCATGGGCAGGGATGCCCAGCACTTCGGCCACATGCATGGCCATGGCAACTCGACTGCCCCCAATGTCCGGGGAACCTTCTATTAGAGTGGCCGTGCCGTCTGGGTTCACGCTTACCACGGCGCTGGCTGGCCCCGTGCCGTTCATCCAAGCGCCACTGGCAAAGCCGCGCCCGCGGTATTTGCCAGTCAATGGAGTAGCGGAGTGCGGATGGCTCTTGGCGGCATTCAAAACCTCCACGTTCCCTATCTTGCCAAACACTGGCCCAGGCACCTGGCGGGTACCTTCTCTGGATGCGTTCAACAGCCGGAACTCAATAGGGTCCATTCCAAGTTTCTCGCACAGCTCATCCACTACCGACTCGACGGCAAAAGCGGCGGCTGGGGAACCTGGTGCTCGGTAGGCCGCAGCCTTAGGGACGTTGACCACAACATCGTATGCGTCAATATGACCGTTGGGGATATTGTAAGGCGCAAACATAGTGCGGCAGCCGCCTGAAACGGGCGACCCCGGGAATGCGCCTGCTTCATAGATCATGGTTGTTTCCGCTGCCGTAATATGGCCGTCTCTTGTTGCGCCCATTTTCACTCGGATGTGTGTCCCTGAGGTGGGGCCAGTACCGATAAAAACCTCTGCGCGGTTCATGGTGATTTTGACGGGGCGGCCCGCTTTCTTGGAAAGCATGGCGGCCACAGGTTCCAAGTACACACCTCCAACGCCTTTCCCGCCAAAACCTCCTCCTATCTCCATGGGAACAACCTTCAGGTGGGAATAGGGGAGATTGAGGATGCGGGCAATGTGGTCGCGGAAGGCGAAATGCGATTGACTGCTGCACCAAATGGTCAGGTAGCCATCGTTATTCCAATGGGCTGTTGCAGCGTGGGGCTCTATGTACCCTTGATGCACAGGGCGGGTGTGGAACTCCCGCTCCACCACCACGTCCGCCTGGCGGAATCCCCCTTCAACGTCGCCCAACCGGAACTCAAAGTGGTTTGATATGTTTGTCTTCTTGTCGCTGGCGCCATATCCGCCTCCTCTGACCTGGGGAGCGGACATCTGCACCAGGCGTTCGTGCAAGATTGGCGCGTTCTCTTTCATTGCCTCGCGGCCATCCAGCACAACGGGCAGAACCTCATACTCTACCTCAATCAAGCCCAGGGCCTGCTCGGCTACGTCATTGCTGGTGGCCGCCACTGCTGCCACGGCATGTCCCCTATACAACGCCTTTTCCCTGGCCATAACGTTTCTACTGTAGAAACCGTAGTTGAGCATAGCGCCCTCCTCCAGGTCCGCAACCTCCGCCGAAACCTCCGGCATATCATCGCGGGTCACCACCGCCTTCACTCCAGGCAACGCCGTGGCCTTGGTCAAGTTGATTGACTTGATCCGAGCATGGGCGTGGGGACTGCGAAGAATCTTGCCAACGAGCACTCCGGAGGGATAGATGTCAGCGCTGTAGCGAGCATTGCCCGTGACTTTATCCACGCCGTCATGTCTGTCCGGGCGAGTGCCTATTACGGTGAATTGTTCCGCCATCCCTGGGACGGTGGGTTTGTTGTCTGGCATTGATCGCCTCCTTGCGTGTGTTCCTGCTATTCCAAGCGCGCCTCTGTTATCATCTGGCCTGCCCATTGTGCCAGAAACAGCCGCCCAAGGATAGCTGTACTTAACCACATCTGCTGGGAGATGGCAAGCAAAGCCACTGTTCCCACAGCGGCCCTGCAATGCGGACTTGTCTCCCACCGCGCCGGCACTCATAATATCCTATATCAGCGCTTGCACCTGCCTGCTGCCACGGCGGGGGTGAGACCTCGACAGTTTCGCTGGATGACATAAGGAGGAGTCCATGCCAGGTGACATGATGAACGTAGTCCAGATGTGTGGCGTGTGCAAGACGGAGATTGCAACCATACAGGTGAAGAAAGAGAACATGATGCTTTCCACCAGGGCACAACTCTGGTGCCCTACCTGCCAGGCCCAGCGGCCAGAGATTCGCGATGCCGCCGGGCGGCTGACCGCCATACAGCAAGAGGTAGAGACCTATCCCAGAATTGACGCCAGCTAGAAATTATCTCAAATGTCACCCTGAGCAAAGCGAAGGGTCTGGGGTGGTCGGGAAAACCCCTCCCCAGATTCTTCGTCGCTGCGCTCCTCAGAATGACAAAGGCGTAATGGCAACTGAAGAGCAGATTTCCCGAGTCCTCATAAGCCTGGCCGAGATCCAATCCTGCGGCCTGTGCGGCACACGCCTGCGATGGGGCGACTTCGAATGTCCCCATTGCGGCGCGGACCTCGACGACCAGTTGCGGCTTTGGGCACAAAGGCTGGTGGACGCCGTCAACCGCCCGTCCAACCAATGAGTCTACTTGCCGCTGCCCCACCACTGTTGCTTCTGTGATAAACTAGCCCCCGGCAGCAGGGACACGCACTCGATGCCCTCCTCCGTCAACGGCGGGCATCCAGGGCGCCTCCACTGTAGCTAGTAGCAGTTCATCTCTATGTGGTCATATCTGGTAATGTCCTGAGCGAAAAGGAGACTTATGCGCACCAACAGCACAAAGGTTAAGCTGTCCCAGGGCAAGGTGGTATTTGGGGCCATAGTAAACGAATACTCCCCGGCAACGGTGGAGTTGTTCGGCGCCCTTGGCTTTGATTTCGTGTTTATAGACTGCGAGCACGGGCCAATGAGCGTGGACCAGGTGGAAAACATGGTCCGGGCCGCCGAGGTGTTCGGCATAACTCCCATCGCCCGCATCCCGAACCACGACGACTCTACCATCCTGCGCTTCCTTGACCGGGGTGTGCAGGGCATCATTGTGCCCCACATCAACACCCGGGCGCAGGCCGAGGCCGTGGCCAAGGCCGCCCGCTACTATCCGGAGGGGCACCGCGGTTCAGCGGGCGGCCGCCCGCAGGATTACGGGGTGGGTGGTAACAGAGACGAGGCTATCCGGTGGGTGAACTCCCAGACCCTGGTCATACCCATGTGTGAAGAGGTAGAGGCAGTGAAGAACCTGGACGAGATCCTCAAGGTGCCTGGCGTGGACATAGTGCACGTGGCCTCCGGGGACCTGACCCAGAGCATGGGCAACGCTCCCCAGGCAGAGGTGCGACGGGTGATGGATGGGGTGATACCCAGGATAAAGGCCGCTGGCAAAGGGGTGGGCATAGGAGGTAACAACCCCTCCGATATCGCCCGCATAGCCCAGGTGATCAAGCTGGGGGCCAACTTTATTACCATAGGCGCGCAGGGGTTGATGCGGCTGGGCGCGGAGGACTTCCGAAAGAAGGTACAGGCCGCTTTGTAGCCTGTGCCTTGGGCGGCAGGATGCTGTTGGATTCCATGCACGCCTGCCTGACCTGAACGAAGACCCCCGTAGGGATGCAATGCCCTGCACACCTACGGGGGTCTTCCCTTTTCCAGCAGCCTGCTAGTCCGTGTAGGGCAAGGCTCTCTACCGCAAAGCCCAGTACAGCACCTGCCGTGCCGTTGCATCTGCGGCAGACCAGTTGAGTGTGAAGCCATCGCTGGTGAAGCCCGATAGGGTGGCCTGGGCATTCAACGTGGTTGGCCCGGTGGCCATCGTGACTACCGCGTTGGTGGCAGTGTAGCTATTGGTATCCGACGGGTCAACGTTCCTGGCCTGGCTCCAGATGCTGCCCTGCGCCGCAGAGGATATGCCAGCGCCTACCGACAGTGTGTTGGGCGCTACAATGGTGGTGCCTGCGACCATGTTCCTGCTCAGGAACATGAGGCTCCGAGGCTGGAAGCCGACGCCAGTTACGGTCTGGCTGCCGGTAGCGGCTGGCTGCGCAAAGTTGCCCACCAGGTGGCTGCCTCCCTTGAGGGCCAGGTAGAAGATGGGCGTGGAAGCCGCCGGCGCATTGGACTTGTTGACTGTGAAACCATCAACGTCCATGGAGACGAAGGCGGCAATGGCGTCCTGGGCGGGAGGCGCTGCGTTGGTCAGCAGCAGAATGGAGGCGTTGGTGCGCTGCTGGGACCTCTTGGAAGTGTTGGCAGTATCGGCGTCCCTGGTTGCGACCACCACGGCCCCCTGGGAGGTGGAGCTCTGGGCAATGCCCAGAGACAATTGAGAGAAGAGCAGTCCGGTATCGTTGGCGCCAGCCGCAGTCCCGCCAAAAAGGAAGAGGACGAAGTCGGGCTGGAAGCCCAAACCCGTCACCGCCTGGTTGCCGGTGGTAATCGAGAGGTTGAAAGTGCTGGCCACGGCGTTGGTGAGGCCGTCGCCGCCCAGGGCGATGTAGTGGATGGTATCGGCCCGGGCCTCGTTGGTAGTCCAGTTGATTGTGAAGCCGTCGGCGTCAAAGGAGGTTAGCTCTGCCTTGGCCGCAAGGGTGGGCGTGCCGTTTGAGAGCATCAAGATCATGTTGGTTGCCGACTTCCAGCTTCCCGCGTTGGAAGTCAAAGCGGCATCGTCCTCGGCGATTGCCACTCCACGCTCGTTGGCCGCGCCCGTGGCAAAGCCAAAGCCCGTGCTCTGCATGGCGGCGAATCCTGCGGCTGTCTGGCGGGTCCAGAAGAAGATGACTGCCTTGGGCTGGAAGCCTACGCCTGTGATGGCCTGGCTGGCCGGCGCGCCTGCCGTGACCTTGGTGAAGCTGCCTTTGGCCACCCGCACGAAGGCAGCCGAGGTGGTGACGGTGTTGCCTGCCACCGGCACGGAGTCGGTGAGCAAGGCCATGGTACGCCCCTGGACGAGGCTGGCCCCAAACAGGGACAGCGCCAGGAGCAGCACGGCGCACTGTAGAGCTTTCATTTACCTGGCCTCTCCATTGGAAGATGGGTCTGGCGATTCCTGCAACCGCGCCCGGGCCTTCTTTCCCTGCCGCTCCCGGTACCACATCAGGCCCAGGATGACGGCCGGAATGATGACGAAGAGGGTCAGGCCGTTGGTGGAGTGGGCAAAGTTTACCAGGTAGCCCATCTTGGGCACGTCAAAGATGAACTTGGCCACAACCCGTTCCTCGGCTACCAGCGTACTGTCCGGCGTGGGGTTATTGTCGCCCTTGACCTCAAACTGGCGGCCCTGAGGTGTATCCACCACTCGGATAATGCGGTGGGTCACGAATATCTTGCCCGAGCGGTATGTCACGACGTCGCCCACCCCAACCGTCGTCGGGTCAACATTCCTTGTCATGGCGATGTCCCCTACGTGTATGGTTGGCTCCATGCTCCCGGAAAGGACTATCAGGGAGTTGATCCCAAAGAAGCCAGACAGCGTGGTGGCTGCCATCAGCACGGCTACGAACCCGACCAAGGCGACAGCCAGTCCCATAAGGGCCTGAAGCAGGACCCTCTTGGCCCTTGACGGGGTGCCTTTGACTTTTTCGTTCAACTCAACCATTGCTGTTTCTCGTTGCGCCGTAGCGCCTTTCTCTTCTCTACCAGTTTGACATTGCCAAGCTGGGGTAGCTACCCCTCAAGGGAGTGAGAAGGAGGTGATTTACCCCATCACCCTTTTGGGCGACCAGGCTGGTACTCGGTTGCAATAATCAGCGTTCTCATGAACACTTGCGAACTCGTTATCAACCTACCGAGCCATCCCCCTTAATCCCCCTTCCTTTCCTGGAAGGGGGATTAAGAACTTTCTGGGGGACACCCCCAGTCCCCTGCCAAAGGGGCTTCGCCCCTCTGGACTCCTCTTTCTTGGCAGCCTGCTAGTTTTATCGTCCTTCATTTCGTATTTGCCTTACGCCGGGATCCCCATTTCCCGGATCTGTGCTGCCAGTGGAAGAGGGGCCTTCCGATGAAGATGGGAGGCCACGTCTCCGGATGGTGCGCCGGAACCCCAGCCACGCCAGCACCAACAAGGGGGCTGCAATGAACAGGACGCGCCCCGCCGTGGAGTTGACGAAGGAGACAGGAATCCCAGCCGTGGTACGCGGTACACCACCTTCCCCACAATGGCCTGCGCCGGTATCGCCCTGGGGTCCGCCGTCAGGTTGGCATCACCGCGCATTAGAAAGAAGGGGCCCTGGGGAGTGACGTCCAAACCAACGATGCGGTGGGTGATATTCCCGCCGGCGGTGGAGTATGTGACCACGTCCCCTATCTGGAATGCGTATGGGTCTTGCTTCCGGACAACGGCGATGTCCCCTACGTGTATAGTCGGCTCCATGCTGCCGGAGAGTACAACCATGGGGTAGAAACCGAAAATCACCGGAAGAAGCGTCATGGCCACCAGCAGGGCCAGGCCGCTCGTCAGGCCAAGAAGCGCCCCAGCCAGGAAGCGCTGTATTTGCGGGCGAGACGGCATGGCCAGGCCCTTGCGCCGGGGCGTGTCCAAAGGCGCCCCCGCCGGCCCCGGAGCCGCACCAGTCGCCCCACCTACGCCAGCCTGTGGAGCCTGCCGTTGCTCGCGCTTTCGCTTTCGCTCCTCGTAAGCCTTCCGGCGTGGGGATATCATATGGACAAAGCCTGCCGACATTGCTATATGCCCTGAGCCTGCATCATGAAGTCCACGCTGCAGCTCACTCCCTGGTATTCGTTTCCGGCGTCCTGGGGCACCGATACCAGGATGGCCAAGTTATAACGCACTCCCGGTTCCAGGACCATGGGCGCCGCCCTGCCATCTATCATGTCCACAAGCTTGCCCTTCGCCACTACCTTGGGGGCTTTGCCAGCCTCAACGGAGACAATGGCGGTTCGGAGAGCAGAACACAGCCGGCTATCCTGGCCAGCGGTGACGGTGGGACGGAACTCTGCCAGGATGATGTTCTTGGTGGGGTTCATCACCTGGGCCAGGCTCGCCGCTGGGGACCCTGGCACCATGTGCTCCGGGTAGCTAAACTGAGGCTCAGCCTGGGCCGGCTGCGTGGCTGGAGTTGGGCCCTGGGTTGCCTGCCCCGACGGGCCCGGGACATGAGTCGGCTGCGCCTCCGGTGTAGGAGCGGGGGCAACCGTCATCGGCTTCTCGGAGTACCCCAGGGCTTCCCTGACCTCGGGCAGTGCCATGGCCCACATCACTGGCTGGACTGTCTCGAGTTGTGCTTTGGTGCTGGGAAGGATGCCGGGTTTCGGGGCCTGGGCCAGGGTCTCCACCGGGGCCTCCGCCACTACCCTGAACTGAGTCCTGGACACCAGGACCGGCGGGCCGGCGCCGTCCAGAGGCGTGATTACATCGGAGATCCTGGGGTCGCCCAGGAAGGGAAAGACCGCCACCCACAGAAGAAGCCCAACTATAGCCCCTCCCAGGAACCACCGCTTCCCACCGGCCTTTGCAAGCCAAGGAGAGACAGCCCCGAAGGGCTGTCTCTCCTCATGTCCTTGGTGAAGCTCAGCCAAGGTTCCTCCATGTAGCGTCTGTCAAGCTAGCGCTAGTTGTTGACCGTCTGCTCAGCCGCGAAGGTGAGCGTAGCCGTGGTGGTCAGGCCCTGGAAGGTGTTGCCCGTGCCTATCGGCAGCTCTGCCTGGAAGCACAGGACTTCCGTACCAGTGGTGGCCACCAGGGTGCGGTCGCCGGCTTGGAGTCCCGTAGTCGGGTCACCAATGAGGTTGATCCCTGCCGTGGTCGCCAGGTCGCCGGCAGCGCGCACCACCGTGCCGTCGGTCCCGAAAGCGGCATTGGTGCAGGTTGTGACCCCGCTCTTGATTGTGAGGTCTATCTGCGCCGCCAACACGTTCTCAGTGGTGGTGCTGGTCACCGCATAGCGGAACTGCAGAGACCCAGGGTTGTTTACCGTAATTGGGTTGGTGACCTTGTCCCCAGGCGCCATGTTGCTAAATGTTATCAGGGCCGTTGTGGGGCTTGTGGTGAGGTCCACCGTGCCCGTTGCGTGCTTTTCCTGACTGCTGCTATCGTAACCTCCCCTAATTTCGGTGCACATCCCATATTCGGGTGAGACAAGGGGGATAAACCACGTCATCCTTTGGTATCAGGCCAGCAGGCCAAAACGCATGCGGCCCCAGCGGGAGTAAGCTGAGAATGGTACTCCAATGCTGGTCCAGTTTGCTTGTGCGAGGTGGAGGCCATTGGATGCTAGGGTTGAATCCATTATGAGAGGCATGTATTAAGAATCCGCAAAGAACACCTGTAAACAAAGTGAGAAAACGGGCCTGTTTGTGGTTGCGGGGTGTAGTCCGTACACTCCAGAAATTACTGAGGCGGTCCAGAGGCAGGGGTAACGATTAGAGTAGCAGGCTCCCTTCGGCAGAGATCAGCCAAGGAGCAGCAGACCGTGGAGAGGGACAGTACGAATATGGTGGGCCGTCAGGGGCTAACCACCTTTGAACGTCTCGATGGCTGCCCGTAGGCCGGGCAGCGCCCCCTCCAGGTCGCGCTGAGCGACGCAGTAGGAGATGCGGAAATACCCCGGCACTCCAAACCCCCGCCCAGGTACTGTCAGGACGTTGTGTTTGCTGGTTTCATATACGAACGACACATCATCTTCGATAGGAGAGCGGGGAAACATGTAGAAAGCTCCTTGAGGCTTGACCACCGAGTAGCCCATACCGATAAGCTCAGCGTACAGGTAGTCCCGCTTGGCCTGATAGTCGCTGACGTCCACGGTCACCGATTGGAGAACTCGTACTATGTGCTGCATGAGCGCGGGAGCATTCACGAATCCCAATGCCCTATTGCAGAAGGTTAGCCCGTCAACCAGCTCGGCTCGGCCCTCGTAATCCGGATTGACCGCGATGTATCCAATGCGCTCCCCAGGCAGAGCCAGGTCCTTCGAGTGAGAGGTGGCCACTATGGTGTGTTGGTGGTGATGGAAGACATGCGGGTAGTCAATGCCGTCATACAGTATCTTACGATAGGGTTCGTCACTCACGAGAAAGATCTCTCTGCCAAAGGTCTGCTCCTTGCTTCTGATGACTTCTGCCAGCGCGGCCACACACTGGGGGCTATAGACGACACCTGAAGGGTTGTTTGGCGAGTTGAGCAGGACAACCCTGGTGGTGGCACTGAAGCTCGCCTCGAAGGCGTCAAGATTGGGATAAAACCTTTCGTCGGTGGGCACAATGCGGCAAGTCCCACCGTGGTTATCGGCGTAGAGGCGATACTCAAAGAAGTAGGGGGCGAAAATGATGACTTCGTCGCCGGGATCCAACAAGGTCTTCAGTATGACATTGAGCGCCCCACCGGCACCGCAGGTCATCACTATGTCATTGGTGGTGAAGTCTAGGCCGGTCTCCTTGCTCAATTGAGCGGCCACCGCAGCTCGTGTCTCCGAATAGCCCGCATTGGGCATATAGCGGTGCATCCCGGGCGCCGAGCTTTCGGCAATCCGCCGTAGCTCATGAAAAAACTGGGGCGGCGGTTCCATGATAGGGTTGCCCAGAGAGAGGTCAAAGACGTTCTCTTCGCCGTGCCGTGCCTTGAGGGCGTTCGCCTCCTCGAACATCCTCCGAACCCAGGACCCCTGCTCCATTAAGGTCACTATTTTCTTGGAGATACCCATGTTACCTCTGTTGATCGCTTATGCCGTCACAGGCCTCTCACTCCCGTGGCAACAGCTTGCTCTGATCCGTGTCTAGAAGGTCGCTGAAAAAGGATTGGGTTCAGCTGCTGGCCGGGGCCTGCCGCTTTTGCCTCAAATCATGACGGCGCATTGAAGGCAACACCCACAAAGCCACCTATTTGGCTAATTGCGCCTCTATGGCCTCTAGCAACTCTCGGTAATCCGCCGGTGGCGAATCGGGAAAGGCTTTCTCCATATTGAAGCCCTTGGTCCAGTCCAGTCGAGCACTGGCCGCTATGGCCATGATAGGTTCCACCCCCAAGGACTTCAGTGTTTCAGCAACCTCCAGTGCCTCCTGGGAACGCCGCGCATTATGAAGAACACTCCAGAAAGACTCTATATGAGGGACTTGCTGCAGAAACTTTGGGAGGTTTACCTCGAACGGAGGAAACACGTCCTTTTGCAGGGCCTCCACATCTACTCCCGACTTCCAGGCCGCAATGGCAGCCTCCCATAGGAGTGCCCTTCGCCCTTTGGTAAGGATGCTGCGGATCATTTTGGCCATGGCCACCGTGCCGGGGCCTCCCCCTGTCAAGACGATGTCCATGCGGTAGGGGTCCATGAGCCTTTTGAAAGCCTCCCCACCCTCGCTGGCCATCAGGATATGGACCCGGTGGAGGGCCACAGTTACATGCAGCATCCCGCTTTGTTCCCCTTGATCCCTGGCAATGATGCCATCCACGTATGTGGCCCCGCTTGGTTGAATGAGCGCAGCAGCTTCTTGTTTGATGGCAGGAGAGCAGGAGTTCATATCCACGTAGAAATGTCTCTCCTGAATGTAGGCGGCTGCTTCACGGGCAACCGCCAGCGCGTTGGATGGGACAACCACGGAAAAGATGACGTCGGAGCGTCCTACCAGTTTCTCCAGGGTATCCACAAGCTCTACACCCGCGTCTGCGGCCTTTTTCCTGAAGGCTGGAGTGTAGGGCGGCCTGTTCGTAGCTCCGTTGCTATAGGCAAGTACCTGGGGTATTCCTTCGGCTTTGAACCCTTTGCCCATGCAGAATCCAACCTCGCCGAACCCAGCAAAACCGATCCGTGGGTGCATCTTCGTACCTCCTGTCTTAGCATGGTGCGGCAAAACTCCTCCGCCCATCCCCTCCGACTCTGTCGAGAGTTCCGATGAGCGGAGCATCATCGGAACTGACCCCCTTTCCTTCGCTACGCTCAAGGACAGGCTCTGGCCAGGAAGGGGGTAAAAGCTATATCTGGGGGATACCCCCAGACCCCCAACCCCTTCGGCTTCGCTCAGGGCAGGCTCCGGGGCTTCGCCCCTCTGGACTCCCATTTTTCAGCAGCCTGTTAGGCTACCGGCGCACCTTACGAGAAGAGACCCTTGGGGTTTACCTTCCCCATGCGCTCGATCTCCCGATCTTGAAAACCCAGACGGAGAAGACTAGCAATAAACATGCGCATCCCCTCCACCGGAGGAGGGTCATACGCCCCGCCGAAGTCTGAGGAAATGATGCTCTGGGAGATGCCCACCGCCTTGATAATATCGGCCATCTCAGGGAAACGACCGTTTCCCAGAGTATTATGAAAGGCATGCTCCACGAAGGCGCCATTTTGAGCCAGGGACCTCATATCTTCCAGGGGCACCCGGAAGGTCCCGTGAGTGATCACCGTCTTGATATTCCGGCGGAGCGCCTCTGGGACCAGAACTCGGACCTCCTCTGGCGAAATATGCCCGGTGTTCAAGACTGCGCCGTGGCCTTGGATCACCGCGAGGATATCCATGACAGCAGGGAGCAAACGCCCCGTATGGTCCAGGAGGGATATGCCTGGCTGTTTCAGGCGCTCCATGCTGTACAGGTGGGCATGAAAGGTGGGCATCCACACCATCCGGGCCCCCAGCCTTACGGCGGCCTCTACCACCTCAGGATTCAGACCGCCCACGGTCTTGTTGAGGGCAATAGCTCCCACAAGCTGAAGGTCCGGAAACTGGGGGGCCAGGGTGGAGACCAGGGGCGCAGTCAAGAACTCGTGGGCCTTGAGCACCAGGCCCGCCATACCAGCCTTGTGGGCCTCCTCCACCGTCTGGACAGCATTCATCCTGCGCGGAAGGTTGAAAATGGTGCCGTCGGGGAAGGCGTGAACGTGCAGATCGAAGGAGCCGCGTAGCAGGCCATTGATGGTTTCATTCATGTCAGACATGTTCTCCCCTCCAAGGAATTGCTCTCTCAACTTTTGGCACGACCTCCGCACTAGCCTTTGGCCCTATCCTAGCGGAATTCGCAGACTTTCACAAATTACATCTATGACCGGGTTGCATCCGGCGGCAGAAAACCAACGTGCCGCCTCTCCACAATCCCCCTACCATTGCACCCTAGCCACTTTCGTGCTAAAACAGGGGCGTCCAGAAGGACTTCCTTTTGCCGACAAGGAACAACGCCCTCATTGTCACCGACGAATGAGGCCGCGAATCCCGGATTCCGCAAGCAGGTCAACCGTTTGGTGGTCAGGCGAACGGTCCGATGTATACTTGCCCAAGTACCGATTGCCATCGAGGTCACGCAGGCGTCCTTGAAGACGGTCCTCGGCTTCACGACGTCAAAGGTAGTCACGGAGCCGTCCGGCAAGACCGTCCTCCGCTTCGCGAGGGCCAACCCGAGCGGCGACCTTCACACCGCACTCAGGCTACGGACGATTAAGAGCGCAGCAGGAGTCGACATCGAGTCTGTGAGCCCGAGGGAGAATGATGATGAATCCCAGCGATGTGTACTTCATGAGTTGCCGAGAGTTGGCCGCTCTCATCCGTAGCCGCAAACTAGCAGCGCGCGAGGTGATGGCGGCATACCTGGGGCAGATCAACCGGGTGAATCCGAAGATCAACGCCATCGTGGCAAAGCTGGACGATGACAAGTGCTTGAGCTTGGCTGACGAAGCGGACCATCGGATGGCGAGGGGGGAGAGAGTCGGGCCTTTGCATGGCCTGCCCATCGCCATCAAGGATTTGGAGCCGGCGGTCGGCTTTCCGTGGACCATGGGATCCCCAATCTACAAGGACCGCATGCCGACGGAGGACTCGGTTCTCGTGGAGCGCCTGCGGAATGCCGGTGCGATCCCAATAGGCAAGACGAACGTGCCAGAGTTTGGGATGGGTTCTCACACCTACAACAAGGTGTACGGGACGACCCTGAATCCATACGACTTGACGAAGAGCGCGGGAGGATCGAGTGGCGGCGCCGGAGCGGCACTCGCTACTGGTCTGCTACCCGTTGCTGATGGCAGCGACTTCGGCGGTTCATTGCGCAACCCTGCCAATTTCAACAACATCGTTGCCATGCGCCCCACCGTTGGCCTCGTGCCCACGGCCCCAACCGCGTTGCCGTTTCTCGGATTCTCGGTGAAAGGGCCCATGGCTCGTTCGGTCGCCGACACCGCCTTCTTGCTGAGCGTGATGGCCGGGTCCGACTCCCGCGACCCAGGTTGCTATCCCTCCGACCCGTCGGTGTTCGCCAAGCCGCTGAATCGCGACCTCAAGGGCGTTCGGGTTGCTTGGTGTCCCGACCTCGGCGGACTCCCGCTTGACCGCCGGGTGCGCGAGGTCCTGGTTGCGCAGCGGAAGACCTTCGAGACGCTCGGCTGCATCGTCGAGGAAGCCTGCCCTGATTTCAGCGGAGCGGACTCGGTCTTCCTCACTATTCGTGGGTTTCGCCATGCGGCGCTGTACGGACCGCTGCTGGCAAAGTACCGCGGTCAGTTGAAACCGGAAGCCCTCGGCGAGATCGGATCAGGGCTGTCGCTGACCAGTGCGGACGTAGCCCAGGCAATGATCCAACACGGCGCAATCATGGGGCGGATGCGACGATTCCAGGAGAAGTACGAGTTCATGGTCTGCGCTGTGAATCAGGTGCCGCCGTTTGACGCGACACTGGACTGGCCGAGGGAGATTGAGGGAGTGAAGATGGAGAACTATGTAGCCTGGATGAAATCAGCCTATTGGATCACCGTGACGTTCCGTCCAGCGATCTCAGTACCGGCTGGGTTCACTTCCGATGGGTTGCCGGTCGGCCTGCAGATCGTTGGCCGATACCGCGACGATCTCGGCGTGCTTCAGATCGCCGCCGCGTTCGAACAGGCGACAGGCTTCGGCCGCAGGCGGCCGGCGCTTGCGGCCAACTAACACGCCGTTGGAGCGGGCCGCAGAAAGACGAGGCCGGTTAACCGCTATCCGTTGGCCTCATCTTGTACAGTTCGGTGGTGGTTTTAACGGGAAATCGGGGTGGATACCCCAGTTTCCGGCTTTCCTGAAGAGATTCTACTCGTAGATGGCAGGGTGGACATCGCTGACTATTTGCGTCTCGAAGAAGTCCTCCACGTTGCAGCAGCGGAACGAGCGTCCAGTCAGTTATGTGCCGTCGCGTGCAAGGGGACAACCTGGCAGGTAGAACAAGGACACTTATACAACCAGCGAATCGTCCGATTGTTTTGCGCGCTCAAGGCGATTCAGGCTCGCCACGAGGGTTCGATGTGATAACATTCGCGGGTGTTGATCCTCCAGACCCAGTGTCCACGGCATTGTCCGTAGGGCCAATACCAAGCAAGAGACGCTCCGCGCTCTTATCTCTTCTCTACAATAGGCCCGTAGGAGTTGACGTTTCTCCTGTGACCCAAATGACGAACCTTCCGGTCCAGACCATCACCAGTGGCGATCAGCTTGCTGCCGCTGTGAAGGCCATGCATCGAGAGCCTGCCATCGCGTTGGACACCGAGTCCAACAGCTTCTTCCGCTATCCAGAGCAGCTTTGCCTGGTGCAGATTGCGACGAGTCGCGCCGTGGTAATCGTCGATCCGTTGGCCTTCAGTGAGGTGCTGCCGCTGAAAGCGCTGCTGGCCAGCCCTAGCTTACAGAAGATAATTCATGCTGCTGATTACGATGTGAGGAGCCTGGATCGGGCTTGGGGGTTCCGGGTGTCCAACATCTACGACACCAACCTTGCAGCGCGGTTCGCTGGGATGACGCAGTTGGGACTGGCGGCTCTTGCTCAAGAACTTCTTGGCGTCAGGCTGAACAAGGAGAAACGCCTACAGCGATCGGACTGGGGCCAAAGGCCGCTGAACCGAGAGGCGCTGGAGTATGCCGCCGCTGACGTCCGCCACCTGATGGCCATCCGCGATGAGTTGGACAAGCGGTTGCGGCTGTTGGGCCGCACGGGGTGGGTCGCTGAGGAGTTCACACTTCTGGAGAGAATCCGCTATGAGCCACCTGACACCGAATCGGCATTTCTTGCCGTCAAAGGGAGTCGGGACCTCAGCCCGCGCGGGCTGGCCGTCCTGCGTGCCCTGTTCGCCTTTCGCGATCTAGAAGCGCTGCGCCAGGGCAGGCCATACTTCCGCGTCCTGGGGGATGCCACCCTGGTCTATCTCGCCGCCCAGCCAGAGGCTGATTTGGCCCAGACGCCCGGCCTTGGTCCTGCGGGCCTGCAACGGTTTGGCCCATCGCTCCGGCAGGCGATCCAGGAAGGCAGAAGCGCACCGTCGTTTCACAGGCCGCGTCCAGCGCAGCGGCGGGACAGGCCAACCCAGGAGCAGATAGCGCGCTTGCAAATGCTGAAGGCTTGGCGTTCCGCCCTGGGGCAGCGGCTGTCTATGGACCCATCGCTCTTGTGGCCCATGGCCAGCATGGAACGCCTTGCCGGCCAGACGAGTACGCTGGATGCCGAGCTGGCAGCACATGAGGTGCGCGCATGGCAGTTCCAGGAGTTTGGTGCGTCCCTTCGAACGCTCCTTGTCACAACCTGAACAGGCCCGCCAAATACAAAGCCTTTTCCTTCACGCAGTCACAATCCGATTGCCGTTTCTAAGGACCATCTAGAGGGTGATGAAAAGGGAAGTGCAGAGGGGCGAAGCCCCGGAGCCTGCCCTGATCCTTCCGTGGAAGGACGAAGGGCCGGGAGTCTGAGGTCCGATGGCAGAGCCATCGAGACTCTCGACAAAGTCGGAGATCTGCTCATCCCGACCTGTCGGGACAAAGTCGGAGGGGATGGTCGAACCGACATGTCGGGGTTCAAGACCCTGGACAATCTAGATTAGTACAAAATTGGTTGCTACAATGTCCGCAGCCAAGATCAGGAAGGAGTCCAAGATGCGTGTGATAGATATTCATGCCCACATTAGCCCAGTCGGGGCGCTAGATGCTATTGCCGCCAAAGGGGAATGGCACGGCCTGACGGCGGCGCAATTGCGGCAACCCCTTCAGTATAACCCTCGAACGTTCTGGTCGCCTGAGGAGCGGCTGAAAGATATGGACTCCCTGGGGGTGGATGTGCACGTCCTCTCCACCGCAGTTCAGTTCTACTGTTACGAGAAGGATGCTGCCGCTGTCGCCGCCATGCACCGAGAGTGCAACGACTACGTGGCCCACCTGACGCGCCAGTATCCTACCCGGTTTGCTGGGCTGGCTAACCTGCCCATGCAAGACGTGGGTCAGGCGGCAACGGAACTAGAGCGGTCGGTGACGCAGCTAGGCCTGAAGGGGGCCATGATTGGGGACCACGTTAACGGCGTTACTTACGACGACCCTCGCTTTTACCGCCTCTGGCAGGTCGCCGAGCGACTGAACGCCGTGTTGCTCATCCACCAGGGTGGCGACACACTGGTCAGCTCCCGTCTTGACCGTTACCATTTGCCAAACACCATTGGCAACCTGGCGGACCGGGCGGTGACGTTTGCCTCATTCGTGTTCGGTGGGGTCATGGATAAGTTCCCCAACCTCAAGGTTTGCCTGTGCCACGGTGGTGGGTACACCTGCTACGGCATCGGCCGCATGGACCGGGGCTGGGAAGTGCGCCCAGAGGCCCGGCAGCATATCCAGAAGCCGCCCAGCGCGTACTTGAACCGTTTCTACTACGACTGTTTGACCCACAGTGAACCGGCGCTGCGCTATCTGATTGACGCTGTGGGCATTGACCAGGTGGTGTTTGGCACCGACTGGCCTTTCGACATGTGCTTCGATTGGCCGACATCCTGGGTGATGGGGCTGGAAAGCCTGACACAGCAGGAGAAAGAAGCGATTCTCCACAAGAACCTGGAGAAGCTGTTGGGGATTTAGTCGCCCAACACCTGACCGGACTGCAAACGCTTTGCTGGGAAAGGGCTGAGTGCGAGGGAATGGCCTGAGTTCACCTTACGTCATCGGTATCCAGCCGGTAGATCCGCGCGGCAGTTCCTTGGAACAAAGCAGCCCGTTCCTTTAGGGAGAATTCCTTTGTGATGCGCTTGAACGCGTTCCAGACAACAGTGTACGAATACGACACCTTGTCCACAGGGAAGTTACTCTCGAACATGCACCGTTCGACCCCAAACGTCTCAATGCAAAAGAGGCAGTAGGGTGCTATGGCCTTGGCCAATTCGGCGGAGGTAGGCGGCTTTGCGCGCTCGTGCCAACCGAAGCCACATGCCGGCATTCCGAATCCACCCACTTTTACAACCACGTTGGGATAGCCAGCCAGACGAGCCATGCTGCGCTTCCAAGTCTGGAATACTTCCTCGTGCCTGCCGGCGTAGGGACCGATACCCAGGGGCCCTCCCACGTGGTTGATGATGATGCGCATATCCGGAAATGCTTTGACCAGGTCCGCCAACTCATCTAGCTGGGGAAAGTAAAGCCAGGCATCGAAACTCATGCCGAACTCCTGCAGGCGCGCAAACCCCTTACGAAAGGTTGAGTCCAGCAGGAGGCCCTTGGAGGCGACGTCATGGCGTCGCATGACGGGGCTTGCGTCCCAAGCGCTTATGTGCCGGACCCCTCGAAACCGGTCCTTGCTGGCAGCCCTGTGTGCTTCAAGCACTGGCGTCACCGCGGCGCCCAGCCTCAGATCGGCAAAGCCCACGATCCCCGTAGCAATCTCCGTTGCGCCATATTGGCCGCTCGCACTCTGGGCGGCAATGCCTTGCACGAACTCCGTTTCACCTATGGGCCGCATCTCCTCAGGCCCCTTCGTCCGGTACATGGAGCCGCACTGGACAAAGACGGTCTGGACGATGTGATGGCCTCCTCCCGTGTCCTTCAGGATTTCCTCAAGAAGGTAGCGGTCGTTGGGGCGGGCCCAGAGATGATGGTGTGGGTCACAGATAGGAAGGTCGGGTTCTAGTGCATCCTCCAGCGTCATCGCCAGCCATCTTTCACGCTCCGTAGTCATGTTGCCTCCGTACTAATCGTCGCCTCCAGTGGCGTTCCTTGCGTCACCGCATCCGTCTCCATGGAACCCGGCGACTGCCGCTTTTACCTTGCTCCACGGGATCTGGTAGCTGTGGGGGTCACCTTTGCGACCACCTTGTCGTGGAACCCCTTCAGGCCGCTGGCTATGTAGCCCGACGGGTCTCCCATGTTAAGGAAGCGAACGCCCAGGTCGAGGAAATGCTCCAGGTTGTTATCGTTGACCAGGGTTGCTGCTACCCGTCCGGCGGCTACTATCTGTTTTATTGCTCCATCAACCACCCTCTGGACATCCTGATTCTGCTGCGTCCCGTACTGGCCAGGGAGGTACTGGGCCCCCATACTTTGGGACAGATCGTTGGGGGCCACCAGGAAAACGTCAATATGGTCCACCGTCAGGATCTCCTTCAGGTTCTTGACCGCCTCTATATCCTCAATCATCGCCACGATCATCGTCTGGTCGTTGGCCTTGGTGTAATAGTTGGATACACCTAATCCCTGTCGCGGCCTGCCCATGCCCCGCAAGCCCAGAGGGGCGTACTTGGCTCCCCGGACAGCACGCTCAGCATCCTCCATGGTGTTCACATGGGGGATCATGACTGACAGGGCTCCCTGGTCCAGAGCGCGTCCAATAAGCCAGGGATCGTTGTTGTTGACACGCACCTGGGGGGTCATGCCCCATAGGTCGCAGATACGGGACAGGTCACGCAACTGGGCCCAGGTGATTGGCCCATGCTCCATGTCAAAGTTTATGAGATCAACAGTCCCAACCGATCCGAGGAGCTCAATCATGTCGCCGTCGTTCACTTGCCCGACTCCAATGATTGGCTTGCCTTCTTGAAGCTTGCTCTTGGCCCGGTTCACGCGAAGTTCTGCCATGGTATCCCTCCTACATGCTGCAGATTGTGGTCTCCTCCATACCCGCAGTATAGTGCTACCCTTTTAGAAGGGTGTCAATGCCTTGTTCCCTTCGGTACCGTTCCATTCTCGACCCATATTTGAGTTGAAGCTGCCACTGACCGTGGCCTGTGTCGTCAGTGCCGTTGGTCCTGTTGCTGGTCACGCTGCGGGGTTGGCACGGAATCTTGTACCTGCCTCAAGCAGAGCATCCTGACCAGCATGGACTGGAAGGGGGAACAGGGAGCCCTGGGTATCCTTACCCAGTAGCAAACAGTACCTCTTCCCCTTGCGGGTCACCACTTGCTTGACACCCGTGCTACAATCAGACGCAGTTCGACGTGCCCAGGATATAAATGTCTCACTTACTAGCTGGTGTAGCTTCCGCTCGGACGCCAACCCCCTTCCGTCTGGTTTTGGCGCCTACCGCTGTTTCTTTCGATTTCGACTGCTGTATGCTGCGCTGCATCTGTACGATGCTGTAGCGCGGCACAGCAGCTAGTCTAGCTTCTACCACTCCTAAAGACCCCGCCGCGCTACAGCAACTCAGCGGCAACCGCTTGTTGGTATGGCCCGTGCCGGGCCTTTCCAGCCACTGCTCGCTTCTTCATCGGCGATGTGTGCGGAAACTCCCAGGGCCATGCACGGGCAAAGAGCGGCAAAGGAACAAGCAGTTGCGCCAGCGGGCCGCGCCACCCATCGTTCCCTAGCTACGGTAAGAAAGAGAAAAGGGGTAGAATGAGTTTTATGGTGGACTCAGAAGCATCGAATATCGCGGGACACGGAGATAAGGAGCAATGTCTCACCGATCAATGCGAGGGATGGACGACGGCGATCAAGAGGAAAAGCATGTATCTTTTGGGCGCGTTCTTTTACAAAACCAAGTGCCTTGGGATGTTCCATAAGTGGCTGTACGTTCGAACGGACATTGCACAGTTCAAGTATTGTAAGCGCTGTTATAAGCGCGGGAAAGAGTTACCCACGCCCTAGTGGGCGAGCGAGAAACCAAGAGCAAGTTCGCCCTTGTGAATACGTCTTGCTAGAAAGAAAGGAACCAAGAAATGAAAAAGTTGTTCGCTAAGAAAGTATCGCTGACGGTAATAGCATTCGTCCTGGTGGCAGTGCTGGCCGCCTGCGGGGCCGAACCCACTCCCACGCCGACCACGCCGGCGGCTACCCCTACTCCAGCTCCAACGGCCACTCCCACCAGGGCGGCTCCGACTCCCACGCCCACTCCCGCCGGCTTCGCCAATCCTGACCTGCTGGTGGATACGAGCTGGCTGGCCCAGCGCCTGAACGACGCTAACATCCGCATAGTGGATGCCCGCACCGCCAAAGACTACCAGGCCGGCCACATCCAGGGCGCAGTCAACCTGCCTGTGGCAGACACATTCAACCCGGTGGGTCCTGCGCAGGACGTCGGCCCAGCGGCGCAGCTAGAGCAGGTCTTTGGCCAGAGAGGGATAAGCGGCGACACCAGGGTGATCGTCTACGACAACGGCAAAGAGACCACGGCGGCGCGCGTGCTGTGGACTCTGGAGTACTATGGCAACACCAAGGGCGCTGTGCTCGACGGTGGGTTCAAGAAGTGGCAAAAGGAGGCCAAGACGATAAGCACGGAAGAGACCAAGGCCACCGCGGCCAAGTTCACCGCGCAAGTCAGGCCATCCATCTTCGCCAGCAAGGACGACGTCCTCGCCGCACTGAAAAAGCCCAGCGTGGCTATTGTAGACGCCAGGTCGCCGGCGGAGTACAAGGGCGATGACCTGCGGGCCAAGAGGGGCGGGCATATTCCCGGAGCGGTGAATATAGATTGGACGACCCTTTTCACCAGCGACGATGCCGCTGTGCTGAAGCCGTTTGCTGAGATCAGGAAGATGTACGAGGATGCGGGCGTCACCAAGGACAAGGATGTGTTCGTCTACTGCCAGACCCATCAAAGGTCATCGGTGTCGTACCTGACGCTCAGGCTCCTGGGCTACGACAAGGTGCACGGCTACGATGGCTCTTGGGCGGAGTGGGGCAACGACCCGGACGTGCCCATAGAAAAGTGAGGAGACACGAATCTTGACCGCTGGCAACGTAGATCCCGCTGGGGAACTCTCGATAGGACCTGAGGATGCGAGCAGACCTCGGAGGCAGTTGAAGGGTAGAGGCAGGTTATTGCTGAAGGGACTGGTCGGGCTTGCGTGCGTGGCGTACTTCGCCACCAGCGCGGTGGTGATAGTCAACGCCTTCGTATGGCTGCCATCGTTCCCCAGCGGGTGGTACCGGATGC
>JAUSCR010000093.1 GCA_030651175.1 Dehalococcoidia bacterium
GATCCAAGCACTCCGACTCCGCCCGCACCCATAAACAGATGGGGCTGATCGAGGCCGATGGTGGTAGTGCCGCCGTCAGGGCTATAGGTGAGGTCGTCTCCGTAGGCATCCGAGGTGATCATGATGAGCTTCACAACCCCCACGCCACCCGGCTGCAACTCCACCTGGACGTCGGTGGAGTCATTGGGGACATCTAGTGTTATCTTCTCGTAGGCCTCCACTGCAAGGGTCTTCGCTGCGACTAGCTTAGGCCCGCCGGCAACCTGCACGCTGAGCGTCAATCTTATGGATTCTGACATTGCCTCTGTTACTCCTCCTCCTTATACTACACTACACTACACTATACTCCACCATACTCCCTAAATCACCGCTTTGCCGCTGGAATTGCCCCAGCCTTTTGGCCTGGAAACGTTTCAACCGAAGCCTACGCTGCTTCAATAGGGATGCGTGGCTTCATTGCCCGATAGTTGGACCCCAAGGATGTTGATGCAACGTTCGCCAGCGCCGCACTTCCATCGGACGACCAGCAAGGACGCCTGCGAACTCGCTTGCGAGGCAAATGCTATGGCCATTTTGCCTATTCCCCAATGCACTCATCGCGCACACAGGACACTGTCCGAAATCACGCAGGTCTACGCTGTTGGCCAATGCTAGCGCCATGGAGATAAGGTAGTCAGTATTCAAAATCCTGGTAAATACGCAATGGAAACCACCATCAAAAAGAAGTCCTTCTGGACGCCCCTGTTGTCGTGTGTCTGTCAATCCGTCACCCTTGTGTTTCTGAGAATATGTCACCCTGGTATGACGACGCTGACCTCGGTGTTGGCCTTGGGGGCTTGGGCTGTCGACTCCTGGGGCTCCCAAGCGGGATTCATGTCCGCTTCTGGACCATCCCCGCGTGCCTCAAGCAGGCGCTTGAGCGTGGCGTAGCCTATGTCCATATCTCTGGCTGCCCGCCGCCGTGAGAGTCTGCCTGCCCTGATGCGCTCCAGGGCTTCCTCGAATCGCTGTGGGAACCCTGGCCGCTCAGTCACCGAGGGTCTCCCAATGTGCTTTCCCTGCTGCCGTGCCCGCTCCATCCCCACCTTCACCAGCTCCCGATGATGGAACATCATCTCGGTATCCTCGTACCAGATCGGGTTGGGCGTGAGCTTGCCTATCACACGCTGGTCTTCCTGACCCTTGGGCACTGGAGAGGGACTCGCAGGCACGGGGGCACGAGACCGGAGGGTGGTGGCAAGGGGAGGTGCTTCCCCTGGAGTGAGGATCCTACCCTGGCAGCACACCAAGAGTCGCCCGTCCAAACGTTCCTGGATCTCGACGTGGGCCCTGGCGTAGCTGAGCCGGTCCGTCCCGGGGAAGAGTTGCAGGGTGCGGCCTTGGTATTGTACCGTGTTGTCCTTCGCCACTATCCGCCGCTCCTTGACACAGAGCACGCCGTCCACGTCTAGCCCAGGCTCTGGCAGCCGATAGGCTGGCCCTGACTCCGCAGCCGGCACGCCGAAGCGCGCATTGAAGCGGGGCAGGAATGCTTCGAGGACTCGATTGGCCTCTTGAAGGCTGCTGGCGCCGGCCAAGCGCAGTTCTGCCACCAATCGGTCCTGGAATGTCCCGTTGGCTCTCTCCACCCGCCCTTTCGCCTCAGGGCTGTGGGCAAACACCTGGGTTACGCCAAGCTCCCGCATCGCCCGCCCAAACTGGGTAGGCTCACCGGTACTGGCGGAGGCATCCTCTGCCGGCGCGGGGCGCTGGTGCTGGAAGACGGCGTGGCGGTCCGTGTACACCGCCAACGGGATACCCCGCCTCACGATGATCCCCTGCAGCAGGAGCAAGTAGCCCTCCGTGTCCTCATGCTCACGGAAGAGTGCGCAGGGAACTGTGCCCGTGGCATCGTCCACGGCAAGCAGCAGGGTAAACTTGGGTCCCCGATCCCCCAGCCAGGCATGGGGACTGCCATCCAGTTGGACCAGCATCCCTTCCTGTGGCATGCGCTGGCGCCGACAACGGTGCTGCGGCGAACGACGCTTACGGGGACTTTTCAGCCCTGCTGCCGTCAGCACCCGCCAGACCGATGACCGAGAAAGCACGAGCCCCTCGCGCTGGGCCAAGAGTTCGCTAAGATGGGCGCAATTACACCCCGCGTACGTGGTCTGGGCTGCCTCCACCAAGCGCGCCTTCAATCCAGCAGCAAGGGCATGGACCGGCACTCGTCCGCGGTTCCCATGCGCCAGGGCAGCAGCCCCCTCCTCCCGGTATGCTGCCAGCAATCTTCGCATGTGACGCACAGAGACACCCATCAACGTGCCAGCCTCCCTCCCCGTGATCTCTCTTCGCAGAACCTGGTTCAATACCATCAGTCGCTGTTGCTCCTTCGCGTTCAATGAAACTGTCTCCTTTTTCATAAGGTGACATTTTCACAGAAACGTTGATGGGTGACATAGTCATAGAACTACCACACAGGCAGACCCCCGAAAAGGAACCGTTACGGAGCGTTCCAGGTGCCGTGCAGCTCCTTTCCCTGGTTCCACGCACGTGGACTCAAACTGTATTTACCAGGGGCTAGGCATTGGTCCCACAGGCACCTCAATCACCGTTGGGGTTTCTAGGCCAATGGCCTCCTTTATAGCCGACTCTAGGCGATCAGCGCTCTTCACTCGCACCCCTCGTGCGCCGTACGCCTGGGCCAGCTTTACAAAATCAGGATTTCGAAGCTCAGAGCCGAGCTTGCCGTGGAATTGAGTCTCCTGGTCTCGCATTACATTGCCGTAGGCGTTGTCGTTGAACACCACTGCCACCAGGTTGATGCCGTACTGCACCGCCGTGGACAGCTCCTGGGAAGCGTACTGGAACCCTCCGTCGCCGCTGACAGAGACTACCGGAGTATCTGGTTTGGCGACCTTCACGCCCAGGGCTAGGGGAAAGGCATAGCCCAAGTTGCCAGAGTAGGAAGAGGTAATGTAGGTGCCAGGCTTGTAGACGGGGTAGCCGACGCGGTTGTAATAGGCAAGCTGGGTCATGTCCGCCACCAAAATGCCATCATCAGGCAAGGCAGCGCGAATGGCCGCTGAGAAGCCGTGCTGCGGCTCCACCACACGTTGGGTCTTGACACGTTCCGCCTTCGTGCGCTCCATCTCTGCCTTGCGGCTGGCCTTGGCCGGCGTAATAATCGCCAGGGCCTTCTGCAACTCTTCCAGGGTGCGCTTGGCGTCACCCACAACTCCCACCGTGTTTTTGAAGTTACGGCCAATCTCGCTTGGGTCAATGTCAATCTGCACCACCTTCTGGTCCTTGGGCAACTGCGGTGTGCCTCGGCTCAGCCCAATGGCCATGCGGGTGCCTACAGCCAGGATAACGTCGTGCTGGCTCAACAAGTCTGCGTCATCGCCTCGGAATGAGCCGAGGCACAAGTAATGCCTATCAGAAAGAGCGCCTTTGCCCTCCGCTGTGGTGAGCACAGGGGCCTGCAAATACTGAGCCAGCTTCTGCAAAGCGTCTGATGCCATTGAGGTGATGACACCACCGCCAGCCATAATGATCGGGTTGCGGGCGCCGGCCAGAATGCGCGCTGCCTCCCGCACTTCGTTCTCCGGAGCTGCAGGGCGGAAGTAGTCCGCCGGCTCCCTAAGCTGCAATTCAGCCTCTTCAGCTAGGGTATCCGGTGGAATCTCTATCTCAACAGGCCGGGGACGCCCCGTGCGTAGCTGGTAGAAGGCCTCGTGCACCGCATTGGGAATCTCTGCAGGGTCCAAAACCCTCTTCGCCCACTTGGTCACTTGACGGATGGCCACTAGCTGGTCATCCACTTCATGCAGCATCCCACGGTTGATGCCGATGTGGTCTCGCGGGATCTGGCCAGAAACCACCATAATCGGCGAAGAGGAGGCGTACGCAGTGCTAATTGCTGCGGAGGCATTCAACAGGCCCGGGCCAGGGACAACCAGCGCCGTGCCGATTTCGCCGCTCGCTCTGGAGTAGCCATCGGCCATGTAGGCTGTGGCCTGCTCGTGCCGAGTGGTGATGAACCTTATTTCCGGCACGGAGTGCAAGGCGTCCACGGCGTGGTAAGTCTGCACCCCAGGGAGGCCAAAGATTACTTTCACCCCTTCCATCGCAAGGGACCTCATCAGGATTTGACCGCCGGTCATCTTGGGCATTGGACTCCTTCCTTTTCTACATAGCCGGGATTTCCAATTTGGGTCACCCACGGCCCTTTAGTGCGACCAGAATGGAACGACAGGAGTTTAGCACCCGCCTTGAGTGCCAGCAACCTTCTTCCGCTCCGCCACCATGCCAAGGTACTCAATCAACGATGTTCAAATCCAAAGCGGCGCTTCCAGCTTCGACCTCTAGCTCTCCTGGATTGTCACCTCTAGGAGCTTGCTGCCTGGGAACGTTGGGTTCCGGTTGGGGTCCCTGGGGGTCAGCGCTTTCACAACGTCCATTCCCTTTGTCACCTTCCCAAACACAGTATGCTTGCCATCCAGCCAGGGCGTGGGTATGTAGGTGATAAAGAACTGGCTTCCGCCTGTGTGGGGCTGCCCTGTATTGGCCATGGAGATGACGCCTTGCTCGTGGGTCAGGTCGGTGAACTCGTCGGCTATGGTGTAGCCGGGGCTGCCGCTGCCGCTGCCCGTGGGATCGCCGCCCTGGGCCATGAAGTCTGGAAGGACCCGATGGAACGTGGAGTTGTTGTAGAACCGTCGCTGCGCCAGGTTCACGAAGTTGTTGACAGTTACAGGCGCCTTCTTGGCGTTCAACTCTATGACAATGTCGCCCTTGTCCGTGCGCAGGGTGGCGACGTACTGTTTGGTGGTGTCTATGGTCATGGGAAAAGCCTCCTTATATTGGACGGATAGCGTAAACTCCGGCATGGAGGTAGGTGTGGGTGTGGGAGCAATGCCGCACGCGGGCAGCAGCAGCGCCAGCAGCAGAGGAAGGAGCAGCCGGTGACGTGCCATTAGAGGTACCCCTGCCTGACCTTGCGCATCGCTGCAATGCGCTCTTCAGCCAGGTGGTCCGCGGCCCGTGCCGTGGATATGTCTTGCTTCTTGGAGATGGCGATAACCCTCTGGATGTTATCGTAGATGCGGGCGGTTTTCTCCCTGGCAGCATCTTCGCTGTAGGTGGCGCCCACCTCGCAGGAGACGTTGATGACACCCCCCGCGTTCACTATATAGTCGGGCGCGTAGAGGATGCCCCTCTTTTGAACGGCGTCGGCGTCCTCCAGCTCCAGGAGCTGGTTATTGGCCGAGCCACACACAATCCTGCACCGGAGGCGTGGAATGGTCTTATTGTTGAGTATGCCGCCCAGGGCGCACGGGGCAAATATGTCGCAGGCAACGCTGAAGATGTCGTCGGGGTCCACGACCTGCACCCCAGGGTACTGCCTGGCCCGGCTCAGCGACTCTTCGTTGATGTCGGCTACGAAGAACTTGACCCCTTCCTCTTTCTTCAGGATGTTTTCCACCAGCGCCGTGGCCGTGTGCCCAAATCCCTGGATTGCTACGACTCGGCCCGCCAGGGAGTCGCTGCCCCACGCCTCTTTGGCGCAGGCCCGCATACCCTGGTAGACCCCAAAGCCGGTCATGGGAGAGGTATCGCCGCTGCCCCCCATGGATATGGGCAGGCCCGTGACGTGCGAAGTCTCCTGGGCAATCTGTTCCAGATCCTGAAGGGTCATGCCAACGTCCTCCGTGGTGATGTAGCGGCCCCCAAGGCTTTCCACAAACCTGCCGAAGGCACGCATCAGCGACTCGGACTTGTCCTTGCGGGAGTCCGCCATGATGAGGCCCTTGCCGCCGCCAAAGTTGAGTCCCGCCGCCGCCGACTTGTAGGTCATGCCCCTGCTCAACCGGAGTACGTCCGTTACTGCGGCTTCCTCCGTGGGATGCGGCCACACCCGCACGCCCCCTAGAGCTGGGCCCAGAGTGGTATCGTGAATGGCGATGAAGGCGCGCAATCCAACGCTGGTATCTGTGTACACGCTGAACTGCTCGTGCCCGTACCGCTCCATATAGTCCAGGACGTTCATGTCTTTGTCTCCATTAGCTATCGCTTTGGCCGACAGTGGGAGCAGGTAGCAACACTGTAGAGTATACGCTCTGTTGGCCTTGACGAAAAGCGTCTATACTCGTTCAGCACACGGGATTGACAGACACCAGAAGGCGGGTAGTACACTGGGATGTCCGATTTGTGTCTGGGCAGACATTTTGGTTTGCGCTCAATGGGGAATCCCCGATCATACTGGGGGCGCACCGTTGGCGCGGACACGGAACGAACAAAGCATTGCGAGCTTTCATAAAAGGAAGGTAAGCACCTATGACCACCTACGCCGTGGAGGTAGTGTACCGGGGCATCTTCCAGAAACGCCTCTCCGCGAACATATGCCGGGGTATTGTCCTGGCGGCTCATAAAGAGGCCAAGGTTGGCACAGCCTTCGGTCGCTACGGCGACTCTCCTGAGCGCAACGGGATCCCCGCCAAGTTTTTCGCGGTGGTGGCGGACACTCCCCTGGAGCTGGAGGAGAGCCTGGCCAAGTACGAACCCAAAGAAGTGGATGTCACCATCTGCTTGGACGATACGCTGTGCAAGGGGATTGAGTCCTGGGCCTGGTACGGGTTGCAGTCCATCGGCGCCATCACTAAGCCTGGGGGAACACTGATAGTAACCTCCAAGCAAACCACCGAGGCTCTCTTGGAGGACATTCACCAGAAGGATGCCCCCTATAACCTGGCTATTATAAAGGGGCCAGCCAGCTTCTCTGGCCTCTGGGTGTACAAGGACGACCACACGGATGTGAGAATCCTGGGTGCCCTGGCGAAGGTTTGCCCCGGTTTGGTGAGCTTGGAGTCCTATTGCAAGGCCATTGCGGAGCAGTGGAAGAGCGAAGCCAAGCTAAAATCCGCGCAGCGCTCTTACGAGCAGACGCAACTGAGGCCGGTGGAGCCGGCGGAAGGCAACCACGGCGCCCTCTACTCCTTCGACAAGCCTGGATGGGAGGAGATGAAGGAGGCGCTCGTGATCTCGGGCATCGCCCCTGGCACAGGCTTCCGTGGCGGGGAGGGTGGCTTCCAGCCCGGGCGCAGCGATGTGTTCAAGAAGTTCAGCACTCGCACCATGCGCCCGGTAGTGAATTTTGAGACATGTACCAAGTGCACCCTCTGCTGGCTCCAGTGCCCCGACTCCTGCTTCGACGTTACGCCGGACGGGCTGTATGACGCTAATATGGAGGCCTGCTGCGGCTGCGGCGTCTGCGCTGACGTCTGCCCGGTCGCCGATTGCGTCACAATGGTCAATGAGGCCGACTTTACCGACAACTCCAGCCAGTACGAGCACTACCAGAGGGACAAGAAGGGCTATCTGAGGTGGCTAGGTGGGAAGACCGCCACGCCAAAGGCGGAGAGCCGCTCCCATGGTCTCCATCATTGGAGCCAGTACCAAGACGAGATGGTCGCCGCCGCCAAGGAGAGATCCAATGACAATTAGCACCGACCTGCCAGTAGTCCAACGGGAGGAGCTTATCAGTGGCAGCGAGGCCATC
This sequence comes from Dehalococcoidia bacterium, assembly GCA_030651175.1. GTDB lineage: Bacteria > Chloroflexota > Dehalococcoidia > Lucifugimonadales > SHYF01 > SHYF01. Next base: position 7,541 of record JAUSCR010000093.1, read on the forward strand.
GCCCGCGCCTGTGCCTTGGCCGATGTGGATGTTGTCACCGCTTATCCCATCCGGCCCTACGACACGGTGATGCAGTTTCTCTCCAAGCTCATCGCGGACGGCGAGCTGAAGTGCGAGTACATCGTAGCCGAAAGCGAACATTCCCAGTTCGAGATAGTCAAGCATGCATCCGCCGTGGGCGCTCGCACATTCACAGGCTCCAGCGGCGTGGGATGGTTCTACGGCATGGAGGCTCTGGCGGTTACGGCGGGCCTGAGGCTTCCGGTGGTGGCACTGGTGGGCAACCGCGCCCTGGATGACCCTGGCGCTTTCGGCTGCGAGCACAACGACGCCCTGGCGGTGCGGGACCTTGGCTGGATGCTCAACTGGGTCGCAACGGGCCAGGAGGCGCTGGACACCGCCCTCATCGCCTGGCGGGTGGCTGAGGACCCAAGGGTCTTCCTGCCCTGCGCCCTCAGCGCCGATGGCGCCTTTCTTACCCACTCCCAGCAGATCGTCAACGTGCCCGACAAAAGGTTGGTCGAGCGGTTCTTGCCTCCCTACAACCGTGGTGACCTTACCCTCCACCCGGACAACCCCATCACCATCGCCCCTCAGGTGAACGAGGACTGGCTGATGGAGATGCGCAAGCAGTCGGATGCAGCCATGCGGCGCGCCAGAGGGGTAATCATTGAAGCCTACAAGGACTTCAACCGGATCTTCAACCGTGACCTGACGCCCTTCGTAGACGAGTACATGACAGAAGACGCAGAGGTCATCCTGGTGGGCATGGGCACCATGGCTATGCCCATGCGCGTGGCCGTACGGCGGATGAGGGCGCAGGGGCAGAAAGTGGGCTTCCTTCGCCTCAAGTGGATGCGTCCTTTTCCCGTGGAGGATGTGCAGCGTGTGCTCTCCCGGGCCAAGGCGGTGGGCGTGATAGACCGGGACTATTCCTTTGGGTCGCCATTCCACGGCGGGGTCCTTTACAACGAGATTCGTTCAGCCCTTTACGACATGAACCCCAGGGTGCCTTTGGTGGGCTTCATCGCCGGCCTGGGCGGCAGGGAGATCACCCAACCATTCGCCACGGAGATGTTCGGCATCGCCCAGCAGGTGGCGAAGACAGGCAAGTCCGATAACGAGACCCACTGGATAGGAGTAAGGGGGAAGAAGGCATGACAACTACCCAGCAGCTCAAGCCAATCAGAGGTGTCCACAACGCTCCCCTGGAGGAGTTCTACACCTCAGGGCATCGGACCTGCCAGGGGTGTGAATCCGCCCTGACAATGAAGCTGATGGTGAAGGCGGCGGGGCCGCGCACCATTGTGCTGGGCAGCACCGGATGCATGTACGTGGCCAACACCACCTACTACAGCACCCCCTGGGTGGTGCCGTGGATGCATACCCAGCTAGGCTCCTCTGGCTCAGCGGCCACAGGGACAGCCGCGGGCCTCAAGGCCCTCATGAGGAAACAAAAGATCAAGGATGAACCCATCAATGTCATCTCCTTCTGCGGCGACGGCGGAGGCGCCGACATGGGACTCTCAGGCATATCGGCCTCCTTGACACACCCTGAGTATAATCACCTGGTCCTGATGTACGACAATGAATCTTACGCCAATACGGACATCCAGGTCTCTGGCTCCTCTCCATGGGGCGCTAACTCCACTTTCAGCCCCCCTGGCAAAGAACATCGCATCATGAACACCCGCTGGAAGAAAAACACCGCCGCCATGTTGGCTGTGGGCCACCCCATGTCACGCTACCTGGCCACCGGCTGCGGCTCCTACGCCGTGGACTTGATGAACAAGGTTCGCAAGGCCCTTGCCATCGGCGGGCCTACCTTCATCCACACTTTGGATCCATGTCCTAAGGGCTGGGACTACGATCCCAAGTACTCCCACGAGCTGGGAATGCTGGCCGTGGAGACGGGGCTGTGGGTCCAGTGGGAGATCGAGGACAGCAAGCTGCGATACAGCGGCCCTTCCCGTATGATCGCCGTGGGGCGTCGCAAGCGGAAGTCCATTGTTGACTACCTGAAGCGCCAGGGACGCTTTGCTCACTTCAAGGAGGAGGACATCGCCTACTTCCAGGCTCAGGTGGACCAGATATGGGAAAAGTGGGGCACGCCGGGAGTCTCTCCAATGCGGTTGGACGTTGGAGGCGACAGGGCCTAGCGCCAGCAGTCCGGAAAGAGTTCAGGAGAGGAGGGCATTCTCTTTGGAATGCCCTCCTCTCTGTTTCTAGCGCTATCTTCAAACCCGTTTCCATTCGCCAAGGGTGCTAACAGGCGGCTGAAAAAGGAGAGTCCAGAGGGGCGAAGCCCATTTGGTGGGGGACTGGGGGTATCCCCCAGATATATCTTTCACCCCCCTTCCTGGCCAGGAAGGGGGGTCAGGTCCGATGGCTTCGGAACTTCTTGACGAAGTCGGAGGGGATGGTCGCCCCGACGTGTCGGGGTTCATCACCCGGCTAGGTGGAAGCGGGATGGCGCAGGTGGCTTGAGACTCCGTGGGCCAGCACCATCAGCGCCAGCACCACTACGAACAGTACCAAGGCTGGGCTATCTCCGAAGACGGTGGCCCTAAAAAGCAGGAAGCTATAGCCAGCGGCCCCGCCCCAAAGCGTGGGGTGGTGACCAGAGGCGCGAGCTATGGCCATCACAACTATGGCCGTCAGCACAGCCAGCCAGAAGGTGAACGGAGGAAGGAGGGCCATTGTGATGCCCACCAGCGTGGCCAGCCCGTCACCCCCACGAAAATGCGTGAACACGGACCGCCAGTGTCCTGCCAGGGCGGCCATGCCAGGAAGGAGAATCGCTGCGCCGTCCACCCCCAGGCGATCGGAGACCGCAACGGTGAGGATGCCTTTTGCCACATCTCCCCAGAACACCGCGCCACCATGCCAGAAGCCCACGCTGCGTACCACGTTGGCGGCTCCGGCCAGCCCAGTACCAGTGTGAAAAATGTCCACACCTCGCCGGCGGCTTACCAGGGCTGCCAAAGGAATGGAGCCCAAGAGATAGCCCAGAAGGGTAGCCAGAATCAGCGGATACAGTGTTGATGCGGACAGTGTCATGGCAGAATCAATCACCTAATTCATGTCCTACGGCGTCCCTGCTGCTCTCTAACAGCAGGTGGTACTAATTCTAACCGTTTTTCGCCTTTAGCGTAAGGGGGGGAGAGGCTCCGTTTGCTTGGGCGTTCCAATCTCATGACAGGGCTCTGGCAAACGCCGCCCGCTCACTCCCTTCGACAAGCTCAGGGTGAGCGGGTTTGTTTGCGTCACGCTCATGGTGAGCCTGTCGAACCACAAGAGCGGGGAGGAACTATCAGCTACCTTTTAGCATCTGCCGCAGCACGTATTGTAGCAGGCCTCCGTGGCGGTAATACTCTACCTCTATGGGCGTATCTATGCGTACGCGGGCCTTGAAGGCCACTGGGCGGCCATCCTCCCGCCGGGCACGCACATCTACCGTGGCCCCTGGCAGTAGCTCTCCCGCGATGCCAGCTATATCATAGGTCTCGAAGCCCGTGAGTCCCAGCGTCTCCCTGGTTTGCCCGGGCATGTACTGGAGAGGCAGAACGCCCATACCTATCAGGTTGGTGCGGTGGATACGCTCATAGCTCTGGGCCACCACCGCCTTCACTCCCTGGAGGTAAGGCCCCTTGGCAGCCCAGTCTCTGGAGCTACCCGACCCGTACTCCTTGCCTACCAGTACAATCAAGGGCACGCCCTCTGCCTGGTAGCGGACCGAGGCATCGTAGATACTCATCTCCTGGCGACTTGGTAGGTGTACGGTCGCACTGCCTTCCGCATTGGGCACCAACTGGTTGCGCAGGCGTACATTGGCGAAGGTGCCCCTGATCAGTACGTTGTGGTTACCTCGCCGGGCGCCGTAGGTGTTGAAGTCCCTGGTTGCTACTCCCTTGCTTGTGAGGTACTGCCCAGCCGGGCTCTTGGAGGATATATCGCCGGCAGGCGATATATGGTCCGTGGTGATGGAATCTCCCAGGACGGCCAGAACGCGAGCGCCGGATATGTCGTGCACAGGCGACGGCTCCTGCGGCAGATTCTCGAATATGGGAAGCTCCTGAATGTAGGTGGAGTCGGCGTCCCAGGCGTACAGGTCTCCAGTGGGCACCGGCAGGCTGTTCCACCGCTCGTCGCCCTCAAACACCTTGCCATATCTCTTTCGGAACATAGCGGGCTTGAGCGCCCTGAGCACAGTTTCCTTGATCTGCTCCTGTGTTGGCCAGATGTCCCGCAGGTACACTGCCTGGCCGTTGGGGTCGTGTCCAAGGGGTTCTTTCGTCAGGTCAATGTCAACGGTGCCCGCCAGAGCGTAGGCCACCACCAACATGGGCGAGGCCAGGAAGTTGGCCTTTGCTTGCGGATGAACGCGGGCCTCAAAGTTCCTGTTGCCGCTCAGCACCGCTGCGGCCACCAGGTCGTGCTCCGTCACTGCTCTGGCCACCGGATCGGGCAGGGGGCCGCTGTTGCCGATGCATGAGGTGCAGCCGTGGCCGACTATGTGGAACCCCAGCGCCTCAAGATAGGGCATCACCTGGGCTGCGGCCAGGTAGTCGTCCACTACCTGAGACCCCGGCGCCAGGCTGGTCTTGACCCAGGGCTTCGTGCCCAGACCTCGCTCTACGGCGTTCTTGGCCAGAAGCCCGGCGCCCACCATGACCGATGGGTTGGAGGTATTGGTGCAACTGGTTATGGCGGCAATCACAACCACGCCGTGGTTCAGGGATACAGTCTGATCGTCCAGGCTCACCGGAACACCCTTTTGCCCTTGGCCGGTCTGATGGCCGCTGCCACTCGCCACCGCTGTCGCCGGTTTGTGGTAAACCTTGTCCAGGGCCACCTGGAACGATCGCTTCATCTCTGTGAGCGGGACGCGGTCTTGTGGGCGGCTGGGCCCCGCCATGCTGGGCACCACGGTGGACATGTCAAGCTCCAGCTTGTCGGTGTAGTCAGGCACCGGAGTGTCCTTGGTGCGGAATAGTCCCTGTGCCTTGGTGTACCGCTCCACCATCTCCACCGCGGCGGGACGGCGGCCTGTGCCAGCCAGGTAGTCCAGAGTAACCTGGTCTACCGGAAAGAGGGCAGCGGTGGCCCCGTACTCGGGACACATGTTGGATATGGTGGCCCGGTCTGGCAGAGCCAGGTTCGACAGGCCGTCGCCGTAGAACTCAACGAACTTCTCCACCACGCCGCGGGCCCTCAGCATCTGGACCACGGTAAGCACCAGGTCGGTGGCCGTAGTCCCCTCAGGAAGTTCGCCCGTCAGCTTGAAGCCCACAACCGTCGGCAAAAGCATGTAGTATGGCTGTCCGACCATCACCGCCTCGGCCTCGATGCCTCCGACTCCCCACCCCAGCACTCCCAGGCCGTTGACCATGGTGGTGTGGGAGTCCGTACCCACCACTGTATCGGGAAAGGCTACGGTGTTGCCGGCCTTCTTTTTGGTTCCCACCACACTGGCCAGGTATTCCAGGTTGACCTGGTGGACAATCCCGGTGCCTGGCGGCACCACTCGCGTGTTCCGGAAGGCCTTTTGTGCCCACTTCAGCAGGCTGTACCGCTCGCGGTTTCGTTCGTACTCGCGCTCCACGTTCTGGGCGAAAGCGAACTGAGTGCCGAAGTAGTCCACCTGTACGGAATGGTCAATGACCAGGTCTACTGGGACCGTGGGGTTGATACGTTTGGGGTCGCCGCCCATGCGTTTCATCGCTGAGCGCATGCTGGCCATGTCCACAATGGCCGGAATGCCGGTGAAGTCCTGCAGCAGCACCCGGGCCGGCATGAATGGGACCTCCCGACGGGATAGCTCGCGGGTGTTCCACCCAGCAACGCCGAGCACATCCTCCTCAGTAACTAGCTTGGCATCATGGTTCCGTAGAACGTTTTCCAAGAGAATGCGAATGGAAAAAGGCAGGCGGTCCAGGTGCGTGACGCCGGTTTCCTCCAAGCGGCCCAGACGGTAGTACGTCAAACGCCCCTGGCGAGTGGTAATGGTGCTCTGGGCACCGAACTGGTCCTGGCTAGCCATCAATATCCTCCTGACGATCTGATTAATGCTTCCTTATCCTAATCCCTTGGCGTTTCTGTCGCAAGCTGCCGGGTAGATTTCGTTGCCAGGATTCATGGGGGGTCGTAGCCGCGAATGAGTTGCTGTGGGAGAATAGCAACATGCCTTGTAAGGAGGGCAACCATGAAGTGGGTAACCAGAGAGAATGCCAAGGTGGACAGGGTGGCGTGCCCCTGGCTCATCCGCCGGTTCATAGACGAAACCCCGGAGTTCTTGTTTGTGCCCAGGGAGCAAGTCCTGGAGGTGGCCAGGCGAGAAGGCGCTCACTCCTTTGACGCCGAAGGGGCGGAGTTTGGCCACAGAGACGGTAAATGTACCTTTGAGACCCTGATTGAGGAGCACCACTTGAATGATGCGGCTTTGCTGCGCCTTGCCTTCATTGTGCATGGTGCGGACATCCCGCAAGACCCTTCCATAAGGAAGCGGCGGTGGTGGCGGGCGCCTGCGGCCGAGGCGGCGGGACTGCTTGCAATCTCGGAAGGGATGGCCAAGGTCTGTCCCGATGACTTTCGCAAGCTAGAGTTGTTTTTCCCTGTCTACGACGCCCTGTATGCCTATTGCCAGGGGCTTGCCTAGAAGCTTCTGAAAAAGAGGAGTCCAGATGGCCAAAGCCCCGGAGCCTGCCCTGAGCGAAGCCGAAGGGGCAGGGGACTGGGGGTGTCCCCCAGATAGAACTTTCACCCCCTTCCTGGCCAGGAAGGGGGCAGGGGGATGGTCGGAAAGGTTTTTTCATCACCCTGCTAGGTTAAAACCAGCGCCGGAACCAATCCTTCTCGAACAACACCTTGCCGGCGTGCCAGTAGCGGGTGGGCTGGTGGAGCTTTATCTCCGGTCTGGGTTCGGCGTAGAAGTTGCCCCGGCCAAACCCCGCCTGTCCACCGCCCACTTCAATGAAGCATTCGCCGTGGCCGTCAAAGGTTCCATCACTCCCTTGGCCGGTGACCCTGGCCGCAATGGTCTGGGCCACTGCCTCCGCCTCCCGGTGGGCGAAGACCCCTGCCTTGGGAAGGGGCATACCCACTGCCAGGGGGATGCCCGTTACGTCGCCGATGGCATAGACTCCAGGGAATCTGGTCTCCAGGGTGTTGCGGTTCACCGGCACCCAGCCGCTCTCGCCGGTGAGTCCGGCCTCCCGCACCACTGTTGGCGCTACGTGGGGCGGAATGTATACCAAAAAGTCAAAGTTGGCCTGCGCTCCGTTGGCGAAGTGCAAAGTCTTGGTGGAGTTGTTGACCTCCGTGACCTGGTGCTGGGGATGGTAGGCGATACCCCGCTCCTCCAGAAGCCGCCGGACTCCCGCGGAAACCTCTGGCCCCGTCACCGGCATGGGGCCTGGCTCTGGGGTGTAGAGGCTCACTCCCACACGGTCGCGCAGCTTGCGCTTGCGCAGGTCGTAGTCCAGGAGCATGGCGGCCTCGCAAGGGGCTGCCGGGCACTTGAAGGGCATCCTGGCGACGAGCACAACTACCGATCCTCCGGTCACGCTTTTGCGTTGGTCTCGAATAGCCGTAGCCCCCTCCAGGGTGTAGAGGTTGTGGCCTGCTTGGGATAGTCCAGGGATCGATTCTGGTGCAAGTTGAGCGCCCAGGGAGACCACCAGGAAGTCCGCCTTCAGCTCTTTGCCATCCACCTGTACCGATTTCTGTGCCGGGTCAATCCTTTGCACCTGCCCGCGGACCACCTGGATGCCTTTCCGTTCTAGCAAGCTCAGGCTCCTGCCTATGTCGTCTGGCTTACGGAGTCCTACCTGGAGCCACAGCAGGGAAGGCCAGAAGATGTGCTTGCCGTCCTTGTCCACCAGTATGACCTGGTGCTCCTTCCCAAGCCGCCGGCGCAGCTCGCTGGCTGCCACCAGGCCTCCGACGCCGCCGCCGAGGACAATTACTGTTTTCCCTGCCATTTTCTTGTCTCCTTGTTTCCATGTCCCAGTTCTTCACTCGGCCCTGGATGCTGCAATACCAACGAACCCCGCCCCCGCCACGTAACCCTCGTAGGAATGATTGCCCAAGGTGTTCTCCTCATTAGAACCATCCAATATTGGCCCCTCAGGCCAGATCCCTCTTCTTCTCCTCGTACTCCTCTTTATTGATCTCGCCCCGAGCATACCTTCTCTTGAGCACCTCAATGGCCGAGTCTTGCTGGCGGGACTCCCAAGTACCTGGCCAAGAGGACCCTTGAATCAACGCAACCACCGCCCAGATGACCAGTCCCCAGAACAGCAGCATGAACACCGCCCCAAATCCCATCCAGCCGAACCCTCCCATCATTCCCGGTCCCATCATCCCCCAGCCACCACCTTGCCATCCCGAAAGGCCTCCCCATAGGAGGGGCACACCTACCAGAAGGGCAAGCACAACTCCACCGATAATCAAGGCCGCCTTGGTGTTTTGTTTCATGTTCACTCTCCGTTTGTCCAGCTTTCCACGCTTTTGTTTTCAATCTCTCCACAGCGCATGCTTGCAGATGCCTTGAAGAACGAAGACAGGTCTAATCAAAACACGATCACCTTGTCGGCCCACCGAGTCCAGTCGGCCAGTTCATCCAGGGAGCTCCGATGCACCCCTTCTGCAAGCTCCTCGACGCCGATGCCACGGGCGTCCAGGCAGGTCCCTCAGGTGCCTATGGCGACACCTTGCCTCGAAGCCACCTTCAACATCCGCTCCAAGTTGTAGAAGCCATTGGGCGTCTTCTGCCCCCGCTTGGCGCAAGCCACTGCGTCTCCCATGAGGAAAACCTTGACCTGGTCAGGATAGCCTTTGCTTAAGGAGATAGCCAGGCGCATGCCGTTATACGAGCGCTCTGTCCCGTAGGGCGGGTCGTTCAGGATGAAAAGGGTTTTCCCTCGGTTCTCATCTGTCATGACTCGTCCTCCTTCGTTGGGGTTCTTCTTTCAAAGCGGCTGGCGTCGGCACGAGACAACTCCCATGTGCGTTCAACTTGTTCTAGCAGGACTTCCCGCATGAGCCGGCAGGCAGTCAGAATCTTGGGATTGGAGAGACGGTAAAAGACGTGCCCTCCCTCACGGCGGTACTCTACAACCCCCTTCTCCCGCATAATGCCCAGGTGCTGGGAGACGTTGCTCTTGGAGATGCCAAGCAACTCCACAAGTTGCGATACGCTGCACTCCCGGTCGCCCAGCGCCTCGACGATGCGGAGCCGCCAGGGGCTGGCAAAGGTCTTGCATATCGCTGCATGCAGGTCATAGAGACTGTCCCGCTGGTTTTTCGATTCCATCAGAACCCTCGGTTTAGTTTAGAATATTCTAAACCCATTATACACTGCCTTGCCTTTCTTTCCATGCCACCATGCCACCATTCTCCCACAGGTGGCTGTTTTGGGACTATACCCATTACATTTGAGCGGGGTAGTCCTGCATCTTGGGTTGCCGAAGGGCAAGCCAAACATGTATTACCCGTGCCGGCAAAATGCTTGACGTGCGGGTCGGTTAGCGAGAGTATGCCTGTATGACGACGCGGATTGCCTTTGTGACATCTCGCCTGGACGTGTGGCTGGTGGCGGCGGTGGCGCTGGGAGCTTGGCTGCGCTTCAGCCGCCTTGGCGACTTTGACAACCAGTACTACACGGCTACCGTGGTCTCCATGCTCCAAAGCCCCGCCAACTTCCTATTCGGCTCCTTTGACCCCGGAGGCGTGGTCATGGTGGACAAGCCTCCCTTGTCTTTCTGGGTGCAAGCGATTCCCGTTGCCCTGTTCGGCCCTAGCAGGTGGGCTGTGGTCCTGCCCCAGGCGGTGGCAGGCACCCTTGCCATCCTCATCCTGTACCTGGCCGTTAGACCAGCCTTCGGGCGCGTTGCCGCCGCCGCCAGCGCCCTGGTCCTGGCCGTGGTACCCGCCAGCGTAGTGATAGACAGCCGGAATGAGCCTGACTCGCTGCTCTCCTTCGCACTATTGCTGGCCGCGGTTTCGGTAATGCAGGCCGCAAAGACAGGGAAGTGGCGATGGCTTATTACCTTCGCCATGTTGATGGGAGTGGCGTTCAACATCAAGATGTTGGTGGCCTTCGTGCCGCTGCCTGCCTTTCTCCTCTACTACGTGCTGGCCAGCAAGCAGCCCGTCCGCCGCGTGGCCATCCGCACCGCCGCATCTGTCGGCCTGCTGCTGGTGGTGGCCTTCTCCTGGGCCACAGTAGTGGCGATTACGCCTGCGGAGCAGCGCCCGTACGTGGGCTCCACACGGGATAACTCTATCTGGACCCTGGTGTTCAAGTACAATGGCCTGAACCGGTTCACATCATTCATCGGCCCAAGGCCTGGGCCGGCCGGGGCACAGCCCCCTCAGGGCGTTCAGCAGGGTGTCGTACCAGGGCAGGGGCCGGGATACTCGCCCCCGCCAGGCGGTGCTCAGCCCCAGCAGCCACCTCCCGCGCCTGCTGCACGAGGCCTGGGCCTTCTCTCGCTGTTTACCGAACGCCTGGCTGGGCAGACCGGGTGGCTGCTGCCCTTGGGGCTATTTATGCTCCTGGTGGCGGTAGTGCCTCTCCTGGCGGAAAAGGTCTACCAACGGCCTGCGGCGCTCCTTGATCTCCTTCGAGAAAGTCCCGCCGCCTCTCAAACTGTCCTGTGGGCGGGATGGTTTGCTACGGCGGTGTTGGTGTTTGGCCTGGCCTCCTCCACCACAACTCATCCCTACTACCTGGTTGGCCTGGCCGTGCCGCTGGCTACCGTGATTGGCGTGGGTTTCCATCTTCTCTGGCGCACCTACCGGGAGACGAGGGCGCTGGCGTGGCTGCTGCCGGTGGCCGTGGTGGGCGCTGCGCTCTACCAGGTTCTGAGCGCTCGGGGAGTGGTGGCAGACTGGGCTGCGGCCCTGGTACTGGTGCTGATGCCTGTGGCGGCCCTGGGCCTGGCCGTCGGTGCCTGGAAAAGGGTCGTCGCCTCGCCTCTGGCTGGAGCGTTCGTGGTGTTGGGCGCTATCGCTGTCCTGGTCGTACCCGCTGCCAGCGCCATCAATACCGGAGGGCCTATCGCCGGTCCCGCTGCCCGACAGGCGATGCCACCCGGGCCCGCCGGCGCCAGCCCGGAGGGCGAGCGCGTAGGTCAGGTCTCTTCTTTTCTCCGGCAGCAGGGCGACGCAGGCTCTGTGTTTGTGGTGGGCACCGTCAGCGCCCGCGAGGCCGCCCCCTTCATCATCGCGGGCGTGCCAGCCGTCGCCATCGGCGGCTTCTCCGGCAACGATCCCATCTTCAACATCCGCTCTTTCCGGGCCATGGTGGAGCGTGGAGAATTGCGCTACTTCCTAATGCCGGGTTCCACTCCCCCTGCTGGACCAGGTGGCGGTCAGCCGCAAGAGGCTATTTTGAGAGAGATACGTCAAACTTGGGAGGACGTATCTGCCGCCGCCCGCATGCTGCCGGGCACCCTGTACAGGTTCAGAGGCTAGCACTTGGTTGCAAAAATCAGCGCACGCGAAAAGAATCTGGCCCTACTCCGTTCGCCCTGAACCTGTCGAACCACGAACGTGGGTGATAACGGCCTTTTTGCGCAAGTAGGTACTAGCGGCTCCCTTCCTCGCTTCGGGGCACTGGAGCCTGGGCGCTCAATACTCTTGCCAGGACAAGATCTGAATCTGCCCGCTGGCCGAGTAGTACTGGATGCGTGCCTGAATCGCGCCGTCAGACGATGTGGCTACGATGTCGTAGATCGCAGTGCCCTGTACCTCAGCCGACTGACCTCCGCCGCTGTTGGTAGTGCCGCTGTCGCCGGTGCCCTGCTTGCAATGGCCGCCAACCAGTTGGCTAGACCACATGGCATTCGCCTCATTGAAATAGTTAACCCCAACCAGAGGTGTCGCCCGGGCTCGGAATACCTGGGTGCTCACCGCCCCAGGCGCCAAGGTGGCCAGAGGGTCCAGATCGGAGCCTTGGCCGTTGACCCACCGGGCCCACTCGGCTGTCCACCGCTCGGACACGGCATCCCATGTCAAATCCGGCTCCATGATGTCCATGTTTGATGGGTATTCACCGCTGGAGCCAGCTACGTAGACAAAAGTTGGAGGCAGATTGTCATCGATCTTGCAAACGTATCGCGTTGTGGACGACATGTTCTTTGTGGTGATGGTGTAGGTGAACTCCTGCTCTACCCCGGGGTTGCCTATGGCAGGTTCAACGCTCTTGGTCACCAAGACGTTGAGTTCATAGCCGCAGTAGGGTGAACCGGTACCCGCCACCACGGGCGCAGTATAAGGTGAATACACGTCCACTGTGTCCGTGCTCCACCACGGTACATATCGGGCTAATCCCTGATTGTAGTACGTCCCGTTCGGCAGGTTTGCCGTGGCCTGGAAGGTTAGAGTTCGCTGCTGTCCAGGCTCGATGGTCAGATTTGCAGAATGTACATCCCAGTTGAGACTGTACGGTTTGCTGCCGCACAACGTGGTGTTGCTCTGGTTAGCGGCGGGATTCAGGGTAGTTAGACCGCTGGTGGAGCCTGAGACGTAGGTGAAATAGGGAGGCAGGTAGTCGTAGATGCGGTTTAGGGTGACTGTACCTGTTCCCTGATTGTCCAGCGTCAGGGTGTATGTGAATGTGGTGCTTTGCCCGGCCTGTGCCGTCGTAGGGTTCACGCTCTTGGTGATGATTATGCCCTGCCCCTGGACACTCACGGTCGTGAACCACCTGCACACCCTCACTGTGACAGGGGCACCGCCAACCTCTATGACAAATTCTGTGCAGGGGTCCAGCGGCGTTAAGCCGTCATCAAAGCTAGGATCGTTGATTACTGTCCAAAATGCCAGCTCCGCTCCAGCGCTGGCTGCGTAGCGGCTCCGCAGAAGCTTGTCGTATACACGCGAGAGAACATTGAGCTCGCCTGCTACTTGTATTGCCCCGATGGTCAGGGGTACTGCCAGGCCTATGAAAGCCAAGACCAGGAGCAGGACCGCCCCTGCCTCTTGTCTCAGGAACCTGCGTCTGGCCATGGGTGTCTTCTCCTACTGCCCCTTAGCTTAGAGTAGACCTCGTGACCGCCTTGACACTCAGTGTCCTGGTGACGCCGGGGCTTACCTGCACTTCGATCTGAGCAACTATAGTCTTGCCTGAGCGACTGAATACCGCCGAAGACACGCCCCGTGCAACTGTGTGACTCACGCCATCGTAGGTGCGCACCAGGCTATCTCCCACTTTGGCGTAGCTAGACGTGTGGGGTGTCCCTGCGCCCTGGAACTGGTCGATCCAACTGGCGGTGATGGTAGCTGCGGAGCCGCCATCGGCCAGGTCTGTGGTCTGGGTCATCTTCATGTCAGTGGAGAACCAGCTCAGGCCTTTTCGCAGCTCGTT
>JAUSCR010000097.1 GCA_030651175.1 Dehalococcoidia bacterium
ATTGGCCTTCGCCGCCTCAGGCATGCACCGGTTGAAGAGCCACATGTAGATGTTGAACCAGTTATGAGAGGGTGGCGCCGTCAGGGTTGCCGTGGAGATGTAGAGCATGGCCTCGTACTCGGTGCACATCCCCTCCACAAAGTCCTGGTGATGGGCGAGACGCTGAATCAGCACCTTGTCCCACTGGTCTTTGAGCGTGTCCACCCAGCCAGGCATGCCTACAATCGGCGCTCTCAGGATGTGGACGAAGAGCTGCGCGAACTCCTCGCTCTCTTTCTCCGGGGACTTGCTCCGCGCCTTCGTCGTGGGCGGGCCCAGGGCCTCGGGTATAGGGAGAGAAGACTGCTGTACCATGTGCTCACTCACTCCATTCCCAGGGGGCATCGTCGTAGCCAGGGAGATGTCTTATCAGGTGTTCCTTCAACGCATCGCAGAAGGCCTTGGCCTCAGAAGTTTCCCAGTTGGGGTGTTCGCAGGACTGGTACTCGTAGCACTTGATGAGCTTCAGCCCTTCAACGACAGTGGGCACCCGGCCACCAAACGGAGAGTAGAAGTATGGCTTCATCCAATAGGCGTCAGTCGGGCCGGGAAGGCCGTCTATCGGGTCCTGGGGGTAGCGATAGTGGACGCTGGCGGCGTTCTCCGCTACCAGTCTTCCCCCAATGGCGTCGGGGTCCGTGAGGTCGCGATGCTCCTCGTGGTAATACCAGTGAAACTGACTGCCAGGAATATGGACGATGGCCACCCTGAGAATGGCGTCAATGTGAACCTTGCCAACGATGAATGCAGACATCAGACACCTCCTTTCTGGCGCTGGGTGCGCCCTGCTAGTTGATTTGCTTGTCGTCGCAGACCAGGACGTCGCCGGCGATGTAGTCGTTGTCGAAGATGGCGCCCCGGGCCAACGCGGTGGCGGCCTGGTTGAGGGGCAGGCTCTCGAGCTTGCCTTCCTCGTTCAGCACCATCAGCCGGCCATCCGGCAGGTGGATGATCTCGATTAGGCCCCCGACTACCTTCTGGAGCTGCTCGAGATGGAAGCAGTTGCCCTTCTCCGGCTCCACTGGGGTCCTGGTCCCGTCAGCCTTCAGGATCTCTGCCACGGTTCACCTCCTTTCTTGTTTCACTAGGTCGTAGCCGAGCTCTTTCGCCAGGACGTGCAGGTGCCCCTCGGCTATCCTGTGCGCCCTATCCTCCTGGGCAGCCTCAATCACGGGCTGGTAGGCCTGGAAGATTGGCAGCATCTCCCGGACGATGTCGGCCACGAGCTTCCCCCTGTAGCTGACGTCGTAGAGGTAGGAGCGCGGGTTGTTGAGCCAGGTCTCCCATCCCATGCCGTGCTGGGACAGAAACTGGTGAACAAAGCTCACCAGATCTTCCTTATACGTGGCGATGAAGCCCTGTTGGTTGTAGTGGGCGATGAAGCTACAGTGGGTGATAAGAAACTCATAGCTCCCCTTCTCCAAGAGCTCCATGTCGCCGCTGGCCAGGACATTGCGGATGTTGGCCACTACTCGGGCCGGATTGGGCTTGTCGTAGTTACGGACTGGCATGATTCACCTCCTTTCTTTGGTCTATTCGTTGGTGACGGTGAACTCCTCATTGAAGTGGGTGTCCAGTGCGGCCACCAGCTCGGCGGGCAGATAGCTCCGCGGGGCGTCGCTGTCAACGCCCTCCTGGTATGCGGCGTCCATCAGGTCAACGCCATCCGGCCCCACGACGTTGAGGATCTGCAGGTTGTGCATCCCTCCTCCACTCTCCACTTTGTAACCCCGGTCTTCGAGGAACTTCTCTATCAGATATGTGCCTACCCAGTCGTCGCCGTCACCAAACCCGTTCCTCTCGAACGCCTCCTCCCACGTCCAGTGTTGGATGTATTTAGGCACCGCTCACCTCCTTTCTGCTGCGATACTCCTGAGTCAAGCCGGTAGCGCGTGGATCCCCACGGCGGGCTTGCCCGCCGGGCCCACGTCCTTCAGCCACCCGCACTGAAGGCAGTAGAGATACACGCCGTGGCAGTCACGGTCGTTGGCCAGGTCTCCCTGGCACCTGGGACACCTCTTGAACCAGAGCATGGGACTCTCCTTTCTGGCCACCAGGTGGCCGTCTTGAAACACGTCTAGCCCCCTTCCCAGGTGGGAAGGGAGCCTCAAAGACACGCCGAAAGCCCCACCCTACGTTCATAGGGTGGGGTGGCTAACCTATTCGCCTGCTAGTGCTTGGCCTTCCAGTCAAGCACCGCTGCCTTGCATACCTCTACAACCGATGGGAACCTTTCACCAGCCCGCCTTGCCTTGCGAAGCTGGTGCTTGGATGGGAACATCGCCAGCTCCACGTCCACCAGCAATCGGACGAGAGCGCCAGGGACTCGCACCAGCGCCGTCTTGTGCATGGTCAGGGGGTTCACGCTGTATCCCATTATCTCGAACAGGGGCTGGGCATCCCGCCATTGCTCCATCGTGATGGGGTCCCAGCGGT
>JAUSCR010000098.1 GCA_030651175.1 Dehalococcoidia bacterium
TACAATGGTGGGCCCGGCAGGATTCGAACCTGCGACCAATCGGTTATGAGCCGACCGCTCTGCCACTGAGCTACAGGCCCACGGAACTAGCAGGGTAATGCAAACTCTTCCGACCATTCCCCTAGCCCCCTTTCCTTCGGCTGGCTCAGGACAGGTCCGACTTTGTCGAGACTTTCGACCTTCGGTCGGAGCTCTGGCCAGGAAGGGGGAGGGGAAAAGATTTGGGGGATACCCCCAAGCCCCCACCAGATGGGCGAAGCCCTCTGGACTCTCCTTTTTCGGCAGCCTGCCAGCAGGAATCGCCCTGGTCTCAGACTACGGGATACCCACGGCCACGTCAAGATTGGGCCGGAGGTATCCTCAGCCAGGAGTCAATCGTCTGCTTGTAGTCGGGGTTGTGGTAGGCCAGCCGGCCCAGGCGCACCTCGTCCTCAATGGAAATGGGTTGGAGTGGGGCCAGGTTAGCCGATCGCTCATTTCCCTCTTTTATCATAGTTTTCGTGCAAGGCCTGGTTTCCTAACAGGTTCTTAATCCCAGGGTAGCTTGATTGCCTCAAACGGCGTGACCGCCACTTTGTTGACACTCCCAGGGTTGGTAGTATCATGAAACGTACTACGCCTGGGCGGGGAAATGGCCTGGGCACGGAAGGGTAAGGAACCCCAACGCTCCAGGAGATAAACAGAATGCCAGCAACCAAGAAGCCACACACCATCAGGGAGCTTCGCGCCAGCAAATACAAGGTTGTGCCCATCCGCGAGGAGATGCGCCGCAATCTGGTAAGAAAGCTGCAAAAGGGAGAGAAGCTGTTCCCCGGCATCATTGGGTTCGAGGATACTGTAATTCCCCAGATAGAGAACGCCATCCTGGCGGGCCAGGACATGGTCTTGCTGGGCGAGCGGGGCCAGGCCAAGTCTCGCGTCATTCGCGCCCTGGCGAGCTTGCTGGACGAAGAGGTGCCTGCCATAGCTGGATGCGAGATCAACGATGACCCGTACGCTCCCATCTGCCGGGCGTGCCGGGATAAGTGCGAAGAGCAGGGCGACATGGTGGAGATTAACTGGTTGACCCGTGAGGCGCGCTACGCCGAAAAGCTGGCCACGCCGGATATTTCAATAGCCGACCTTATTGGCGAGGTGGACCCCATCCGTGTGGCGGAGGGCCGCTATCTGTCCGATGAGCTTACCATCCACTATGGCCTGATACCCCGCACTAACAGGGGCATCTTCTCCATCAACGAGTTGCCTGACCTGGCGGAGCGCATCCAGGTGGGCCTATTTAATCTGATGGAAGAACGGGATATTCAGATAAAAGGGTATCGCATACGGCTACCCCTGGACATATACGTGGTCGCCAGCGCCAACCCGGAGGACTACACCAACCGGGGCCGCATTATTACGCCTCTGAAAGACCGGTACGGAGCACACATACGTACCCACTATCCACGGAACAGCGAGGAAGAGGTGGCAATAGTAGAGCAGGAGCGGGCCCAGTTCGGCGAGATAGAGGGCAAGGTTGTAGTGCCCCAGTACATGAAGGAGATCATTGCCGAGATTACCTTCCTGGCCCGCCGCAGTGCGGATATCAACCAGCGCTCCGGAGTGAGTGTGCGGGTGTCCATTGCCAACTATGAGTCGGTAGCGGCCAACGCCCTCCGCCGCGGCATCCTGCTGGGTGAGGAGAGGAGCGCCCCACGCATCAGCGACCTGTCCGCCATTGTGGCTTCCACCACAGGCAAGATCGAATTGGAGAGCGTGGAGGATGGGCGGGAGAGCAAGATCATAGATGAGTTGACCAAGAAGGCGGTGCTCAACGTATTTGGCCGTTACTTCAACGTCCGCGACTTCGAGCCGGTTATACAGAAGTTCGAGGCTGGGCTGACGGTGGAGGCGGGAAGTGATATGCCCTCCAAGGATTACCTGTCCAAGATGAAAGAGATGAGTGGCCTTTCCGGCCCCCTGGGCCGTCTGGGCGCCAGCGGCTCCCCGGAAGAGTCGGCTGCCGGAGTCGAGTTCATTTTGGAGGGCCTGCACCTCAACCGCCGCCTGAACAGGAACAAGGTTGAGGGTCGTTATATTTACCGGAGCTAGAATGACCCTTTACCGGTACTCCCGCTGGGATGGCGCCCAGGACCTCTCCTCCATTGATGAAGACGACCTCCTAGAACAGGTCTCTGCCCAGCTTATGGCCCACGGCGACCTGGCGGCAGCCATGCGCTCCGTGGTCCAGCAAGGGGTCATGGGCAAGTCCGGCCAGCGCATGCCGGGGGTCATGGACCTCCTGCAACGCCTCCGTTCCCTGCGCCAGCAAAATATGGAGCGGTACAATCTTAGCTCCGTGCTGGCAAACATCAGCCAGCGGCTTCAGGACATTATTGATACTGAGCGAGCGGGGATCCAGCAGAGAGTCCGGGAGGTATCCTCCCGCCTGGACTCTCCTGGCGGAGAGCTGCCGCGGGAGATGGGCGCAGGGCTACTAAGGAAGCTGGAGCAGCAGGCGCAGCGGAGCCAGGAGTTTCTGGACCAGCTCCCTCCCGACCCGGCAGGCCGGCTGGGGCAGCTGAACCAGTATGAGTTCATGTCCCCGGAGGCGCGGGCCAAGTTCGAGGAGATGGTAAAGTCCCTTCAGCAGCAGGTGCTGGACTCACACGTCCGGGAGCTATCGCAGCGCCTTCAGCAAATGGGGGCGCAGGATGTCCAGGGGCTGAAGGAGATGGTACGCGACCTCAACCGGATGCTGGAGCAGCATCTGCGGGGAGATACCTCTTCGGACTTCGAGAAGTTTTTGCAGGAGCACGGTAGCCTTTTGGGCACGGAACCGCCGTCCAGACTGGAAGAGCTGGTGGATAGGATGCGGCGCCAGATGGCGGCGATGCAAGACCTCTTGCGCAGCATGTCCCCTGGCCAGCGCCAAGAGCTCCAGCAGATTATGGACGCCGCGCTACAAGACCCGGAGCTGCAAGAGGAGTTGGGATGGCTCAACGCCAACCTGGATGCCCTGTTCGGGGGCAGTGCCGGAGGCAGGGAGTACCGCTTTCATGGACAGGACTCTCTGACACTTGAAGAGGCACTGGATGTCATGGACCGCCTTGAGAAGGCGACCGAGGTAGCCCAGCAGCTCCGCCGTATCCAGCAGGGCGCTAGTATTGATGACGTGGACAGCCAGCTTCTTGAGGAGCTGCTGGGCCAGGAGGCATCGCGCCAGTTGGAGCAACTGAAGGGCCTGGCCAAGGTGCTGGAGGAGGCGGGCTACATACGGCAGGTGGGGGACCGGTACGAGCTGACGCCCCGAGGCGTAAGGAGGATAGGCCAGAAGGCCCTGCTCGAGATATTTGCTCTCATCCGCAAGGACCGCACGGGCACTCACGCCGTGGGGCGTCTGGGGAACCAGGGGGAGCTACAGCGGGAAGGCACCAAGCGGTATGAGTTTGGCGACGCCTTTGACCCTGACCTCCAGCGGACCCTTATGAACGCCGTGCTAAGAGGCGAAGGCGTTCCAGTGCGCATGCGCGGGGAAGACTTTGAGGTTTACCGCACCACGGAGGAGTCCCAGGCATCCACGGTGCTCATGGTGGACCTGAGCCTATCCATGGCCATGAGGGGCAACTTCCTGGCGGCCAAGAAGGTGGCGCTGGCGCTGGATAATCTCATCCGCACTCAGTTTCCCAGGGACGTTCTCCATGTTGTTGGGTTTTCCACTTACGCACGGGAGGTGAAGCCGGACAAGCTTCCGTATCTTACCTGGGACGAGTTAGACCCTTATACGAACATTCAGCACGGTCTGGCCTTATCCCGGAAGCTGCTATCGCGCACACCGGGCGGCACCACGCGGCAGATCATCATGATCTCCGACGGCGAGCCCACGGCGCACATGGAGGCGGGGCAAATGTTTTTGCAGTACCCGCCCAGCCAGAGGACTATCCGGGAGACGCTGCTGGAGGTGAAGAGGTGCACCAGCATGGACATCATCATCAACACATTCATGCTGGACCGCAACTCGCACCTCATGGAGTTTGTGGACCAGATGACTCGCATCAACCGTGGCCGCGTCTTCTACACCAACCCGGAACGGCTGGGGCAATACATCCTGGTGGACTATTTCGGTAGCCGCCGGCGGGTGTTGGGATAGTGGTTATGACGCGAAAGATAGACTGGAAACTATTCGGAAACAATCGAGTCACCGTACCCTAATCGGCTGACAGGAGCATCACGATGAAACCTTTGAGCGCCGACGAGCAGGCCGCCTACAATGCCGCCCAAAACGCTGCCTTCGAAGCCTACCTCGACGCCTTCTTCGCCGCCAACGACGCCTTCGCCGCTGCCTTTGAAGCCGACGTCGCCGCCATGACGGCCGCCATTGCCTCATACGGCGCCACCCGGGCCAACGCCAATGACGCCATCCAAGCCAACTTCGCTGCCCTTGGCCGCCAACACCTGCGCAACGGCAATGACTACGTCGCCGCCTGGGAAGCCCTTGCCGACGCCTTCGCCATTGCCGACGCCAAAGCAGCCTACATCTACGAAACCGCCGCCTACGCCTACGCCGGCTCCTTCGCCCACGCCACCTACGCTAAAGCCGCCGCCTTGACTGCGGCCAAGGTCACTTTCGCCGCCGTCAAGGCCGCCAATAGCGCCGCCTACGAAGCCAAGCGTCAGTAGGAGACATGGCCTCGTGATTATGAACCTAACAAGTCTACACCCTACTCCGCTCGTGGTGAGCCTGTCGAACCATACGAGCGGAGCAATAATCCTAGTCCCGCAAATGTTTTAGGAGGCCAACCATGCTCTATGAACTTCGCATCTATGATGTAGTGCCGGGCAAGCTTCAGGCGTTAAATGACCGGTTTACCAACCTGACTCTGGGCCTTTTCAAGAAGCACGGGATCACCGTGGTGGGGTTCTGGACCGACGACGTGGGCATCAGCAACCGCCTGTCCTACATAATTTCTTTCAGAGACATGGGCCATAGGGAGCAGGCGTGGGGCGCTTTCCAGCGAGACCCGGACTGGGTACGGGGCAGGGCAGAATCGGAGCGCGACGGCCCCATAATAGCGGTGATTACCAATACATTCCTGCGGCCTACCAGCTACTCGCCCATGCAGTAGGAGCTTTCCAGGGTGGCGGCAAACCACCTATACGGCTGCTGAAAAGGAGAGTCCAGAGGGGCGAAGCCCCTTTGGTGGGGGTCTGGGGGTATCCCCCAGATATACTTTTCACCCCCTTCCTGGCCAGGAAGGGGGCTAGGGGGATGGTCGCCCCGACGTGTCGGGGTTCATCACCCTGTTAGCGATGCCAGAGCGGTGAAGTCCATTTTGCGCATTCTTGCAACGCTGCTGCTACTACTGATCTTCCTGGACGTGGTAGGGTGGCAGGGAGCCGGTCCGCCTGATTCCCAAGCACCTTCCGGCTGTCAGGCGGTGTACGCCGCCACCAGCCGTGGAGGCGCCTCTCAGCCCGCCAGCGGCGCATCGTGCTCTCTGCTGCCTCCTGCGAATACGGTGCTGGTGCAAAGGGTTGTGGATGGCGATACCATTGTCCTGGCCGGTGGAGAGCGGGTGCGCTATATTGGCATGGACACCCCGGAGGTTACGGGCAGCCCCCAGTTCTTTGGGCCTGAGGCTACAGAAGCCAACCGCCGGTTTGTGGAAGGGCAGCAGGTGAGGCTGGGCCTGGATGTTTCCGAACGGGACAGGTATGGTCGGCTGCTCAGGTACGTCTACGTGGACGGCGTGATGGTCAACGCCGAGCTGGTACGGGAAGGGTTCGCCAGGTCAGCGGCCTTCCCGCCGGACACGCGGTATGCCAAATGTTTTTCGGCCCTGGAGGATGAGGCGAAGGAGGCCGGCAGGGGTATGTGGGGTCGCTAGGGTAACCTGGTTTTGGGATTCGTGAACGCAAGTCAAACCAGTATCCCGAATCTGAAGCTCGTTGATAAAACCTCCCCTTGGGGGTGCAGGGGGCTGTGCCCCCTGCCGGGGTAACAGGGGTGTCCCCTGATCTCAGTTTCTCATCCCCCTTCTCCCGCAGGAGAAGGGGGACAAAGGGGGATGAGGTATCTGTGGGAAGGCAGCGCAAAAGCCTGCTCATCGCGCCAACATTTCCAGCGGATTAGCAACTCAGGACACTAGGAGGCAATTATGGGGAATACAGTCATCTACCAGGTCCAAGACAGGATAGCCACCATTACATTGAACCGCCCGGATGCGCTCAACTCCATCAATCGGGAACTGCGAGCCGACCTGGCCGACGCCCTTGAGCGCTTCGACCAGGACAACGAGGCGTGGGTGGGCATTATCACTGGGGCGGGGCGCGCCTTCTGTGCCGGGCGCGACTTGAAGGAGAGGACGGAGGACAACGCTGCCGGTCGGCAGGCCCGGGGCATGGACTCCATGAGTCCTGACACACTGTTCATGTGGTCTCCTCCTCGGAAACCGCTCATCGCCGCCATCAACGGCTACGCCCTGGCGGGAGGCTGGTGCGTTGCCCAGATGTGCGACCTGCGCATTGCCTCCGAGAGCGCCATGCTGGGCATCACCGAGGCGCGAGTGGGCTTGATACCTCCTTTTGCGGTGCAGTTGAGCCGAATTATCCCAGAAACCGCGGTCATGGAGCTGGTGCTGACGGCAGAACCAATTCCGGCCCGGCGGGTACTGGAGATGGGGTTCCTCAACAAGGTGGTTCCCGCCGCCAAGGTCATGGATGAGTCCAGGGCCATGGCCCAGACCGTCCTCAGAAACGCGCCCCTTTCCATCCGCGCCTTCAAGGAGCTGGTGGCGCGGTGTCGCAGCCTGCCGGAGCAAGAGGCGGTGGCGGCCACCGAAGAGGTGTACGACCGGCTGCTGCTGAGCCAGGACTCCAAAGAGGGGCCATTGGCCTTTGCGGAAAAGCGCCCGCCCAGGTGGCGGGCGGTGTAGCGGAGGTTAGACATGTCATTCTGAGGGCACAGCCCGAAGAATCTGGGGGGGAGAGGGAACCCCCACCGCCGCCAGATTCCTCGCCTTCGGCTCAGAATGACATGGGGATGTGCTCATTGTGATCCCGTCGAAGGAAACGAGCGGGACATCTGTTCTCATCGCCCAAGCCTTGCAATATCTTTGTCTTTGACGCAAACTTTGAGAGGTCATCAGATCGGCAGCGAGGTGAGAAGGTTATGCAAGCATACTCAGTAATAGGCAAAAGCGTGCCCCGGAACGATGGTTTGGACAAGGTTACAGGCAAAACCGTTTATAGCGCCGACGTGCACCTTCCAGGAATGGTTCACGGTAAGATTCTGAGAAGCCCGTATGCCCATGCCCGCATCCTGCGCATAGACACCAGCAAGGCACAGGCACTGGATGGGGTCAGAGCCGTTGTCACAAGCCAGGACGTCCCGATTCAGGGAGGCCAGAAGCGCCCTTCCAACACAAGGCACGTGGTTTTTGCCCAGGGCAAGGCCCTCTACTTTGGCCAGCCCGTGGCCGCCGTGGCGGCAACCACCCCAGAGGTGGCCGAGGCAGCCATAGCCCTCATCCAGGTCGAGTATGAAGCGCTCCCCGTGGTGAGCGATGTCCTTGATGCCATCAAGCCCGACGCCGCTCTGCTCCATCCTGACCTGCACACCGAAGGGCTGGCTGGCAGGGACCCGGCGCCCAGCAATATTGCTTTGCGCGTAGAGTTCAACCGGGGGGACACCTCAGCGGGTTTTGAGGATGCGGATGTGGTGATAGAAAAGACGTTCCGTACCCAGACCATCCATCAGGGCTACCTGGAACCCAGGGCTGCGGTTGCCGAAGTAGGCTCCGATGGCAGGATGACGGTATGGGGATCTACGCAGGGGAGTTTCATCGCAAGGCAGCTCTTGTCGGAGATACTGGAGTTGCCTCTGGGCAAGATCCGGGTGGTTCCCATGGAGGTGGGAGGCGGTTTTGGGGGTAAGAACTCACTGGTGGCGGCGCCCATTTGCGCCGTTCTGGCCCAAAAGGCACGCTGCCCTGTGAAGCTGGTGCTCAGCCGCGCGGAGGATCTGACATCGGGCCGCCCCGCTCCCGGGGCAGTGGTGAACTTGAAACTGGGTGCTACCAGGGAGGGCCATCTCACGGCGGTGTCTGGGAGCGTCATGTACAACTCTGGGGCCTTCCCGCAGCTTTTGGGTGCAGACGGCATAATCACGGGGTTGGGCCACTACCGTATCCCTAATTTAAGATTCGATGGCTACAGCGTGGTCACCAACCGCCCTCCGGTGGGGGCATTTCGGGCTCCTGGTGCTCCCCAGACCACATTCGCCATGGAGTCTGCCATGGACATGCTGGCTGAGGCGCTGAGCCTGGATCCCATTGAGCTACGTTTGAGGAACATAGTGAAAGAGGGCGACCCGATGCCCACCGATCTCCCGTTCCCAAGGTTGGGGTTTATGGAAACTCTGAAGGCAACGGCGAACCATCCCAGGTACCAGAGCAAACGCCAGGGGAAGAACGTGGGACGGGGTGTTGCCTGCGGCTTCTGGATGGGTGGCGTGGGGAGCTCCGCCGCCCACGTGAACCTCAACGCCGACGGCTCGGTGGCCCTGGTGGTAGGGTCCGTTGACCTTACCGGCACCCGCACAACCCTGGCGCAGATCGCGGCGGAGGCGCTGGGTATCCCATATGAATCAGTCTCTGTGGTAATAGCGGATACCGACACAGCCCCTTATTCCGACATCACTGCGGGTAGCAGGACCACGCACCAGATGGGAGCGGCAGTGTACCGGGCTTGCCAGGATGCCAAGGCGCAGCTTGTCCAGAGGGCCTCCGCCCGGCTGCGCGCCGACCCTTCAGAGATAGAGATGGTAGATGGCAAGCTCCGTGTCAAAAGTGCCCCGGAGAAACAGGTGACGCTGGCGGAGCTGGCGCGCGCCAGCATCACCTCTTCAGAAGGGGCCATCACCGGCAGGGGCGCCATTGGGGTGCCTTCGAGGATTCCCACCTTCTCTGTTCATGTGGTGGATTTGGAGGTTGACCCAGAGACAGGGAAGACGAGGGTGTTGGACTATCTGGTGGCCCAAGATGCCGGCCTGGCGGTGAACCCCGATCTGGTGCAAGGCCAGATGCAAGGCGCCGTGGCCCAGGGAATCGGCTGGGCCCTCAGCGAGGAGTACTTCTACGATAATGGCATTGTGCGGAACACCACCCTGCTGGACTACAGGCAACCCACCTCCTTGGACGTTCCGTTCGTTAGCACCCTGATAGTGGAGGTTCCCTCTCCCACCAGCGTTTACGGAATAAAGGGTATAGCAGAGGCGCCTCTGGTGCCGGCCATGGCGGCTATCGCTAACGCTATCAACGACGCTGTGGGTGTTAGGCTCACCGTGCTGCCGATGACGCCTGAGTCTGTCTTCCGGGCACTCCAGGCGAAGAACAGCAGCAAGGCATAACAGGCTTTCGGAAAACCCTTATCCCCTGTGTCCCCCTCTCCCTTGCCAAGGGAGAGGGGGAGGTGAGAAATGTGGGGGGTACCCCCAGACCCCCATCAGAGGGGCGAAGCCCCTCTGGACGCCCTTTTCTCAGCAGGCAGCTAGTGTCACGACTCCGAAGTTCGTTTGGGAAATCTTCCCTAGGGGGTGCAGGGGGCTGTGCCCCCCTGCCAGGGTAGCAGGGGTGTCTCCTGGTCTCTGTTTCTCTTCCCCCTTCTCCTACCGGAGAAGGGGGACAAAGGGGGATGAGGCATCTGTGGGTGGCAGAGCGAGAGCCTGCTCATCGCGTCGACTTTTTCAAAGCATTAGCAAGACGGGACACTAGTATCCGTTTCGATGGTGCCGGCGGCATGGGTGACATGATCGGCGCTATGGCTGGGGCGTGGTAGGCCCCTGCGGTGGGCTATCCTGGGAGAACCCTAGCTCTGTGGCCAGCGTCTCTAGCGTGTAGCCTTCCTTTCTGACGCGCAGGTCAAAGTAGACCAGGGTTGCACCAATATAAGCCATAGGTGTGACCACAACACCTCCCAGGGTAGCCAGCAGGTCGCCCCACAGGCGGTGCTTAAGGCCAAGGAGTATCCCAGGTAAAGAGGCGGCGCCGGCGGCCAGCAACAGCAGAAGTGCGAAGGCCACTCCTATACCGAAGACGCGCCACCATGTCCCATGCACCAGCTCTAAGCTGCGCCTCAGCGACTCCAAGGGTCGTTTGCCTTCGATCATGATTGCCTGGACGTAGCAAAACCAAATGACCATCACAAAGACAAGGATGGGGATGCCGATGCCCAGGAAGCTCAAGATTATCCCAGCCAGCACCCCGGAGAAGAAAATCATGGCCGCCAGCAGAAGGGACATGGCGGTGTTCAAGGCCGCCAGGTAGCACGTGGCTGCGTTGGCTCTTCTGCCCAAATACCAGCGGCTCACGGCGTAGACTGCGGCGGCATCGGCCAGAAGGCCGGTGAACAGGCCGGCCAGGGTAACGGCAGACCTCACCGCCGGGTTGGATGGGAATACGGCTATAAAGAGGGGGATGTTGGCAGGTAGAGAGATCCATAACATCACCCAGAAGTTCCATCTGTATACCGCCAGGGTCTCTCTAACCAGCCCGCCCAGGCTCCTGGGCTTCAGCCTGCTGGTGGGGTCGTCCGCTTGAAGGTGCGGCTCTTGCGAGCCTTCGGGCCCGGAGGAAGGCTGGTCCTGGCGAACGCGCGGCACTTCTCCAGATGCTTCCAGAGTGGTTCCGCAGCGGCCGCAGTACCTGGCGTCCTCCGCATTGTATGTGTGGCAGTTGGGGCAGTTCACGCTGTTAAGACACCTTTCTCATGCCAGCTCAGGGCTGGGCCTAAACCCGCTGGCGTCGAAGATAGCCCTGGCTGTCTGTCCCACCAGGCTGGCGGGCTTTACTGTGGGGTGCAGGGCCAAGTATCCCATCACTATCTTGTAGCCCAGAGTGTATCCTGTCCAGATGGGAATGCGGTCGCCGTCGCCGAATAGGAGCCGCCGTATCTCCGATGTATCGGAGACAGCCAGCCTGCGTCGCACCTTGGGCCACACCGACTCCTGCGCCTGGGGTGTCAGGGCATGGGTCCAGGGAGGCTCCTGGTCAGGGGATAGCTCCAGGGCAAAGGCGTCCGCAATGCCTTCAGCCAGCATGGCGTCCAGCAGAGTCTCGGCTTCCTGGGTCTTCTGGTATATGAGCTTGCCCGCTGCCATGCCCCGGGGGAAAAGGAGGTTTCTCACCAGGTGCAGGTACTCGTGGGAGACGGTGTAGGCCAGCCAGCGTTTCCACTCCTCCGTGGGCCAGAGGAAGATGAGCGTGGCCTGGTGGCCTATGCTCAGGCCGATAACCCCTTTCATCTGGGAGGTGAGGACGCGGCTCTGGCCGTCGCCCGGCAGCAGCAGGATGCGGGCTACCAGGTCAGGGCGTGGCAGGGCAAGAGCGCACTTCTGAATGGCCTCGTCAACGATACCTTTCGCTCCTCCCGACTCGATGGCCTCCAGGGCTAGGCCCAGCCTGTGCGGGTCCGGGTCACCCAGTTGAGTCAAGGCCGTGCGCTGGCCCAGCTCCGTGAAGGAGGCCTGGGTGCCCGACAGCAGGTGCTGGACGTATGTGCGGGCCTTGGCTTCCAGGGCGTCCAGCATGGCGTCTCTGGGAAGCCTTTCAACGTCCCGGACGAACTTCCGTATCACTCTATAGGCGGGGATGACTGTGACGCTCATGTTGCAACGGGTGGCGATGTGCGTTGTCTCCTGCCTGGGCACGGGATAGACCCTGGCGACGCCATTGTAGAGCAGCGCTATGCCTTTTGGAAGAAGAGCGGGGGGACTGGACACCACGCACAAGCAAACAGCACCAGGCGCCGGGTTCCCTTTCCCTCTATCGGATTCCGTCGGTATAATACATAAACTGTCTTACCCATCAAGGCAAGGAGAGATATGGCAGAGAACCGATCAGCCAGGCCCGCCCAGGACCAGTTTGGCCGGCAGGCCGCATTCTATGCCGAGAGCGTGGCGTTCAAACACGGCGAGAGCCTTGATGCCGTCACGGAGTTCGCCGCCCTGGGCAGGTATGGGAGGGTGGTGGACCTGGGCACAGGCCCTGGTTTCACAGCCTTTATCATGTCGCCCTACTCCCAGCAAGTGCTGGCCACGGACATTGCCCCCGGAATGCTGGCCCAGGCGCGGCGGCTGACGGCGGAGCGCCGCCTGGACAACGTGGGCCTGATGCTGGCGGAGGCGGAGAGCCTGCCCTTCGCTCCCGACTCCCTGGACGCCGTAACCAGCCGGCAGGCCGCTCACCACTTCCATGCTTTGCCCAGAGCCGTGGCCGAGGTGTGGCGCGTGCTGAAGCCCGGAGCCCCGCTAATACTGACGGACCCAGCCGCTCCGGAGGGTGATTTCGAGGCTGCGTGGATGAACGGCGTGGAGGTCCGCCGCGACTCCACCCACCAGCGGGACCGGAAGGTTTCGGAGTGGCGGCAGCTCCTGGAAGGCGCTGGGTTGCAGGTCACCCACTGGTCTATGGCCAAGGTGTACCTGGAGTTCAACGACTGGGTGCAGAGGTCCGCCACACCTATGTCAGAGGTGGAGTCGCTGCGCCGCGACTTCCTTTCCGCGCCCGACTCGGTGAAGACGGCCTTCGGTATCCGGCCAGAGGGAGATGACATCAAATTCCATTGGGATGTCCTGGTGTTCAGGGCTGTGAAGGGAACATGAGGGCCTGGGGGAACCGTCCCGCTGCTCCCCAGGCCCGCTCGCATGGTTCGACAAGCTCACCGCGAGCGGAGCCTAGCCCCGCTCACCCTGAGCCAGTCGAAGGGAATGAGCGAGATACGTTGCGTGGGGTTCGCTGTATGGCTTATAAACGAGTTACAGAAGAGATATATCTGCCCCAGTGGGTGATTGAAGGTGTGCTGGCCCAGTCGCAGCGGCCCGGATACCCGGTGGATAGGCCATCCCGTAGGAAGGTGCAGGAGTGGGCGGATGCCGTGGCGGGCATGGGCATCAAGAGTGTGCTTTGCATCCTGGACTACACGCAGCTTGCCCACTACGACAGGCTGAACTTGAAGGGCGGCGGCCTTTTTGGCTATTACAGGTCGCTGGGGCTGAAGATGGAGCATATATACGCCGAGGACCACAAGATACCTCCGCTGAACATTGAAGAGTTGGCGGCGGCGTGGGCCGCTTACCAGACATTAGAGAAGCCGGTCCTGGTCCACTGTAGCGCTGGGAAAGACCGCACCGGTGCAGCTATTGTCTACATTCTGTCGCAGCTACCCGTGGACGGCGGTTGAGGGCTGCGGATATGGAGGTTGACAGGCATGAGGGGCGACCGTATGCTCTCCCCGTCCTGTTGGACTAGCAGGCTGCTGAAACAGGAGAGTCCAGAGGGGCGAAGCCCCGGAGCCTGTCCTGAGCGAAGCCGAAGGAGTGGGGGACTGGGGGTATCCCCCAGATATACCTTTTACCCCCTTCCTGGCCAGGAAGGGGATTAGGGGGATGGTCGAAAGAGTTCTTCATCACCATGATAGCAAGGAGGCACATATGATCAAGGGCCTGGACCACGTAACAATCATAGTCAAAGACCTCGATGCGGCGGTGGCCCAGTACGAGAAGATCCTTGGCAGGGTTCGGCGCGCGCCCGCGGCCCAGCCTGCGACACCGAGGGTGGACCCAGGCTTCAGGGGCCACGTCATAAGCTTTGGAACGACGAATATCGAGCTAATAACGCCGACAAACGACTACGGTCCACATGCCCGGCGCTTGGCTGCCAACGGCGACGGCTTCTACCTCGTTGCCCTGAAGGTAGACAATCTCCGTGAGACAGTGGAAGAGCTGCGGGCCAAGGGCGTACGCCTGGCAGAAGACCCGGGGCCTGGCACAGAGCCCATCGTTGGCCGCGTGTTAATCCACCCGAGGGCAGCTAACGGAGTGATGATATCGCTGTTGGAGCGGTAGGTCGCTGGCGTGGCTGTCAGCGGTGAAGGGCATCATGTCTCCTTGCTGAATATCCCGCCGCTCGTGGTGAGCTTGTCGAACCATACGTGCGGCGGAGATGGCGATTTGTTCCTGCCGTTATGTCTATAATTTGAAGCTGGGCCATATCTAGGCTGTAAACTTTTTCCGAGAAACAAATCCGAGTTTCGTAATAAGACCCCTATCCTAGCCTTCCCCCGACTTTGTTCCAAAAGTCCTTTACCTAACCCCCTTGATCCCCCTTCCCTAAGAGGGAATGGGGAATATTGAATCTGGGGGACACCCCCAGACCCCCGGCAGGAACTGTCGTTCTCTGCACCATCCTGACTTTTGATACAACGCTCCTTCCCCCTTAGAGGGGGAAGGGACTTGGTGCTAGTGGAAGGTGACCTTGTGCTGGACATCCACCAAGCGAGTCAGGGTACGGACGGCCTGGAGAAGCAGCTCCGTTGATGTATCCGGGTAGGAGACCAGGTCCATAAGTTTGACCCGCATTAGGGCGATCTCTGACTGGAGGTCTTTGATCGTGGCTGCGTCCAGGAGTGCCTCCTGCTCTTGAGGAGACAGGGCGGCGGAGTAGAAGCCATGCTTGCGGGCGTTCTGGTTGGCTAGGGGAGCGCCGCGCTTGCGGGGAGAGGACTCGGTCTCGCCATTAGTCATAAGAGAAGGTTAGTGGATTGGGTGGGGTGCGGGCAATGGGGCGGTG
>JAUSCR010000109.1 GCA_030651175.1 Dehalococcoidia bacterium
CTCGGCACTCCGCATAGCCAGGGTGGAAAGGCTACCCTCAAGCTCGCCCAATGGGTAATGGAGTGGGCCAGGGCACACCGGCCAACCCCACGGGAGATGGTGGAGGTCATCAACGCCAGGGAAGACCGCACACAGTCTCGCGGGAAGCGCCAGCTTATGAGCCAGCCCAAGCCCGTGCGCCTCTACCAGGTGTGGAGCCTGGAGGTGAGCATCCGGCATGTCATGGGTGAGGGCGGCAGCATAGACCCCGAAGTATTGAGCGTCGAGCTGGGGCCCCTGGCGGAGGTGGACTGCTGGAGGACCAGTGAGGCCCCAGCCTCCATCACTGGAATGCGACACCACTGTACTATCTGCGGCCTTGTGACCACCGATGGCTATGGGTTCTGCTGGGGAAGCTCCGGCCGGCGCAGCTATACCGCCTGCCCAGCTTGCCAGAACTCAGATGCTCTCAGAGCGCTCATGGAGCAGTGGAATGCCGAGCCGGAGGAACCGAGGCCCGCATTGGCGCCGCCCGTAGCCGCACCCACTGGCAAGAGGAGAGAGCTAAGGGTCGTAGACTCCGCAAGACGAAAGGTGGGTCCAGATGCACAGCCCGTCGTCCAGAAGCGCCTGTTTAACCTGTGAAGAAAGTCGAGACTCTCGATTTATCGGAGGGGACTGATATGTGGGTCGTCAACGTGCTCTTCAAGCACCCAGCCTGGGACCACCCAGCCTTGCCTGTCCTTGATGACCTGGCCGAGAAGTACCAGGGGCAGATGGACGTATCAGGCTCCGGTCACCAGTCCTGGACCTTCGCGGCAAGGGAGGAGGCCTACGCCTTTGCCGAAGAGGCCACGGCCGCCAGTCCGGAGGTCGTGGTGATAACACCGGAGCTGCAAGAGTAATGTGCGCTAGCACAAAAGGAGGTGCGAATGAAAGTCTGAGGCGTTCTACTTTAACACCTTAGTTGGTATGAAAGGAGAGTTTCGATGCAAATACCCGTGAAGGACTTGCGGGAGGCCCTGGAGCTGGTCCAGCCGGCTGTGCCGAAGAAGGCCACGCTCCCGATCTGCATGGACATTCTGCTGGTCGACGGCCAGGCCCGCGCTACAAACCTGGAGGTGATGGCAACGGTCCACCTGGGCCAGGAGACGGGCGATCCCATCCTCTTACCGTTCGCCCTGGCCAACGAGTTCCTGAAACGTGTCCCGGGCAACGGGATCCTGACCCTGACCCAAGGGAAGGGCTCAGTCATACTGGAGTCCGGGAGGTCCAGGGCTGTGCTCAACGATAACCAGGTCGTGGAGGAGTTCCCTCCCGTTCCAGAGATGGAGGAGCCAGCCACGGCGGTCCTGGATGGCACCGTGCTGGTGAGGGGTCTCATGGAAGCTATAGCCTATACGGCCAAAGAGGAGAGCAGGCCGGTGCTGACCAGCGTCTGCCTGGCGCTGGGGGATCCCGTGGAGGTGGCGGCTGCGGACGGCTTCAGGCTGGCACGATTGCGGCTCAATGCCAGCCTACCGCACCACGAGGGCAAGCGGCTGCTCTTGCCCCGGGGAGCTGTGAGGATGCTGGCCCACCTGTGGAAGAGTGCCGGCGCAGCCCCCGATATGGGCTTGGAGGCCAGCGTGGCCGACCTGGCCACGGCCAAGCGCCTCCTGCGCTTGGAGTACGACCTGGGTAAACACCTGGCCCGCTTCACCTTTGGGAAGGTGTGCCTCTATACCCAGCTCGTCGAGGGCACCTTCCCCAACTACGGGCCGCTCATTCCCACTGACCTGCCGCAGCGGGCCTCATTCATGGCAGGGGACATGCGGCAGGCCCTGGACCTGGTCAGGGAGGTGGCACGTGGCGGCTCCGGCATAGTCAGGCTCTCCTGGGAGGGTGAGGAGATGACCGTGATGGCCACGGCCACGGAGATGGGGGAGGTGACGGCTCAGGTGCGACTCCTGGTGCCGTGCACCGCGGCGGGGAAGATCGCCATTGACGTCAAGTACCTGGCCGAGTATTTCAAGGGCCAGGAGGGCATAGTGAGTATGGGGGTTAGCAGTCCTAGCACCCCCGCCTTGTTCACCACGGCAGGCATGCCGGATGTGGTGATGATGCCGATGTTCGTCCAGTGGGGAGAAGCAGTCCCGCAGCCGGAGGGCAAGACGGAGGCGTCCCGACGTGTCGGGACTGAGGAGGGGCAGGCAGGGGTCTCCGGCTCTCCCCAAGATGGCGATACCGAGGGGCCCCAGTCGGCGGTCCCATCCCAGGAGGTCAACTCGGCGGCGAAAAAGCCCAGGGCCCGGCGGACCAAGAAGTCGGCTTAGTGCGGCTGGCGGAAGCGAGTAGGTATCCAGGCGGGAGAAGGCGCGCCACGCTCGTCTGGAAAAGAGAACTCGGGATCCAGCCGCAAAAGGCGCAGACGGAGGGCCGGCCCAAAGGCAGTACCTATTCCAAGAAGCGACGGCGTAGCGGCTACTTTGCTAGGTGCTCAGGCTGTCCAAAAAAAGGTGGTGGCAGGAATACCTTAGAGCCGCCCAAGGGTGGCGGGCAAACCAAACAAACGGACGTTTTCAGGAGCAAACTCCTCGCCTAACAACCTCTCCTAAATCCTGGGGCCACCTTGTTAATCCTGTTCCTTATTTTGGTCAGGTTCTTGATCCTCTCGCACCTCAAAAAAAGTGAACCAATTTGCGCCGGACCCCTGGGCGAGATCGAAGCGGGTTACTGTACGCACTGCCTTCGAATTCAGGAGGTCGCCAAGCACCGCAATCTCGTAGTGCCCAACATGATTCGGGTCAACATACACGCGATACAGGAAATAACGGGTATTCTCGCGCTCCGCTGCTGCGTACTCATTGTCCGTGAGTTCAACCTCGCCTGTCCGGCTACTGCGGCCTTTGACTTCGATGTAGCGCAGAACATCTTCGTGTCTCACGGATTGTTGCGCGATTGCCTGATCCCGAACCGCTTGCGATGCCACACTAATCAAGTCGCAACCAAAGCCATCAGCACCGTGTAGATGGCTCACTGATATTAGAAATCTGCCTTGGTACCTTTCGAAGGCTTCCACGACCTTGAACGTGATGTCCTCGGTTGCCAACGGGCCTCTTCCACCTCCGCCGCCACCCAAGCCAGTTATGACAAGTTTTCGCCTTTTACCGGGCCTGTCGGCCGGTCCCGTAATCGTTTGGAAAGTCCCATCAATTCCTGGCATCGAACCGGGATCCTTGGTATCTCCGCTTCCGGGTATTCCAGATGACCCAGGTGACGCTAGCGGGGCTGATTGCAGTGGTGGTTGACCCGGCTGCTCGGCTGGTCTCGGTAACGGGATCGACTTTTCCGTCCCTGCGTCGTCATCCTTGAAGGAGTCGTCGAATCGAGATTTCGCAAGCTCTAACTTCTTGTCAGCGTCGGGGCCGAGACGGACACGCAGGACCTCTTGCATCTCCGAAACATTGTTGCACCTGAGGATGCCGCCAACCTCATCGGCTACGTCCGTGCCGAGGAGCTCTGCAACCAGATCTGCGACAGTTAGCCAAAAGGTAAGAAGGCTTGGGCCTTGTTGACGGTATTCACCTATTACGACAAGCGATGTGTCGATCACAATATGTGCACCCGGGTCCTCAAGATTAATTATCTCCGTTGCTCCGGTGGGCAGTTTCGCCGCAACCTGCGCCCGCCGGCACACTCGAAGGACGGCATTTCGAAGCAGGTTCAGTTCACGACCGCCGGCGTCCATGTTGCGGGCAAGCCGTAATGCATAGACATACGGGATGGCGAGTCGTAGGCGTCGGTTCGCATCCTCGCTGCCTGGATCGTAATCAGTTTCCTCCGATACGAGATCGACTTGAATGTCCTCTGAAGTTAGTGGAGCGATGCCGAACAGCTGTTTCACGAGCAAGGTGTTCTTGCGTGCAGGAATGTCAACTAGAGGGATGTGAGCTTCAATCATCCTTGTGATCGTGAGGTTCGCGTTGTAGCGCAGCTGCCCGATCGGTAAATACGAGGGCGGCGCCTCTTTATACCGGCCCCACATTTGCCCGGACTTCAGGAACCTGTCACGATGTGACGACTCGTCTGCGGTGAGGTTAGACTCGATCAAAGTGCGATATATTCCCGGAGCCACATCGCCTTTGGGGTCACGGTCCGGAAGCGCCAGCAGAAGTTCGTAGAGGGACTGTCCGCTCAGTGTCTCCAGCGACGACACCGCACCTAAGCGGGTCAGTAGCGCCTCAAGCGCCCCACGTCCACCGTGAGATACAACCAGATTGTCCTTTGCATTCAATGCGTGACGCGCGTAAACTTCACGCAAGATGCGGACCCCCTGATTGCTCAACATGATTCCCGAAGGCCGTCGTGGCTTTCCGTCAGCCACTGGCACCCATTCTACTTCTCGGAGGAAAAAGAGCGTGGCGTTCGGGATAGGTACAGAAGGGTCTGTCCATAGTTTGATCTCGTTCCCGATTCTGGCTTGGAACATTGCCGCCGAGTCGGCCTCTGCGGCGATAAACGCGCCTCCAGTAGATAGCAAGTAGGCGGCGATTGAGGTGGCGTCGCCTTCCCTCAATAGCCTTGCCCAGCGGTCTGGTACCGAGATGTGGTCGATCATGTATTCGCGACAGAGTCGTCGGACGTCATCTGGTGTCTTACACAGTTGTCCACGAACAGTTCGTGGATAGTCGAGGCGATCAACCACTGCCTTAAGGAAGCTCTGATAATCGCTGCCGGATCTGAATTGCTCGAAGCGCGGGTCCGCGTTTACGCCAAGAGCTACTAGGAACCTTTCTGCATCTTCGGTCGCTAGGCCGCCCAGTCCGTTGTCGGAGGCCTGGCCGACGAACTCATCCTGGCCAAACCTCTCATATAGTCGCCAGACGATCTGGCCACGCGGATAGTCCGGTCCCAGATAACAAGCAGTAGCCCGTTGGAGCGTCTTTCGTGTCGTGATCACTTTGATGATCAATTGAGGAAGCACCTGCTGCGCTCCGCGGGAGGCTTCGAAAAGCCAGCGCAGAAGCTCACTCCACCGCTGTGATTTTGAAGCAAATTCGCCGTCGAGGCCTTGCTCAACCTGGTCTATCAGGGCGCGGGCCACGGTCTCGAACCTGTACTCATCCACTTCGCAATTAAGTCGGTTCAGGTCTACCGCGAGAGACCGCAGCCCGTTCGCCTCCGAGCCACGCAGTAGACCATTCTGGAATTCCTCATCTACGAAGCGGATGCTGGACGCCCAAGGGGGAATCGCCGGTAGCTTTTCAGTAGGTGTGAAGAAGCAGCCACCCCCGTTCATGATGCTTCCGTCGTCGCCAATCAACAGACAGTCTGCCCCGACCTCGCTCAACTGGTTAGCTGCCAGCAACCGCCCGACAATCTCCCCGGCCTTTCCGCGACCTGTATCGGACAATTGGCGACTCAGACGGTCTTTGAGAGAAGCAGCATCGAACCATGAGAGGTTGAACATCTCCAGGGTGCCGGTCAGACTACCTTCAGGGCCGACCTTGAGAAGCTCCGGGAACAGACCGAGACTAAGTTCCTCCAGCCAAATTGCGTGAGGAGCCTGTCGGACATCTGTACCTGACCGCAAGGTTCGATCGAGTCGTGGGAAGATGGCCCGTTTCGCGCATTCTTCGACGAGTGCATCGACGAAACCGAGCGTCTTGAGTTCTGGGTCGGCGTTCTCGACTCCTCTGAGCAGTTCCAGAGCCCGGAGTGGATTCAATGGCGATGCCTGATTTTCGACCACTTTGGCAACGTGACATGCCAGCTGCCGCAAGACCTCTCGGTTTGAGGCGTGGTTCACCAAATGGTTGCGGTCATCAGTGGTCTCGAGCGTAGCGTGCATCACCAGGCTGCAGGGCAACCGCTCGTGAGTTGGAAAGAATACGCATAGGCAGCCGCTTACTTCGGCCCTTGGCACTTCTGGCACTGCGACCGCAACCTCAAAATCACGTTGTCCGCCCGAATTTGTGTCGGCAGTTGCAAGGGATACCTGACCTGCGTGCCAATAGACTTGCCAAAGTTCAGTATCACCGTTCTCCTGTACGATCACTGTCGTTCGCTCTGGGCTGTGAATCTCCCGCGCAAGCTCCCATGTTCGTTTCAAATCACCGGAGATTTTGACCCCCGTCAAGTGTCGGCAAAACAGCAAAGAACTCGTAGGTAGACCATTGAGCTGTTCCAATATCTCCTGATGGATGGCATCGCCTCGTGTGCCTTCCGGTAACGGAAGAACAACGATGGTGTCATACCCTTGTGCGCGGTAATCGTCAGCCATCTGCAGCCAAGGGTCGTCTTCAGAAGGGACAGCCGGAAACCGCATCATGGCAGCTGGCCAGCGCCCCATGGAATTGCAGAACTGGGTGACAATCTCATTGAGCTCGGGGAGCTCTGCGGCCAGTTTCTGAATCGTCTCAATAGCCTTGGCGCGATCAAACACAACTTCGTATTGGCCACTTGAGATGAGGGGACGGTCCGTCCAAGTGAGGACGGACCGGAATCCCAGCCCCTTACATCCGATGAACCTGTTTCGCTCGAGTTGTTTGGGGCTGCAGTCGCTGATAACCAATGAGGTGAGACCCTTCCTGCTGAATGGTTTGCCAGTATTGGCAATGACGAGGCGCTCGCGCGATAAGTCCAGAAGAAGCGTACAGTCTGCCTCAGCCTCGACGCCCGCGTCATCTGCGTTCTGCACTAGTTCAAGAAGCTGCCGGCCTCGGTATCCATCCAATGCGCTGATTTCCCGGTTGTAATGGCTGACTAGCTCGAGGCCTTGCCGCCGATACAGTTCAATCTGCTGTGCAGCTAGGTCGATGATGTGTTGTTTTTCAAGCGTTGCAGTTCGGTCTTCCACTTTATTCGTCCGTCAATTCGAAGATGGCGGGATTCCACCATGCCATCCATTTTACATTGTTCCCGTTCCCGCCTTGACCAATAGGGTTTCCTTTTGGCAGAGAGTCATAGACACCACCCAGGGCGCTCAGGCTGACTTACCGCCAGAGATCGACGGCTCGGCCGCCAATTTCCGTCTTACGAGCCCCAACGCCCCTTTGTCAGAAGCGACTTCGGTATGCAGGCCAATAACCTCGACCGCAAACCTTTCGTCGAGTTCACGCCGTACAACGTCCAT
The DNA here is from genome assembly GCA_030651175.1 of Dehalococcoidia bacterium. Lineage (GTDB taxonomy): Bacteria > Chloroflexota > Dehalococcoidia > Lucifugimonadales > SHYF01 > SHYF01. The sequence goes on from JAUSCR010000109.1 coordinate 7,097, forward strand.
CGCCAACTCATTAAAGGGCCTCAGAGGCCGCGCCTTGAAATCTTCGAAGATTTCGACGGCCTTCTTCAACCTATCCGACGGCAAACGCGCCACATCCAGGATCGGAAGAGACCTAATAGCTGTAATCGGTACGCTTCCTCGGCCAGACTGCTGCTTGTTAGAGTGCCACCAATGCATTAGCAGCCCCAAAGTCGTATTTCCCCATGTGGCCAGCGCCTTTTCTTGGTCTTCGTTCTGAAGCTGGATTGAGGGCCAGGCCCGGCCTCCCATGCTGAGGTTCTGGGTAAACTGCATCGCCGTCGACTGACTGTTGAAGCGGAAGTCGGTGTTCAAATGACAGTGCGAAGCGGTCTTCCAAATTCGCTCCGCCTTGCTACTGGTCTGGGCGGAGCCAGATGCCGTGTTGGACTGTCGAATGACCCCCTCGCTCTCCGCCTCGAATTGCAGACAGCGTTCGCGTTCGGCATCGTGCGCCCATAGCACCGGAAAAGAGGGAACCGCATTCGGCCCGACAAGCCTAACCTCGAACGGCCCTCTGAAGCCTCCAGTCGGCGTTGCCGTACCCTCTCCGATATCGCGGTGGTGCGGCCCCACCTGTCCAATATTACCCACCACGGTCATCGGGATCGACACCGCCGTATTTTCCGGCATGGCTGGAAGCCACACACGCCCCCTCTCTATGAGTTGGTAGGCGGCTTGGGCCAATTCCAAGTCCCAAACTCGGGCTACGTTCCACGGCCCTTCGTTCGGCAGCGGCGCATCTATCGCATACCCAATTACATCATCTCCGAACTTCAGCGGCGTGCCGCCCACCGGGCCATCCTCCAGTTTCCTAATGGATTGCATCTCGATCGTCCTGCGAATCTGTTGAGCCGCGTGTGCACCCACCATCGGAATCTGTGGACGTGCGCGCAACACGACAAATGTTGCCCGCTTTTGTTCGGCATGAACCTTTTCAGCGACGACCAGGCACTCCGCCATACCCGTATCGGCTGAGAATGAACAGTCCCGATCTCGGGCTCCTGCGATTGAGACAATGACTTGGCTCCCGTATGACTTGCGAATCGTGCCTCGGCACTCCTCCCAGGCATCACCCGAAATCAGACTCAACGGAAGGACTAGTCCCAGGGTGCCACCAGGCTTCAGTTTCTTATCTGCCAGTACCAGGAAATAACTTCCTTCCCCGGCATTTCCATGTGCAGCCGTGCCACGGAACAGTTTCTCCGTTGCTTCCGACATTCGCCGTTGTTCAGTCTTGCTCGATTGAAATGCGCCAAACATGGGGTTCGGGATTCCACTCTTTGCGCCGGAATGATCGGTTGCGCGGGTGAAGGGTGGATTCATTAGAACAAGGTCAAATGAGGCGTGAGGCAAGGTGGACCGAGCTTCACGGTCGCTCTCGCCCGTGCCTTCTGCTGCCCTTGCTTTGACCCCCACAACCTCAAATCGTTTTCCCTCGCCCGTATCGTTCTCACCCTTAGACGTTACGTCAACGATCTCAAAAGCGCCTTTAGGGTCTAGCAAGTCCAGCGACCCCAGAGAGACGCCGCCTTTCTCTCGCGGGCCATAGCCCATGGTCAGGATTGAGCTATCGTTGTAGGTAACGGTAGGGTGCGCACCGGCCAGCATGGAGGCTGTCAGGTGCGCGGCTGCGGGAAGCACGTCACAACCGACGAGGGCGGAAGCCATCATCGCGGGGTGAAGGGCCTCAGCATCACCACCGGCCGCCTCATGGAGCTGACTGATGCGGCGGTAGGCGGTAGTCAGGAGAGTGCCAGTACCGCATGCAAAATCTGCGATACGCAAAGTCGCAATGGCGTTGGCGTTAGCCCAAGAGCCGTTCGCCGGAGTCCTGTCCGATCGGATTGCCATCCCTACCAACAGTGCAGCCGAGGCTGGCATCGTGTAATAGGCAGCCAGAAACTTGCGGTCGGCAATGAGGCGTTGAAATACTGCGCCGGTCAAGTCATGTGAACGCATGAGCTGGCTTTGCGTAAGTTGGTCCGCTGTTGCCGCCAAGCCTTGTATTAAGGCTCCAGCGTTATCTGACGGGATGACCTCAAGAATACGCTTTGCAATGTCAAAGATTGGCCAGTAGTTGACTTTGAGTATCTTGCGCCAGTCATCAAGGATTGCTGACTTACTGAGTCCTCCGCCCATCCCCCTGAGCTCATCCAACGTCCGCACGTCGGCCAAGTCTCCATGACCTCTGGCAAGAGTCTCATGGAATACGAAGGCGTTGGCCAGGATGGTCGTAGCCATTCTGCGGGTCTGCTCCCCATCATGCTGCCGAAGTTCTTGGCAGATGATTTGCATTGCTCCAGGATGGGCGCTTACGATTTCATCCAATAATGCCGCAGATTCACGGACTCCGTTAACCAGTCTATCGGCTGCCTGTTCAATAACGACGGGCGGAATGGCTGCTAACTGAACAACGATTGATAGGTCAATGGCGCTGCCGCGCAGCCAACCGGCTTTCGGCCAGCGCTCGTATATTGTGGAATCCTCGCCCGTGTACAGGGCCATCTCGAAGTCCAAGGCGGTAGAAATCTCCTGTTTCAAGGCATGGCTAGAGTGCTCTCGTAGCCTCAACGGCATGCGTACAGCCACCGCGGACAAGATGCGGCGTGCCGAAGGTTGGAGCTGTTCTCCTAGGCGTGCAAGGGCGTCGCTTTCAACCGTCGCCGCCGGCATGACCTCGGTCTCGATAACGACGGGAGATACGCTTGGCTCGCTGATAAGGATGTCCGGGCGTTTCCCGCTGCTCTTTAGAACCTCGGTATTCTCGGACCTGACGACGCCCTTGACGCGCCACAGGCTTCGGGTCTCTGCAAGGATCTCGGCGAGGGCATCGTTAATTGTGGGTTCAGTGGTAGCCATTATAGAAGCCGCGCTCAGTGTGCAAGAAGGGTAGTACTTCCGAACGCCCCTGTTTTAGCACGAAAGCGGCTAGGGTGCAAGGGAAGGGGGTGTCAGGGCAGACTTGCAATTGGAGCATTCTGGTTAGTTGCCTACAATCGCTGCAAACTCTGCCTCGTAACTGGGTTGGGATCTGACATACCTGAAGTTCAGGCCCGTCAGAGATTGCGAGCGAAGGCTTGGGTCTGCGGTGACAGCTTTACGCAGCCAGAAAAGCGCTTGAGCACCATCCTGAATCCGGTCATAGACCAAAGCCTTGTTGAACAATGCCTGCGGGAAGTCGGGGCTGATCTCTAGGGCTTTGTCGAGGTCCCTCAGCGCATCTAGGTGACCGCCAGACATCATCGAGACGACTGCGCGGTTCACATAAACCTCGTGGTCACGAGGTCTTTGCTCAAGGACCCGAGAGTAAGCCCCGGATGCTTCCGCGTATCGCCCTAGCCCCAGCAAGGCATTCCCTCGATTGTATTCCGCTTCCAAGTCCCCGGGCCGTAGCGTGATCACAGCTTCAAAGCACTGCAGGGCATCCTCGAGTCGACCCAGATAGCCCAGTATGTGGCCACGGTCGAATATCAAGATCGGGTCCTTCGGTTTACGTCTAATGGCCTGATCGCATGCCTGCAGCGCGTCCCCATATCGCCCTAGTCCCGCAAGGGCCTTCGCAAGGTCATGAAGGGCATCCACGTCGCCAGGCTGCAACTCCAAGCCTCGCGTGAGCGAGCGGATCGCCTCGTCGAGCCTACCGCGGCGGAAGAGGGCACCTCCGCGTCCGACGTGAGCTTGTGCGAGATTGGGCTGCAGCTCAATTGCGCGATCGAATGCCGCAATGGCTTCGATGGGACGCTCCATTCTCATAAGCGTATTTCCTTTGTTGTTGTGGATCGCAGGGTTTAGCGGAGCCAGAGACAACGCCTTGTCAAATACAGTCAAAGCCTTTTCGAGCTGGCCGATCTCTGAGAGAGCGGTAGCCAGATTAGCCTGGTGGTCCGAATCGCCTGGATCCAAGGCAACAGCCTGCTCGAAAGACGTTGCCGCCTCGGACATCCTGCCGAGCGCTGCTAGGGCGTTGCCCTTGTTGTAGTAGGTCTTCGGGTCGTTGGGCCTCAGTTGGAGACCTCGGTCGTAGGCCGTGATGGCCTCTTCGTGACGGCTGAGTCGGCCTAGAATTACGCCGCGGTTTAGATGGGCTTCTGCGAAGTTGGGTTTTCTAAGCAATGCCTGATCGTTTGCGGACAGAGCCTGCTTCAACTGACCAGAGTGCATCAGGGCCACGCCGAGATCGAAGTGGGCCTCAGCAAGGCCGGGATGCAGTTTGATAGCTCGCCTATAGGCGACGATGGCATCAGCAACAAGTCCCGCCATGAAGAGGGCCGTGCCTTGGGCGTACCATCGCTGCGCTGCTCGGTGGTCCTGCATCTACGCTTCTACGGAGAGAATAGAAAGGGAGTCCCTGTGACACGGCTATTATGGGCTTCTTCCGAGCTTGCGGTTTTGGGCCACCCTTCTGACACGCTGGATTATAGTCCCTGGGCACCCCTTCGGGATACCCCTTGTACTCGTCCAGTAGATCAGTGACTCTTTACCGCTGCTCGTTGGTATTGCCATTGGGACAGGACCTGCTGGGAGTGAGGCAGCCCAAGACATGGCGCGCCAGGTGCTGCGGGAGCTGGCGGGGTAGCGAACGGATTCGCCGGTAGCTCGAGTGCATTTCACGTGGGTTCATCTAGGCGCAACTCTCGCAGCAAGGCATCCCGAAGAGTGACTACGCCTTGGTGGCCTGCTGGATAGTTCATTCGTATGAATCGTGTGTTCGGATGAGTAAAGTCTTGGACGATCGGATCGAATCTTGCTCTTGCTAGGTTATCATCAAGCACGCTTTCGACTCCTTCCAGACGTAACCAACTCCTAAGAACTTCCAGGAAGGCGTTAAAACCTGTGGTCTTTGTTAGAATAGACTCACCGCTTTGGTCAAACCACTGGTCATGCCAACTTTGAGCAACATGGAAAAAGAATCTCCACACGACTTGCAAGATTAGGCCGTCGTCTCCTTTCTTAAACGCTTCACGCAGAGGATACCCGGAATACGTTTCGGGAGGCTCTCCACGCAGCAAGCGATTTTCATCGCTGCGATAGTCCCGAGTATATAGTCGCATGATGCCCTTTGCGAAGGTTGACTGACTAAGAGTCCCAGCAGACCACGCGTCCTTTGTGCCAAGCATTCGGAGCATCCGGTAGAAGGGTGATCCCCGCGTCGTATCAAGCGTGGACGCTATCTCGTGAGCAGTTTTCTGAGGACTTCTTCCTTCTGCATAGCCGAACAGTTGAAACGCGATTGAAGGGTTCACCGCCTTTTGAGTGCTATTGATTTTGGCGAAAATTGCGGCCTGTTCGACCATCTCAAGGTCAACGAAAATTGACACGATGACTTCCAGTTCTGGAGGTGCCGCGTCCAGCGCCGCCGCTCGATGTTGACCATCGATAATGGTTGCAGCTTCTGGTACACGCTCAATCTCCAAAGTCGTGACTGTTGCGTCGTCTTGAAAGTCCTGCCAGTTAAGAATGTGCTCCGAGTCGAGGGACATAATTATTGCGTTTGGCAATGTGCTATTTGGTGTACGAAGATAGTCACGGATTGCTGCAACTCGTTGAGGAACCAGTGCTCGTTGAAAGCCAGCATATTTAGGTATTTCTAGTGATTCGAGACGGAGCCGATCTACCTTCGCGATGTCATAGAGATCCTTGCCTCTTAGCACACCTACATATAGGTCGCCAATCGGTTGGCGCACCCTTATGACAGGAATCTTAATTGCGTTTCCTTCGGTTCCTACCATGCGCGACCTCCTACCAGATACCCTTATTGATTATCCCCAGATTCTATCTTGGGGAGTTGGGCAGCGGCCTGCTGTAAACCAGTCGACGAGGCGCCTGGCCTATGGGGTTCGCCTTGCGCGTAATCCGTGGCGATTCCTCTCTCATGGAGCCAGGTGAGTGAGGCCCACAGCCAACAAAGCAATGCAATCAGAACTGCGATCACCCAGAGTTGTATCCCGTTGATGGTCGGCTTCATGACTCCCATCGCGACAACGAAGCCGTACACACCCATAGCCAGGAAAGGCCACGATAGGGAGAGCAAGGGGGACGGGATCCAAGATGGACCGCGTTGAATGGATAGGTATGATACGCCAGCTACAGCGAGCGAGATAGTTCCCATGACCAAGAATACCTCCGGTCCAAAGAGGAACACTGGAAAATCCCGATATAGAAGCCAGATTGTCGAAGAGGCAGCGAAGGAGACTGCTACACCACCCAGGTTAGCCAACATCCATATTAAGAATTCGACCTTTTTCTCCTTAAGTACTTTGAGCAACTGCTTCCAGTGCATGTTGTGTCCTCCGAACTATTGTTATCGATTCTGCCAGGCTAGACGAGTGCTAGAGGCCTCAGGTGTATCCACGCCCCATACATTGCGTACCACCCTGAAGCCCACGGTCATCCTTTCGATGTAGCCTCAGAATTCCTATGCAGGATAAACAGGTACTCGTGTGCCATCAGCATTTCGCCGTTGTTCTGGCTAAAATAGAACTCCGATGACCTGTCCCTGTGTTGTGTCTTCACCACAATCGTATCTAGGACAAAACCCGCGGCTAGGAAACTGTCTAGTGTTCTTAGTCCCAGCGGAAACGTCCTTCCTTTCTTGCGGACGTCGCCAATCAAGACTGCGCAGACCCCCTCGGGGGCCAAAACTGCCCGGGCCTCGCGTGCGAACTCAAATATTCTTTGGCAAAAGACCGTGGGGTCATGTATCAAAGCCAGATCGTCCTCATTGTCTGTCGTGTACTGAAGCGAGTCTAAATATGGAGGATGGGCGCAGATGAGTTTTACGCTACTAGGGTGGATACCCTTTGAAGCCAGCACTGTACTCAATCTCAGGGCATTGGCCCTCAAGACTTTGGGCCGGTAATCTCGGTTTAGCTGCACTGAGCCATCTTCGACTGCTAATCGTTCCATCTCCTTTAACTTGGCATGTACGGTCTGGATGGCAAGTTTGCTGAGATCTAGACCAATGCTGGGCCGCCCAAGCAACCACGCCTCTATCAGCGTTGTGCCTCCTCCTGCGAAGGCATCTACCACCAGGTCTCCCGGTTGTGTATACCGCTCAATCAGGTTGCGAGGAATCTGAGGAGGCCAGTTGCCCCGGTAGTCCCCTGAGTGTACTGCCCAGTTACCTCTGCGCGGGAAATCCCATATGGTTGTCCGCTCTAGTTCAAACTTCTCTGGCGCCCAGCGTTTTATGCCTCGGTGCGGTGGGGGCGTGTACGCCAGCTTTCCTGCTTCTACGTCCTGTCGGATGGCCCTCTCTATCACCGTCCAAGAGAAAAGAAGGGGGCCGTTGCCAGCACAGAATAACCGCATGATTCGCTTGAGAGGCCAGCCTTGGCCTCGAAGCGTGACAAAGGTCTCCGTCCACTCCTGCCATTCAGTGGGGTGTTTAGCCTTAAAGTGCGGGACGACTGAGCGCGAGACTTCCTGGTCACAGAAGCACTTCACCACACGACCCTTTGGGCCTTTCTCTACCGTCACGGCATCAAGTTGGGCCGGGCGCATGGCCTCGGTTTGCGGCAGAACTGCAACCATCTCACTCCAAAACCTTGGTTCTTAAATCTTGGGCGTATTCTACTACATCCAGATGTTCCCGCAAGCCAGCGCTGGAGGAAAAGCTGCGCCCTTGTGCCAAGAGCATGGGCTGGCGGTAGCCCCAACGTTTTTAGGACTCATACGCTTATCGTCTATCATTGTCTATGTGTGCCTGCTTGGTGCCGTCTGTCTATCGTTGCTTCTAAATATGACCAAAGACTTGACTCACCCAGTTTGTTGGGGCAGCATAAGGGCATCACAGAAACTGGGTACACAAGTATGGCAAGCTACAACATCATTGGATTCAGCAAAGGGAGGCCGGTTGAATTCAGGGTAGATGCACCGACAGCGGCCAAAGCTGTTCTCCAGTCGCGGCAGATGGCGCGTGAACAAGGCATGGGGCGCATCACAATAAGCGCCGTTCAACTAGATGCCAAAGGGGTTGTTGATGAAGAAGCTCAAACCCGCCCGGAGTCTTCGCACGGGCGCGCCATGAACGTTGCCGAGATAAATGCCGAGATCGCTCGGGTGCTCGGTGATGTTCCCCTACATGCCTTCGAGCAAGGCGGGCATATCTACTTGAGTGACGGCATTAATTCGGCGGCGGACGGGGACGATGCGTCTCTGATTGACGTAATGGAACTCCTCTATGACTGGGCCGTTTTCGTAGGGTACACGAATGAAGAGTTTGAAGATTTCCTGGCGATGTCTGAGTAGAAATAAATGTAGGACTCAACGTTCGCCCACATCGGAAGTCTATTATGTTGAAATGCCACCGACCTAGGATCGGACTGTGGCCTTTCAAGCTGCGACCAGATTAAGGGCGAAACAAGAGTTGCCTCAGCCTAGGCACAAGATCAGGCCGCAAAAAGTTCGAGTACTGTCCGCTAAGCCCCACCATAGGGGATTCGAACCCACACGGGGTAGCCAAAATCAAACCCTTCTGGAGGTTCACCTGATACGTGCCATTCCCAGTCTGGGAAGGAACCTGCCAGCAGCCTTCCTTCTTGGCAATCTTGCAGACCGCTGCGATTTGTAGTCCCTTTAGCTCTCTGTCTTCCATGGGTTCCTCCAGTGATGTTCTGTTAGGAATATATTGTTCTAAAATCATTGGCTTGTCAACTCTTGACTGTGTTATTCTAAAAGACTATATTCGGAAAAGAGGTACCGTTTAGGAGGTTGGCTTTGGCAAGAGTCCCAATAACCGTTATGGGCTATCGGTGTGACCGGTGTGGTTATGAATGGCTACCACGTGGCGATGTCAAAGACCCCAAAGTCTGCCCGAAGTGTCACAGTGCGTGGTGGGACACTCCAAAAAAGGGAACGGCTACTACTTATGAAGAATTCCGCGACAAGATCAAGCAGGCATTAGGCAAAGCAGAAAGCCCGATGAGTTGGACTGAGATACGAACGCAGACGGGCCTGCCTCAAGCGTTGCCGAACAATCAGTGGGTGCGACGACTGGAGGAAGATATCGGTCTAGTCAGAGAACGTGACAGTCGAGGTATAATCCTCTGGACATTGCGCTAGGAGGTGGCTATCCCGTGCCACTAGGATTATCGCTGAAACTTCCGCATGACTCCGCTACAGTCCAGAGTCTTAATAAGGCCCGATGGAACAAAGAGCGAGCTAAGCAGCACGCCGACTTTTATACCATTGGTTATTCTGGTCGTGATATCACCACGTTTGTTGAACTTATTCGCAATGCCGGTGTATCCACCGTCGTTGATGTCCGCCAATATCCGGTCAGCATGTACAAGCCAGAGTTCAGTAAATCCAATCTCCGCGGCGCATTGGAAGGATCCGGCGTTCAGTATATTCATAGGCCGTTGCTAGGCGTCCCGCGAGAAGTGCGTGCAAGCTCAATAGGAAAAGCCAATAGAGACGATATTTGGCTTTGGTACGATGCAAACGTCGTGGCAAAGTTCATCAGGAACCTCCACGACTTTTTCAATGCGGCGGAGCATCCAGTTGCATTATTGTGCGTAGAGGCGGACCCGACGGCTTGTCACCGTCACAGGCTAGCCCTAGCCCTGGAACGCAAGGGGCTTCATGGTTTCGACCTGTGATGTCCATCACTGAGGTGAACGATGCTGGATCAATGGATGACGAAGCGGGTGTTAATCACAGTTAAGACATACCCCACCCCTGCCTGGAAGGGCGGGGAGGTGGTGTGCGCCGCTGGCATCACATCCGCAGGGGAGTGGATTCGACTGTTCCCCATCCCTTACCGGCTATTAGATGACCCAAGTAAATTCAGCAAATATCAGTGGATAGAGGCCCGCGTGAAAAAGGCTGAGAGCGACATTCGCCCAGAGAGCTACAACGTAGACATTGATTCCATACGTGTTGTGGAAGAGGTGAGGCCTGACAAGGGATGGGCCACCAGGAAGTCTCTTATCAGCCATCTTATGGCAAAGTCAATGTGCCAACTTAGGGCAGATCGCGATGCTAATGGTTTCCCGACTCTCGGTATAGTGCACCCAGGGTCAATTGAGCGGCTGAGAATAGAGCCGACTCAGGAAGAATGGACTACGGCAGATTTGGCGCGGATGGCTCAGCTACGGTTTATTGATAACGGAACACGCCAACCTTTACAGAAAATCCCCTACACTTTCTACTACGACTACCGCTGTGATGATCCCGATTGTGGAGGACATAAGATGTCTTGCACTGATTGGGAGATGTCAGAATCCTACCGACAGTGGTCACGGAAATATCGGGATAAATGGGAATCGGCTTTCCGCAACAAGTATGAACGAGAGATGAAAGAAAAGAACGACACCCACTTTTATGTAGGCACCGTCCATGGCCATCCCAACAACTGGGTTATTGTCGGCCTTTGGTATCCACGCAGATTGCCGTAATCCTGGAGGTAGTGGTCAATGTTTGCCCGATGGAGACTCTGCAGAAAACTAAATAAGACTCAGTATTATTGGGTTAAACGGAGAAGAGAGGCCAAGCAGCAAGGTAAGCCCGCTCGTGAATTGGAATCGCTCGCATCTGAGGCGATGGACGAAATACGAGAATGCCGCGACGACATAAGAAGGCATGTAACCGCAAAACTTGAAAGGCAAGCAATACAGCTTGATCTACCCTTTCGTGGTTCTTGGGAGCAAAGCGAGTCAACGGGTCTGTCCCATATGACTGATGAAAGCATTACTGCAATCCGTAAAATAATTAGGCAGGAGGTCAAAGACCGACGCGATGAGAGGTTAGCATGGTTGCCACTTATAGGTGCCGTCACTGGACTCGTAGGTGTTCTGACAGGTTTAGTCGGTGTATTCGCGGCTCTCAGTGCAAACCACTAGCTTTTTGTGCAGAGCGCTGACTTTTTGTGCAGGCGTCACTTTTTGTGCAAATCTAGATGGACCCCAAGAACTGGACAGGTGGCTAAGCGAGGGTCCTGCTCCTGGAATCTCAGCAGCGGAAAAGGAGGAGCAGGACATGAAACGGGGATGGAGGAACCACAGTTCGTCGTTCAAAGCCAAGGTGGCCATGGAAGCCCTCAAGGGTGAGCAGGCCATGGCCGAAAGGCCGGCCTCGACGCCTATTTCGGGTTGTATAACATCCATCGGCCTCACCAAGCCATGGGCCACCGGACTCGGGCGCGCGAGTTCACTGGTCACGCAGAGGCACCCCGGAAACCAGCGGAGAAGGTGCTCAGAGAAGGCATACGTGGTAGACTCCAGGGGTACAGCGGGCCCCTCTCGTATTTCGGCCTTTCCCCTGTCCAACTGAGTGGGTCCACCCCAGTCAACAGGGACGCGATGCGGAGTGTATGGGACTTCTCAATACCATGAGATCGAGGCTCCTGCGGTGGCCTAGCAAATATCCAGGACGAGGGGGCAGTCGAATGAATCATCTGTCCGATTTCAAGCCACTCGCACGTGTCGAACTCCCAGGAATTGCCGACCTACGTTGCTCAGGTCTGACCATCATCGTTGGCCCCAACTCCTCTGGGAAAAGCCAGTTCTTGAAGGACCTATATGCTCGATTGAGTGGTGATCCGCGGAAACTCATCGTTGCCAAGGAGGTTCTTCTAAACAAGCCGGAGTTTGGGCCACTGATGGAATGCCTCAAGTCAGAGGGGTACTTCGATACGCATTTGGACAATGCTGGCAACGAGAAATTGCGCGCGCTGACGACGTACCTAGGAACAGGCCAAGCCATCGCGGACGACTTCACGATTGACCAGGCGCGAACGTGGCACAAACAAAACGCAGAGAGGCAAGATGGGATTAACGGGCAGCCCGACATATTCCTCCAGCGTTTCGGCCGGTTGCTTGTCACGGCTCTCTTCCTAGAACGTCGGCTCATGTCGCTGAATCAAGTTGGGGTCATAGACTTCCAGAACAACCCAGTGGCGAATGATCTCCATGCGCTATACCTCAACGATAACGCAAAAAAGAAGCTTTCGGATGAATTGCTGAAGAGCTTTAACAAAGGTGTCTGGCTTGACCATACACAAGGAACCGTACTGTGCTTCCGCTATAGTGACCAACCCGAGTTGCCCTCAGCCGAGGACCGCCTATCCCATACAAAAATGGCCCAATATCGAACCATTGAGACCGAGGGTGACGGACTGAGGTCATACGTTGCCACGGCGGTGGCGCTGCTGCTTGGGCGTCGCCCTATATGTCTCATAGACGAGCCTGAGATGTGCCTGCACCCGCCGCAGGCCCATAACTTGGGCCGCTTCATTGGAGTGCAGGGCTCATCCCTTGACACCGCCACTTTCGTGGCCACTCATAGCAGCGAGGTTCTCCGTGGTGCGCTCAGTACCGGCAAGGATATCCAGGTCGTGCGCCTTACGCGGCGACAGGGAGCATTCCAGGCGCATCTGCTCCCCGCTTTCACCCTCATGGAAGCGATAGCCAAGCCTACGGTTCGCGCCGAGTCGGTTCTTGACGGCATATTCGCTGAGTCAGTCGTCGTCGTCGAAGCCGAGGGCGATCGTCTTTTATACCAGACGGTGTGGGAAACACTTGCCGACGACCTACGGCAGGACGTCCACTTTACCACCGTGGGAGGAACCGGCGGAATTCCCGACATATGTAGGCTGTATAAGGCGCTAAGCGTCCCTATTGCCGTTATCACCGATCTGGACATCCTTGCAGATCCTGCGCAACTTGGGCGCGTACTGTACGTTATGACCACGCCTGCCAACGCGGATGCCCTCAAAGCCGAGGCATATCGGATAATGGAGCTCATCCGGGCCCTGCCGCCTGCCGTTATGGAGGCCGAGATACGACAAGGCTTGCGTCGGATTCTAGAGGCACCCACCAACTGGGCCAACTGGACGAATGATGGTGACATCGAAATCCGCAAGGAAATCAACAAGATATCTCAGAAGCTCGACCACCTGAGGCGACTCACGCAAACGCGGGTGTCCACCCTCCCTGACGACATTCGTCAAGCCATCAACAAGCTCCTTGAGGACCTGAGAATAGCAGGGGTGTTCCTGGTGCCCGTGGGTGAGTTGGAGGACTGGCTAGCGAACGAGAATATCCCAGAGTCGAAGGCCAACAAATCGGCATGGGCCAACGCAGCGGCTTTGCGCATCTTGTCAAAGGGCCAGTGCACGGGCGACATTTGGGATTTCGTGCGGGGTGTGGATAGTTACCTTTCTCGTCAGTGATGCCAAACAGTGTTCCGGCTCCGGGCCGGTGCGGAATTGTGTCCCCATGAAATAGCGCGCCGACTCGTCGCGCTGCGAACCACAGATGGGGCTGGAGTGCGTGGATGAGCCGACGGCGGAGGCGATGGCTATTGCTGGCGCGTCAGTAACGCTCAGTCTCATGAGCGTGGCTGCGTAGTTTAATAACCACTACAGCATCGCGTGTCCCACGTCGAGCAGGAAATGGAGGTCCGCGCCTCAGCCTACGCTATCGGCGATGCTCACAACTACCCATATCCCGGGCCCAAAAGGTAATCGTTTTGGTGCCTTGAAAACGATTGTTTTGACACGACTTAGAGGCAAAGACCTACGTCACTGAAGCCATCCGCACCAACCTGACCATAGGCTCTGGCCACGGGCCTCTCGATCATTTTTACGTGCTCGGCAAATGGTGACAACGAAAAAGGGGGTGCCGACCTTGGTCGACGGCCACTACTCTGCTACGGGTAGATGGCCTTTACTCCGAGGTCATCCCCCAGGGCCAGGGTATCCTTCTTCAACTGGGCGTACGCTCCGTAGCCGTACATCGTCAGGTTCTGCTCGTTAGAGGCGTAGAGGTCCAGGAGCATCAGGGTGTGCCCGGCCTCATGGGTGGCAATGTTGCGCAAATCCACGGTATTAGCCACCCCTGAGTTGGCTGGGTCTTCATAGGTGGCGGGATTGCATGCAGGGATCCCGTCACTGTTGCACACTGGGACCGTGTAGGTCCACGAGTAGTTACTGTTGAAGGCCATGTCTGTCTCAGCGATCTTACCAGTGTTCGTGTAGTACCACGTGGTGGTCACCGCCAGTATCCCAGGGTTCATTCCCTTCCAACCCACCACATTCTTGCCGTCCAGCACACCAACGCGGTTACTGGTAAGGCCTTCGTTGGTGTAGTTGAGCCCGGCATCGCTGGCTGCTTCCCAGACCGCAAAGCTGGCCTCAATGGCTGCCACGGCGGCAGTGCCAATAAGGTTTGGACTCTTCTTGGTGCTGTAGTTAAGGTTCACATAGTAGGGGATGCCCACCCCTCCACCAGTGGGATCGGCCCACTTGATGCGCAAACCGCCGCTGGTCGTACCTATGGCATAGTCGTCACATATAGCGGCGCCAGTGTCGGAGCATACCGCAGCGCTGGTCTTGTCAACGCCCGGCCCGTGCCCGTTATCGTAGTGGATGAACACCTTCGCCGCGAGGCCCGGAGGTAACGGGCCAGGGTCCGGCGGGCCGGCATCTGCCGGTGCAGCCGCCACCAGGCCCAGGGCGATGGCTGTTAGAGCTACCAGACCCGCTATGACGACCCACTTTCGTTTCCACATGGTAATACCTCCTCGTGCTTTCATAACCTTCCCCCTTCCTGGCCAGGAAGGGGGAAGGTTATGAAAGCACGAGGAGGTATTA
>JAUSCR010000017.1 GCA_030651175.1 Dehalococcoidia bacterium
CTGAGGTCCCACGCCTCATCATCCAGGGCAACCTGGATGAGGCCAGGAAGCGCGCCCGATGGTACAAGGAGGTGTTCGGAGACTTCTACCTGGAGCTTCAGCACCATCAGCACGTCCCAGAGCTGGAGCCGCTGAACCGCGCCCTGGTGCCCCTGAGCCGTGAAACGGGCATCCCACTGGTCCTCACCAACGACTGCCACTACGTCCACCGTGAGGACGCCCCGATTCAAGACCTGCTCATCTGCATCCAGACCAACACCAACATAAACGACGCTAAGCGCCTGCGCATGGAGGACGACTCCTACTACCTCCGCTCCTCGAAGGAGATGGCGGCGCTATTCCCGGAATTGCCGGAGGCGTACCAGAACACCCGCCGCATCGCCGATCAATGTAACGTGGAGATGGACTTCTCCCACCACCACTTGCCTGAGTACACGCCGCCCGGTGGTATGGCCTCAGAGGAGTACCTGGAAAAGCTGTGCTGGGAAGGGCTGGCAAAGCGCCTGCCATCTGCCAGCGCTGAGTATCACACGCGGCTGCGCTACGAGATGGATGTGATACGCCAGACCAACTTTGCCAACTACTTCCTGGTGGTGTGGGACATAGCCGCCTTCACCCGTGACAAGGGCATCCTTTTCGGAGTGAGGGGCAGCGCCGCCGCCAGCCTGGCCCTGTACGCCCTGGGTGTAACGGACATAGACCCTCTGTATTATCGCCTTGTGTTCGAGCGTTTCCTTAACGTGGAACGCAAGGAGATGCCGGATATAGACATGGACTTCCAGGACGACCGCCGGGACGAGGTTCTGAAGTACGTCATGGGAAAGTACGGGCAAGACCATGTGGCCCAGATCATCACATTCGGCACCATGGGGCCCAAGGCGGCGCTGCGGGACACGGGCCGCGCCCTGGCCCTCTCCTACGCTGACGTAGACCGGGTGGCCCGCCTGGTGCCTTTCAAGGCACGCACACTGGATGAGGCTCTGGAGACCGTGCCTGAGCTAAAAGAGGTGTACCAGGCCGACGACGTTCTAAAGGGCCTCATTGATAACGCCAAGCGCCTGGAAGGGGTGGTGCGCCACGCCAGCACTCACGCCGCCGGTGTTCTGATCTCCAAAGAACCACTTGCCCACTACGTCCCATTGCAGCGCCCCATCAAGGGCGACGACGGTGACGTGGCCATGACGCAGTTCTCCATGGAACCCATAGCCAAGCTGGGGCTGCTGAAAATGGACTTCCTGGGCCTGGCTAACCTTTCCATCCTGGACAGGACTATTCGAGTTATAGCCGACCACCGTGGAGAGCGTCTGGACCTCCACCAGATCCCACTGGACAACGCCAAGACATTCCAACTGCTCTCCTCCGGCGAGACCACGGGCGTCTTTCAGCTGGAAAGCTCCGGCATGCGCCGTCACATCAAGGAGCTGAAACCGTCGTCGCTGCTAGACATATCAGCTATGATCGCCCTCTACCGGCCCGGGCCTATGGAGCACATAGAGACATTCATAAATGCCAAGCATGGGAGGGCCCAGGTACGGTATCCCCATCCGGTGCTGAAAGACATCCTGGAGGAGACCTATGGCGTCATCGTTTACCAGGACCAGGTGCTCCTCATTGTGCAGGCCCTGGCGGGGTACAGCCTGGGTGAGGCGGACATAGTGCGCAAGGCCATGGGCAAGAAGGTGCATGCCATAATGCAGGAGGAGCGTCAGCGGTTCATCAAGGGCGCTCTGGGCAAGGGGTACAGCCAGGAGCTGGCGGATGAGGTGTTTGCGCTCATAGAACCGTTCGCTGGATATGCCTTCAACAAAGCCCACAGCGTAAGCTACGCCCTCATCGCCTACTGGACGGCCTACTTCAAGGCGAACTACCCGGTGGACTACATGACCGCGCTGCTGAACTCTTATATGGGCAACCTGGAAAAGACACCTGCCGCCGTGGATGAGTGCCTCAGGCTGAAGATCAAGGTATTGCCACCAGACATCAACCGAAGCGACGTATCCTACACCATAGACCAGGACTCGGAGGGCAGGCCGGCAATACGTTTCGGGCTGGGGGCCATCAAGCACGTTGGCGCCGGGGGCATAGAGGCCCTGGTGCAGTCGGTGAAGGCTGGCGGCCCCTTCCACACACTGGAAGAGCTTTGCCGCAAAGCGGACCTCAGTTCGGTCAACCGGCGTGCCCTGGAAAGCCTGATCAAGGTGGGCGCTCTGGACGGCTTCGGTCCCCGTGGGTCTTTGCTAGCCAGCGCGGACCGCATCCTTTCCATAGCTCAACAGGAGAGCCGCCGGCAGCAGTCGGGCCAGACCACCATGTTCGACATGTTTGGAGAGTCCGTAGCTGCTCCCATGGGCAACCTGGAGTTGGTCGCAGCGCCAGACGCCACCGCCCGGGAGAAGCAGGAGTGGGAGGAGGAACTGCTAGGCGGACAGGTCTTCGCCAACCCATTGTTCGCCCTTGCTTTGGATCCCAATAGCACCTTCGTTATGTCCCGCGAGGGGTTAGAGGACGCCGTGGACCAGAAGGTGGACCTGCGGGGAGTGGTGACTGGCATCTCGATCAACACCGCCCCCGCGGGACGACGGCCTTCCGTCACCGCGTCGCTAAGGTTCCTGGGGGGTAGTGTTGAAGTGGCGGCGTGGCGAGCGGTATATGAACGCGCCCCGGAGATATGGAGAGAGGGTGCGCTACTACAAGTGGCGGGCAAGGTGAAGAGCCGTGAAGGCCAGCTATCCGTGCAGGTGGATGAGGCCAGGGTCTACACCATCCCCACAGAGCCTGTAGAGCCAAAGGTCGCCCCTGACCATGTTCCCCAGCCAGCCCCTTTGATGTCCTCGCCTTCTCTTGAAGTGCCGCCTCCCAGGCAAGGTCAGCCAGCTCAACTTCGCTCCCTGCTACCTTCTGCCGCAAGAGAGGCGCCGCGGGTAAATGGCAACGGTACCATCAATGGAGCGCGAAAGAAAAACGGGAATGGAAACGGCCAGGGCACTCCCAGGCGGACGGTGGTCATCAACCTGGCGGACACCGGCAACGCAGAAGAGGACACGTACAGGCTCCGCTCGGCCATGCAGCTTTTGCTTGAGTTTCCTGGCCAGGATGCCGTGCAGTTGGAACTGCTCAGCAACGGCCAGACCACCCGCCTGGAGATGCCCCTGGTGAGCACCCAGTTCTGCCCAGAGTTGGAGGAGCGGGTCGCCGCCCTCATTGGCCCGGGCCGGCTAAGGGTGGCATAGTGTCCCGTCTTGCTACAAGCTGTTCGGAAATGTGCTTCTGGGGGAGTCCAGAGGGGGTGGAACCCCCGGAGCTTGCCCTGAGCGAAGCCGAAGGGGCGGGGGTCTGGGGGTGTCCCCCAGATTCAATTTCCTCCCCCTCTCCCTTGCAAGGGAGAGGGGGATACAGGGGGTGAGGGTTTACCCCATGCCTGCTCACCCTCGCCTGGCATATCTGACCACAGCTCCTGACCAGCTCACCGCTGAGATGTGGCAAGAGTTGCTGCGCGGCGAAGGCATACCATCGGTGATTCGAGCGGGCGACACCGCCTCCTACCTTGGGGTATCCAACGCTCCGTGCCGCCTGATGGTCCCACAAGAGCGCCTTGCTGAGGCGCAGCGTTTGCTGGAGGAGCACCTGGGGCCGGAGGCGCTGATGTAGGGGCACGGCATGCCATGCCCCTACGTTTAGCAACCCATCCACGCCAAACCGTTTGCGCGTGCCCCAATCTGAGGAATACAATTCTTGTGTGCTGCTACGGCACTGATGATATACTTTTCTGTTCAGCCGCCACCTGAAACCGCCATGTCCGTGGCGGCACAAGCAGGCCGCTGAAAAAGAGGAGTCCAGAGGGGCAAAGCCCCGGAGCCTGTCCTGAGCGAAGCCGAAGGAGTGGGGGACTGGGGGTGTCCCCCAGATATATTTCCAACCCCCTTCCTGGCTAGAGCCTATCCTTGAGCGTAGCGAAGGAAAGGGGGCATGTCCGATGGCGGAGCCATCGAGACTCTCGACGAAGTCGGAGGGGATGGTCGAAGGAGTTTTTTGGCAGCCTGCTAGGATATTTGGCAGCCTGCTAGGATATATGTAGGAAACCGCATGCGAATTATCTGGCGCATAGCCAAACGAGCGACCAGGTACAGGGTTAGGCTAGCCCTGGCCTACCTTTCGGTGCTGGGCGTATCCGCCTTTTCGCTGGTGATCCCAAAGCTCCTGGGCAACGCCATAGACACCGTGCTCTCGGCAGGCGATCAGGCCAGGCTCCTTTACCTGGCTGGGGCCATCCTTGTCGTCAGCTTGCTCCGGGGCATCTGCGCCTTTGGCCAGCAGTACCTGGGTGAGTCCCTGGGACAGCGGGTGGCCTACGACCTCCGCAACGAGTTCTACGACCACCTCCAGCGTATGAGCTTTGCCTTCCACGACAAGGAGCAGACCGGCAATCTCATGTCCAAGGCCACCGCCGACGTGGATGGAGCCCGGATGTTCGTTCAAACCGGCCTCATTCGCTCGGTGTACATGGCTTCGCTGGTGGTTGGCGTTGGGGCAATGATGTTCCTGCTCAACCGGCAGCTTGCGCTATTAAGCCTGGCCCTGGTCCCCTTTGTCATATGGCGCGGAGGGTACCTGGTGCTGCGCCTTAGGAAAGAGTGGCTGGCCATTGAGGATGAGGCGGGTCACATGACCACCGTCCTCCAGGAGAACCTGGTTGGGCAGCGCGTGGTCAAGGCATTCGCCGCGGATGAATACGAACGGCGCAAGTTCTACCACCGGGCCGCCAACATCTTCGCTCACTCCTACCGTGCCGAGATGTTGCAGGCGTCCAACGGTGGAATGATGACCCTCTTCCATCTGGGCACCACACTCATGATCCTGTATGTGGGTGGCCGTTATGTAATCCAAGGCACAATGACCCCCGGGGAGCTGGCGCAGTTCATCTTCTACATGGGGTTGCTGGCCATGCCTGTGCGCACGGCTGCCTGGATAGTCAACTCTTTCTCCAGGGCCATCTCCTGCGGGCAGCGCATCTTTGCCACCCTGGATGCCGAGTCGCCGGTGCAGGAGAGGAAAAACGCCGTGGCGCTGCCCAGGGTCCAAGGCCATGTCCGGTTCGAGGACGTCTCATTTGGCTATGACACCATATCGCCTGTCCTCAATCACATAACATTCGAAGCGGAGCCGACAAATGTCATTGCCCTTGTGGGAGCGCCAGGCAGCGGCAAAAGCACCATAGGCCACCTGCTTCCCCGCTTCTACGACGTGACGGCAGGCAGGGTTACAATTGACGGCATTGATATACGGGACGCTACCCTGGCCTCTCTCCGGGCGAACATAGGGATTGTGCAACAGGATGTGTTCCTTTTCACATCCACCATAAGGGATAACATCGCATATGGCGCAGTGGGCGCTTCCTCCGAACAGATTGTCCGCGCCGCCGAGATAGCCCAGCTCCACGACTTCATACTCTCGCTCCCCAATGGCTATGATACCTGGGTGGGAGAGCGAGGGATAACCCTCTCAGGAGGCCAGCGCCAGCGGCTGGCTATCGCACGCACCATACTGCTGGACCCCCCCATCCTCATCCTGGACGACTCCACCTCCAGCGTGGACACTGAGACGGAGCACCTCATTCGCCGGGCATTGGTGGAGGTGATGAAGGGGCGCACTACCTTCGTAATCGCCCACAGGCTCAGCACTGTCAAGAGCGCCAACCTCATCCTGGTCCTGAGAGAGGGGCAGATTGTCCAAAGAGGGACGCACCAGGAGCTGCTGAGCCAGCCGGGGCCGTACCAGGAGGTCTACGAGCTTCAGCTTAGACCTCAGGAAGCCACGCCCGCCAACGGCGCTTCGCAGGAAGACCACCAGGCCGCATTACCTGTAGAAGTGGCTACCGCCAGCCCAATGGAGAACCTGTAATGTGGATCGGCGGAGGGTGGTACGACGCCCTCGATGACGAGGAGCTAGGCCAGATCTACAACCACCAGGTAGTCAGGCGGCTGCTCCCCTACCTCAGACCCCGCTTGGGCTTGCTACTGGTCGCCACGGCGGCAATGCTGGTATACACCGCCACAATGGTCTTCATTCCCAGGCTCATCGGCGGCGCAATAGACACCTATGTAATAGGCAAAGACCTGGACGGTCTTGGCCGGGCCGCTCTTTTCCTGGCCGGAATCTTGCTCATCAACTACGCTGTGAACTATACCCACTTGCGCCTTCTGGCCAAGATAAGCGAAGAGGTCCTTTACAAGCTGCGGACCGACATGTTCGACCACCTCCAGAGGCTATCGGTGCCCTTCTTCGATAGGAACGAGGTGGGGCGTATCATGAGCCGTATCCAGAACGACGTTGACCAGCTTGAAGAGTTCCTGCCCATGGTGATTCTCACTCTGGGAGACCTTCTTAGCCTGGCTGGCATAGTGATGATGATGGCCTCCATGAACCTGAAACTGGCCGCAGTCACCTTAGTAGTCATACCTATACTCCTACTCATAATGGCCGTATGGCAGCGGACCGCCAAGAGTGCCTTTGTCCGGGTACGCAACGCCATCTCCGCCGTCAACTCCCGGCTCCAGCAGAACATCTCAGGCGTGCGTGTAGTCCAAAGCCTCAACCGGGAAGAGATAAACCTAAGGCAGTTCGACCAGTTGAACCAGGCTAACTTGGATGCCAACCTGGGAGCAATACGCCTTTCGGCGTTCCTAATGCCCACCGTAGACCTGGTGACAGCGGCGGCGCTAGCTCTGTTGGTGGTCGTAGGCGGCACCATGGCGCTCAACGGCGAGCTTATGCCCGGCGCTCTCATCGGTTTCGCCATGTACGTCCAGCGCTTCTTTGACCCAATTCGCAACCTGACAATGCAGTACACCCAGTTCCAGCGCGCCATGACCTCCGGCGTTCGCATCTTCCAGTTGCTGGACGTAAAGCCCGAGGTGGAGGACCGTCCGAATGCGCCTGAGCTTCCCACTCTCCAGGGGGAAATCCAGTACGAAAACGTCTCATTCCACTACCTTCCAGATGTGCCGGTCATCCAAGATGTCAGCCTGCATATCCGGCCTGGCCAGACCGTGGCGCTGGTAGGCCCTACAGGCGCTGGAAAGACCACGATGGTGTCGCTCCTGGCCCGCTTCTACGACGTTGGGAGCGGCCGCATTACAGTGGATGGCCACGACATCCGGGAGGTGGTACGGGACTCCCTGGCCCGCCAGATGAGCATGGTCCTCCAGGAACCGTTCCTTTTCTCTGTATCGGTGGCGGACAACATCAAGTATCGGCATACGGAAGCGCCCATGGAAAAGGTGGTTGCCGCAGCCAAGGCCGTGGGAGCCCACGACTTTATCATGAAGCTGGACCACGGGTACGACACCGTCTTGCAGGAAAGAGGTGTCAACCTGAGCGTGGGGCAGCGCC
>JAUSCR010000122.1 GCA_030651175.1 Dehalococcoidia bacterium
TCTCTCTTCGCAGAACCTGGTTCAATACCATCAGTCGCTGTTGCTCCTTCGCGTTCAATGAAACTGTCTCCTTTTTCATAAGGTGACATTTTCACAGAAACGTTGATGGGTGACAGAGTCATAGAACTACCACACAGCGGACACAGGAACCTCACCAGATTTGAAAGGTGTGATACCATATTGGCAACCTGCTCAGGTCAAGTGGAGGGCAGTACCCTATGTCCTGCAGCTTTCGCCAAAGGAGTTGAGTATGGCTAACCTTCCTCGCCTAAATGGTGTCATCAAAGTCCTGGAAGAGGGAGGTACCGCCTTTGCTCCCTTCAGCCCCTCCGATATTGAAAGCGCTGCAATGATAGCCACCTCGGCATGCGACGGCGTGGTCTTCGAAATGGAGCACAGCCCTTTCAGCGGCCCGACTTTGCGAGACTGTCTCCAGTACTTGCTTGACCGCCGTCAGATCGTGGACCGCAGGACCCTGTCCCCAGCGGTGACCCCTATGGTGCGCATCCCCCCAAACGGCGGGGAGATGAACCAATGGCTGGCCAAGCAGGTGCTGGACCTTGGGGTGTACGGCATCGTCTTCCCCCACGTGAGCAGTGTGGAGGAGGCACGCAACGCCGTTGGCGCCTGCCGTTATCCTCGCCTGAAAGACGCTCTTCTCTATGACCCTCCAGGCGTCCGAGGTGATGCTCCTGCTCGTGCCGCTCGATATTGGGGGCTTACCCAGATGGAATACTACGCCCGGGCAGATGTCTGGCCCCTGGCGCCCCAGGGGGAGATACTAGTGATCATCCAGTGCGAAGAGGTCCGTGCTATTGAGAACCTCCCAAAGATACTGAAGGAGGTACCAGGTATAGGGGTGGTTCTCATAGGCGAAGGGGACCTGAGCCAGGAGTTGGGGCATCCGAGGCAGTACGAGCACCCGGTAGTGGCCGACGCCATCAGAACCGTGCTAAACATATGCAAGGAGCACAACGTACCCTGTGGCCACCCTCACCCGGATGCCAATAACATCGAGAGGCTGATCTCTCAGGGGTTCCGTTTCTTGATGCCGGGGCCATCCCGTTCTTTCGCTGTCCTAGATCAGGGACGAAAGCTCGCGGGCCGGACCTAGCCTGACGGTGGGCGCCCTTGCCGTCAAGCTAAAGCCACTCCCGTTACTCCGTAGAAGAGCGGCAGCTAGCGCGAATAGAGCCTGCCTTTGCCGAAGGCTCCGCTATCAAGGGAAAAAGAGGCCCACCACCCAGCTAACAGGAGGAAAAACGTGGCTACTCAAGCAACCGGAATCGACAAGTTCGTCTCAGTGAACGGGCTGCGCCTTCACTATTTGGATTGGGGTAACCGAGAATCCCGTCCTATCATCATGCTCCACGGTCTGCGGGGATTCGCCCATGAGTGGGACAGTGTATCTAGGGAGTTGTGCGATAGATACCATGTTCTTGCCCTGGATCAGCGGGGACGAGGCGACAGTGCTTGGGACCCCGAGGCAAACTACAACACCGACGCCTACATTTCCGACCTAGAGCAGCTCGTTGAACACCTAAACTTGGACAAGTTCATTCTACTTGGACATTCTATGGGAGGGGGTAATGCCCTGAATTACACCTCCAAGCATCCCGCAAAGGTGGTGGGTCTGGTTTTGGAGGATATGGGGCCCAGACCATCTATACCCTCACTTGGGGGGGTACGCATCGCCCGGGAGATGGCCAGCGCACCCGACGAGTTCGCTTCCTGGGCAGAGGCCGAGGCCATCACGCGCAGAGAGAGGCCCCTCGCCACGCAGGAGGCCCTGAAGGTGCGATTGGAGAACACCCTCAAGCGGCTCCCCAACGGCAAGATCACGTGGAAGTACGACATCCGCGGTTTCCAGAAGGCTCGCTCCAATCCTTCCGGTCAGATCGACCTGTGGCCTCTCGTCCGCAACCTTCAATGCCCTACCCTGGTGCTGAGGGGCGCCGTGTCGGACGTCTTCTCCCGGGAAACAGCCCAGGAGATGGCCAGGGCCAACCCAAAAGTTCAGTGGATAGAGGTGCCCAACGCCGACCACTACCTCAACGACGACAATCCAGAGGTGGTCAAACGTGAGGTATCGCGGTTTCTGGAAAGGATCAAGTAGAGGTCGGCTGCCAACGGTAGCCACCAAAGTAGGTCATGAAGAAGCCGGATAGCAACGAACCGTCCACGGGCCAAGCTACTGCCGCCGCAGAACCGCCAATAGCACCGGCATCGAATGGGCGCCTCGCGGGTTTCGATGCCCTGAAGGTGCCAGCCTACCAATGGTACTCCGCCTGTGTCGGCCTTCAACAGGCGGCGGAGAGCATGAAGACGCTCGCCAATGGGTGGTTCGCGTTTGAACTAACAGGCTCCACCGCTATTCTCGGACTTACTCTCCTGGCGCAAGCGATACCGCAGACCCTTCTGTCCTTCTTCGGGGGCGTCATATCTGACCGCTTTCCGCGGCACCGGGTCTGGCAAGTGTGCAACTTCGCTGCGTTGATGCTCCCGCTGTGGATGGCAGCGTCCATTTTCCTGGGCGTCATTACCTGGCAATACCTGGTCATCCAATCGTTCCTGTTCGGGATCGTCGTCTCCTTCAGGGCTCCGGCCAGGCAAGGGATCATGACGGAGGTGGTGGGGCGCGAGAGCATCATGAGCGCTGTCTCCCTTAATCAGATGATCTCTAACATCCTGCAATTCGTGGGTCCAGCGGCTGCTGGTTTCTTGATCGGCTGGGCGGGCATCCAATGGACCTACTTGGCCATGGCAGCTTTCTATGTGTTTGCGATCCTCTCTCTTATGCCCATGAAGTACGAGCGCAGGAACACAAGCCTTAAGAAAGGCAGCCGAGGGAGTGTCTTCGAAAACATCAAAGACGGGTTGAAGTACGTGGGGCACACACCGGATGTGCGCGCGGTCATGGGGTTGACGCTGTTGGCTGGGATGTTTGCCATGCCCTACAACCAACTCCTGCCCGCTTTTGGGAAGACGGTCTTGCATACCACGCCAGCAATGCTTGGTTTGCTCTCCAGTCTAGCGGGCATAGGCGCCCTGACGGGATCGCTCGGCATAACCTTGATACGTCCAAAGGTGCGAGGCGCCCTCCTTATCCCGGTGGTGTTCTTCACCGGCGTCGGACTTGTTGCATTCTGCCTCTCGAACAGCTACGTGCTGTCCGGCGCCATTGTGCTCGTGGTGGGCATCGGTCAGGCCTTACGGCAGACTGTGGCCAGCGCCCTGATCCAGACCTATACAGAGAATACCTACTTGGGAAGGGTGCTGAGTATCAATTTCACTCAGAACGGCCTTTCAACCACGGCCTCCTTCGCCGTGGCAATTGGCGCCCAAGCCATTGGGATCCGCTATGCGGTACTGACAACCTCACTGCTCCTGATGGGGGTGGGGGCTCTCTACTGGGTCTTCTCGCGGCGCTTAAGGCGACTTGCTTGAGTTGGAGCCAGACGGCCGCACTTCTCACGGTTGCACAGTCATCGCGCTGACAAACCCTAAGCATGAGAAGGAAGATAGTACGCATCATCATTAGGGAGTGTAGTCGGTCTTGGTAAAAGGCAGGCTGCACAAGGGGATTTACCTATGGCAATGCAGGACCGCTCGCGGACAAAGATGCGGCTTCAGAAGCTCATCACGTGGCTGGAAAAGGGCAACTGCGGCGACCGTCTGCGCACCATCAGCATCATCGGCGCTACCGCCTTCTGCTTTGGATATATCTTTTCCATCATCGTCGGCCTCTGGTGGCCTGAAAACGGCGTCGCCATCGCCACACTCGTCATCGTTGGTCTTATCGTTGGCTTCCTCAACGTTGCCAGCCGCGAAGTGGTGCCCTACCTCGTCGCCGCAGTTGCCCTTGTGGTCATTGGAAACCTACAAGCCTTCAATCCTCTGAATCTTGTGGTTGATGGATTGGGCGACCGCGTGAATGAGGTCGTGCGCATGATGGCCACGTATACGGCCCCTGCAGGCGTTATCCACGCCGTTCGCGCCGGTATGCTCATTGCCGCTCCTGGCGAAGGGTCCTCTGAAATTGTGGGCCACAACAAGTAGTCTCTTGCGAGACCAGGAGACTGCATATGGCTAGTCGGAAAACACTCTTTATGGCTGCCAGTGGCGCTCTTGCTTTGGCGCTTGGTTTGGTTGCCGCTGTCACTGCCTTGGCGAGTGTTCAGGGCGCGGCCATCGGTACCAATCTCGCCTTCACCTCAACTCGAGACGGCAAGGTTGGCATCTATCTCCAGCCCGCCAGCGGCGCCGCTCCCAACCGCCTGAATCAGATCAAGACAACCGCCAACGACACCTCTCCTTCCTTTTCCCCTGACGGCCAGCGCATCGTCTTTGCGACGAACCGCGACGGCAACAATGAAATCTACGTTATGGGTGCCGATGGTTCAAAACCGGTCCGCCTCACAAAACACCTCGCCAATGATGAAAGTCCCGCCTGGTCTCCTGACGGAACCATGATCGCTTTTGCCTCCAACAGGGACGGTGGCAGCCCTGAAATCTATGTGATGACTAGCAGCGGGGCAAATGCCACCCGCATCACCAAGACCGCAGCCATCAATGGCCAGCCTGCATGGTCTCCTGACAGCAAGCGCATCGCCTTCGCCTCTACCCAGAGCGGCGACATTGAAGTGTGGGCAGTGAACGTCAACGGCACTGGCGCAGCCAATCTGACCAAGGCCCCTAAGAGTGCCGACTCTGACCCCGCATGGTCTCCCGATGGCAAGCGCATCGCCTTCGTCAGCAACCGTGATGGCAATGACGAGATTTATGTTATGAACGCCAACGGCTCAGCCCCGGTGAATATCAGCAAGTTTCCCAAGGCAGGCGATACAGCTCCGGCATGGTCGCCAGACGGCCAGCGCATCGCCTTTGTTTCAGGTCGCGACGGCAATAAAGAAGTCTACATAATGAATCCTGACGGGTCAGCTCTGGTTCGCGTGACTACCAACGCCTCGATTGATGACCAACCCGCTTGGTCGTCAACAGATAAATTGCCGTTCTTTGTGCTTCCCACTAATAAGCTGCCTGTTTTTGGGGTACCCACTCCCACACCTGCGCCCACTAATCATCTGCCTGTTTTTGGGGTACCCACTGCCACGCCTGCTGGTAAGCTGCCGGTTATTGTGATTCCCACTGCCACGGCTACTCCTCTGCAAGCGCCGACTCCTCCGCCCGTTCCTACTAACGCGCCAACTCGCACCCCCACGCCTACACCCGCGTCAGGGCCAAGAGTGGAGCTAATCAACCCAACAACGTCGGTCATCCAAACCTGGGGAGTGAAGCTGAGCGCAAATGGCCGGTACGTTGCCTATAGCCAGCAACCCGGGTACTCGGTATACAGGTATGATCGCCAGACAAAAGAGACGCAGACGATAAATCAAGGAACTGGCGCTGGAGCTACAGGCCTCATCGAGTCGCCAGTTTCAATAAGCGGGGACGGCAGGTACATAGCGTTTACAGCCAGCGATGCCCTCCTTACCGGCGACACTTTAGGGTTCAGAGATGTGTTTGTTAAGGACATGCAGAGCGGCACCGTCACGCGCATCTCGAATACCCCTCTCTCCCTGTTCCCTTGACCCCCCGCCATCCACCCATTGCTCATCAAACGCCTATGCCGCTACAGTCATACCATGCATGCAGATTATACAGGAGTCCTGGGCTGTGGCCGTCAGGCTCCCGGATTCGTTCCTCCAGAAAATAAAACGAATCGCCCGCTCGCCTTCGCACGTGGCCGCTTAGGCCCGTGACAGGCGAGGGTCCAGCGCATCCCGCAAACCGTCCCCAAGGAACGTAAAGGCAAGCATCACCGTTGCGATGGCGATGGCAGGAAACAGGACTAGGTTGGGCGCCACGAAGATCACGGTATAGCCATCCTGGATCATGGTTCCCCAGCTTGGGGTGGGGGGGGGTATGCCAATGCCAATATAGCTAAGGGCTGCCTCCACAAAGATGGCCCGGGGAATGCCGAAGGTCACTGCTACTATCAGCGGGCTAACGACGTTGGGTAGGATATGGCGCAGGAGCATCCAAGGCGTTGATGCGCCCACAGCCCGGGCTGCCGTTATGTAGTCCTCTTGTTTCACAGACAGCACCTGGCCCCGCACCAGCCGGGCGATATTCGTCCACGCCACCAACCCTATGGCTAAGAAGATGTTCATAATTCCGCCGCCCAAAAGACTTCTGAGCAGAATGATGAACAAAAGGTCAGGGAAGGCGTAGATGATGTCCACGAAGCGCATCAGGAGATTGTCTACCCGTCCGCCTAGATAGCCAGCCAGGATTCCTATGGGCAGACCGATGCTCAGCACGATGACCTGAGTGAAGATGCCGACCGCAAGAGAGATGCGGGCGCCAAAAAGCAGGCGACTGAAAGTATCCCTACCAAGGGGGTCTGTTCCAAACCAGTGCTTGCTGCTGGGACCTTCACTGATGGCATCGTAATTCTGTTTTATGGGGTCATAAGGGCTCAACTGGTTGGCGAAAATCGCCACGCCCGCAAGTAGCAAAACCACCGCCAGTCCAGCTACGGCTAGCCTGTTCTTCAGCAGCCGACGCAACGCCAGCGCGTAAAGGCCTCGATTGACGGCGCGTTGCTGCCTGGGCAAGGGCAAGGGTGCCTCTTGATTTTTCATTTGCTAGTTGTACCTGATACGAGGGTCCACCATAGAATAGAGAACGTCTACCACCAAGTTCAACAAGGCGATTATCGCAGCGTAGAAAAGTACCGCACCCATGATTAGCCCGTAGTCTCGCTGGAATACCCCCTGCACAAAAAGCCTACCCACCCCAGGGATGGCAAATACCTGCTCAATAATAAACGAACCTGTTATCAGCGCGCCCAGCTCCGGCCCGGCTATGGTAAGTACGGGGATCAAGGCGTTCTTCAGAGCGTGGCGATAGTAAATCACTAGCTGCGGCAAACCTTTAGCATGGGCTGTTCGAATGTAGTCCTGGCCCAGCACCTCCAGCATCGAAGCACGGGAGATGCGGGCAATGTAGGCTGCGGGCAGGGCAGCTAGGGCAAAGGCTGGCAGGACGAGATTCTGAGGTCTGCCCCAGCCGCCAGTGGGAAGCAGATGAAATGTCACGGAAAAGATAATGATCAGGATAAAGGCCAGCACAAAGCCGGGAATAGAGGCAAAGATGGTAGCAAACTCAACACATAAGTAGTCTATCCACGAGTTATGCTTTATGGCCGCTGCCATCCCCAGGGGTATCCCTATGCCCAAAGCGATGGCAAAGGCTAGCAGTCCAATGGTCGCGGTCTTAGGCAGTCCCTGCAGAATGATGGAGGTTACCGACCGGTCCTGGTAGATGTAAGAGACGCCCAGGTCGCCGCGGATGGCATTGGCCACTAAATGGAGGTACTGCTTCCAGAGCGGGTCATCCAGCCCGTACTTCCTGTTCAGGTTCTGGACAACCGCCGGAGCCAGTTGCTTCTCCCTGTCCCAGGGCCCCCCAGGCACCAGGTGCATAATCACAAAGGTGATTAGGGAGATTCCAATCAATACAGGAAAGAGCCATAGAAGCCGGCGGAGAATATATTGTGCCATGGCGCGTAAACCGGAGGGAGGTCTTCTAAGACCTCCCTCCGCGCTTGCCTGGTTATTTCCCTATGGCTACATCTGCGAAGAAGAAATCTCCCGGGACGCCGCCGTCCATGCCTGTGACCTTGAAGCTAAGGACGTTGGGCTTCTTTAGCCAGAAGCGCTCCCGGTAGTACAGCGTCGCTATAGGGGCATCGTCAATCACCATCTTTTGCGCCTGGGCCCACAGCTGAAGCCGTTTTGCGTTATCCAGCTCCGTGGTTGCCTGCTTGGCCAGCTTATCGAACTCAGGGTTGCTGTACAACGTGTGGGCGTTGCCCGCCCCTGTGCCAAAGAGCCCGGGCAGGAAGTTCTCCGGGTCCGGATAGTCGGCCCCCCACCCCAGCAAGGCCCATTGGTGCTTGTTCTGGGAAATGAATAGGCGTGAAGCCTTCGTTTCCTGGGGGTCTAGCAGGATGTCTATGCCCAAATTCTCCTTCATCTGGCCTTGCAAGAACTGGGCGGTAAGCCGGTTACCAGTGGTATCAGCATAGGTGAAGGTAATCGTGGGCAGGCCTTTACCGTCCGGGTAGCCAGCCTGAGCAAGGAGCTGCTTCGCCTTGGCGGCATCGAACTTGTACTCCGCGCCCAGGTTGGGATCATAGCCCGGCATCCCTGGCGGTATCCAGCTATACGCGGGCTTCCCCACACCGCTGCGGACCTTGTCCACATAGGCAACACGGTCAATGGCAGTGTTTATGGCCTGCCTCACCAGCTTGTTATCGAAGGGTGGCTTGGTCACGTTGAACTGCAAAGCAAAGACGGTTAGCTCTGCGAAGCGGACCACCTCCTTAGAAAGGGTGGGATCGGCCAAGATCGCCTTCTCGTTGCCTGCAGGAACGCTTACGAAGTCCATTTCTCCGTTCTTGTAAGCCAAGAGAGCCGCATTCTCGTCTGCCAGAAGCTTCAAGACGATGGTCTGAAGGATTGGCTTTTTGCCCCAGTATTTGGGGTTGGCTTCCAGCGTGACATGGTCTTGGTGGACCCACTCCTTCAAAACATAGGGCCCATTACCGATGAGGTTCCCGGGTTCGATCCACTTGTCGCCGTACTTTTCGATTATGTCCTGGCGCACAGGATCGACGGGCCATAGAGCCATCTTGGGAATAAAGGTGGGTTCCGCCGCCCTCAATTTGATCTCCAGGGTGGTATCGTTTACGGCGCGTACGCCCACCTTGTCCTTGAGGGAAGCCTTGGTGGCGGCATCTGCCTTGCTGGCGCTGTTGTAATCCTCCGCCCCCACAATCGAGTAGTAGAAGGAGGCATAGTCAGCAGCCAGGTCTGGGTCCAGCATTCGCTTGATGCTATACACGTAGTCCTTGGCGGTGACCGGGGTGCCATCGCTCCAGCTAACCTCCTTGCGCAGCTTGAAGATGTAGGTGAGGCCATCGGCGGATATGCCGCCGTTTGCGACGCTGGGAACAGCTTCCGCCGTTACAGCTTTCACGCTCAGATCCTGGTTGAAGCCAAGCAGGCCGTTGAATAGCTGTTTGACCACTGTGATCTCTTGGGCAAAGGCAGACCGGTTAGGGTCGATAGTGGCGGGCTCGCTGATGAGGTTGGCACGAAACTCCTGCTTGGCGGCCAGGGCCGAGGTTGGAGTGGCTATGGGACCGCGTGTAGGAGTAGGCGTAGCAGCTTCCTTGGTACACCCAATTGCTACTGTTCCAACAATTGCCAGCAAAAGGAGAAACCAAATACTTCGACTTTTCACGTTTCCTCCCCCTTATTGCAACGCTATCCAACAGCCGCATTCTAGTCCCCATTGCCCAATGTGGCAATAGTGGGTACAGCAAAGTCCGCGGGATTTCAGATTCTTGGAGTTTCATCAATCTGCCTATACCAACTATTTCGGCTTCAGCCACCACTGCCGACCTCATCATTGAACAAAAGCACGTTCGCAACGCTTGCGTGGCTGCCCGGCCTGGGAACACCGCCGATATCGACTTAGACGAGAACACGTCAGTAGCCATTGGCAAGGACGGTTTGCCAGTCATCAGCTACACGGACGACCCGGCAATGGCGGTGAAGGTTGTGCACTGCACCTCGGCCGATTGCACCACTCATGGGTCTGTTATCACTGTAGACCAGGGCGCCGTCGGCACCGCAACGAGCATGATCATTGGCGCCGATGGCCTTCCTGCCGTCGTCTATACAATCCGCTCGATCAACAACTCCCAGGCCAGCGTGAACATCGTTCACTTCAACACGGTCGACATGGCAACGCCGTAAGTTTCCCCGTTTGACCATAGGGAAAAACGTCCGTTTAGTTTCTCCAAAAAAAGAAACCGAATGCCAGATACAAGCCGGATTCAAAACCATTGCCAAAACGAACCCCTGCCACGTGGGCTACCTACACGCCCATGATGTGGTAGCCAGCGTCCACTGGTATGGTGGTGCCGGTGATGCCGCTGGAAAGGTCGCTGCACAGGAAGAGGGCCACCTTGGCCACCTCTTCCAGGGTGATGTTCCGGCGAAGGGGTGACCGCTCAGCGTGGATGCGTCTCATGTCCAGGAAGCCGTGGATCCCACGGGCCGCCAGGGTTTCCAGGGGGCCTGCGGAGATGGCGTTGACGCGAATGTTCTTCTCCCCCAGCTCGTAGGCTAGCTGCCGGACCTCATTCTCCAGGGCAGCCTTGGCCGTCCCCATGATGTTGTAACCGGGGTAGACCCGCTCCGAGGCCTCAAAGGTGAGTGTTACGATGCTACCGCCCTGGTCCATCATAGGCGCGGCGTACCTGGCGATGGGCAGCAGCGAGTAGGCGCTGACCTCCAGGGCCGTCTGGAACCCCTGGCGGCTGGTCTTGGAAAAGTCGCCATCCAGGTCCTCCCGGTTAGCGTAAGCAATGCTGTGTATCACAAAGGAGATGTTGCCAAGCTGTTGCTGCGCCTGGCTTAAAACGTCCGCTATTTGCTGGTCGCTGCTAACATCGCACTCCAGAAGTGCCATCCTGTCCTGTCCCTCCACCAGCTTTGAGACCCGCTCATGCAGTCGCTCGTTCTGGTAGGTTATGGCGAGGTTGGCTCCCGCATCGTGAAGGAGCTTGGCAATGGCCCATGCGATGCTACTGTGATTGGCCACGCCAAAGACAACGCCCGACTTTTCCTGGAGGTCTACCGGGTACACAGCGAACACCTCGATTGTTACTTGATTTCTCTTGTGCCCCAACAACGCTTAGCCCAGTATATCATCCGCCTGCCCGCAAGAGGCAAACGTGTCAATGGTCAGTGATTTTGTCAGTACCGATCGTCTTCTCCACGGGCGGTTGGGACCTGGCTTAGTGGGCTGTGGGGGGTTGGCGGCGGGGAGGGGGGCCGCCTCATGGCCGGGGCTTGCCCACAACTGCCGCCGCCCCTGCTCGCCGCCTGGAAGCCCCCGCGACCTGCGGCCTCGGAGCGTGACTGGGCTGGGTGGAGCCTCTCGGGTCGCGATGACCCTCCCGTGATGACAGACGACCACGCTGCCGTCCAGACGCTCCTGGATCTCCACCCTGCTCCGCGCGTAGCTGACGCGGTCAGCGCCAGGAAGCAACTGCAACGACATTTCTCCCAAGGACACGGTGTTGTCCCCAGCCACCGTCCGGTAGTACTTGAAGCACAGGATGCCGTTCAGGTCTAGGTGCGGCTCAATGCCGCGGTAGGCTGACCCTCCCTGGGCGGCGGGAACGGCGAACTGGCTATTGAACTTGGGCAGATACTCCTGGAGCACGTGATTCGCCTCCTCAACCGTCCGCGCTCCTGCCAGGCGTAGCTCCGTGACCAGGCGGGACTGCAGTGTCCCCCAGAGCCGTTCTATCCGCCCCTTCGCCTGTGGGGAGTGGGCCAGGATGAGCCCAATCCCCAAGGTCTGGAGCGCTTCCCCGAACTGGGTAGGACGCCGATCCCCGGCCAGTTGCTCCTCCAAGCTCTCCGGCTCCTGGGCGGAGCGCTGGAAGATGCTGTGCCGGTCACTATAGAGGGCTTGGGGAATGCC
>JAUSCR010000127.1 GCA_030651175.1 Dehalococcoidia bacterium
ATCGGAAACCCTTCCTTGTTCCCCCACTCGCCAAACGAGCCGTCGTAGTTGGTCGCCTTCTCGTACCCCAGCAGCTTCAGCGTGAATACACCGTGCGCCGCACGGATGCCGCCCTGTCAGTAGGTGTACACCTGCTTCTCCGGCGTTATACCCTTCTCCTCCAGCATCGCCCGCATCTCCTCCGCCGGCTTGAAAGCTCCCGTGCCGTCCGGCTCCACCATGTCAATCCACTCCAGGTGGCAAGCGCCTGGCACGTGGCCCGTGTTTTTGTTGCCCCGCGTGTTCTCTCCTGTATGCTCTTCCAGCGACCTCACGTCCCAGATAACCGTCCCATCGCGACCTATCGCCGCCTTCAGTCTCTCCCCGCTGATGATCAGCGACGGGTTAATCCTGGGACTGAACCTCCTCGGCTCCACCGATGGCACGACCGCCGTCACTGGACGCCCTTCCGCCATCCACTTACGCACGCCGCCGTTCAGCACCTTCACGTTCGTGTGGCCGTAGTAGTTCAGCACCCACCAGAGCCGCGCTGCCCACGGCGCGTTGTGGCCTTCGTACGCAACCACCAGCGTATCGTCCCCAATCCCCAGCTTGCCCATGAACTCCGCCACCTTATCCGGCGGCATCACGTATACGCTGTTATCCGGGTCCTTCACATAGTGGTTCTCCCCCATGTTGACCGCGCCCGGTATGTGCGCTCTGAGATAGGCGTCAGGCAGATCGCAGTCCACAATGCGTATGTTGGCATCCGACATGTGCTCCGCCAGCCAATCCGTCTCCGCCAGCAGCTCCGGATGTGCATACCCTTTCGTGGACACTGTTCGCCTCCTTGCCGTAAGGTGCAGGAACCCCGGGTTCTTGCCGGGGTTATAGGGGTGTCCCCTAAATCTTTTTTCTCTCCCCCTCTCCTTTAGGAGAGGGGGACTAAGGGGGAGAGGTCTTATTGAGCCACCATCCTAGCCGTGGCCGCAACCTGTGTCAACGACAGCCTCGCAGGTGGAGCGAGGTATAATAGCGGGGTGTCCAGAGTGGAACTCCCCGGAGCCTGCCCTGAGCTTGCCTACGGAAGGTGCAGGGAACCTGGGTTCCCTGCCGGGGTTATAGGGGTGTCCCCTAACTTTATTGTTTTTCTTCCCCCTCTCCCTGCAGGGAGAGGGGGACAAAGAGCCTGTCCTGAGCGAAGTCGAAGGAGGGTAAGGGTTCCCATGCCCACAGCAACCCTTTACTGGTGGACACGCTGAACCACCTGCCGCAAGGTGCGAGCGTGGCTCCACGAGCGTGACGTAACCCTGGAGGAGCGCGACTTCTTCCGCGACCCCTTCACCGAGGCCGAGCTGCGCGCCCTCCTGGCCTCCGTTCTCCATGAGCCTGTCCTTTTACCCGCTCATCCTGAGCTTGTCGAAGGACATGAGCGGGACAATGGGCCAGCCACCCTCCTCTTCTCCTGGAAAAGCCCTTCCTTCAAATCCCTTGGCCTCTCCCCCGACTCCCTCGACGCTGAAGCACTCATCCGACTCATGCTCCGCGAGCCTCGCCTCATTCGCCGGCCCATCGTCCACATCGGCGACCGCCTAATCATCGGCGCCGACTGGCTGGCCCTGGAAGCCGCGCTCCGTTCGCCCTGAGCTTGTCGAAGGGTCCCCGTAGCGGCGCAAGGGAGTACGACCTCTCCTCTGCGACTCCCGTCGCTGTCCCCTCTCCGCTACGGAGAGAGCCTGTCCTTGAGCGAAGCGAAGGAGGACTACAGGGGTGAGGTGCCCTCGCCCATGCCCCGCGCACACCCGTAGGGGCACAGCATGCTGTGCCCGCGCTCTCTGTCATGCTGAGGAGGTGGTTGCACTCCTCTGCCATCAACATCCTTCCGCCAGAGTTTACCCTGAGCACAGCCGAAGGGAAGCATCCCTCCCCGCTCATCCTGAGCCTGTCGAAGGACATGAGCGGGCAAAACTGCCCCTTTTGCCC
The DNA here is from genome assembly GCA_030651175.1 of Dehalococcoidia bacterium. GTDB lineage: Bacteria > Chloroflexota > Dehalococcoidia > Lucifugimonadales > SHYF01 > SHYF01. The sequence goes on from JAUSCR010000127.1 coordinate 1,963, forward strand.
CTTGGAAGGTCCTCTCAAATCGCCGCTGGTCCGCTAAAATGATTGCAAATGCATTGGAAATAGCTCCCCCTGCTATACCATTCGGTGCAGAGGTTCGCTATAATATAGCACACCAGTTCCAAGCAGACGTAATCATGGGCTTAGACATCGGGACTGTCACCAAGACTATGCTCCCTAGGCCGCAGGGATCAGCATATGACTTTGCGTGGACGCTCCCCGAAGACTCTGACTCCTGGGGCGACGGCAATGCCTTCGGCTTCTACCTCCGCAGCCACCTCCACGCCCGTGCCGCCAATTACATACGTGCCCACCCGGAGCTTGACGCCGACCGGGAAGGCCAAAAGGAAATCCTGGACTGGATAGAAAGCCTCCCTTACGACGACGTGGGATACATCGAGCTATACTTTGGCTGGTGATTACCTGTGTGCCACCAATAACAGAGGTGCCTATGACAATTGCTACTAAGGAAGTTCAAATGCCTATGGACAGCATCATCTTAGGTGATTGTGCGAAGATGCTGGCTACACTGCCGGACGCCAGCATTGATTTAGTGTTCACCTCACCGCCCTACGCCGACAACAGAAAAAAGACCTACCAAGGCGTTGCGATTGATCAATATGTAGATTGGTTCCTCCCAATCTCCAGAGAGCTACTCCGAGTTCTAAAACCGGATGGTTCCTTTGTTCTGAACATAAAGGAGCGGGCCGTCCACGGCGAACGCCAGACTTATGTCCTCGAGTTGATTCTAGCTATGAAAAAGCAAGGGTGGCTCTGGACGGAGGAATATGTATGGCACAAGAAGAATTGCTATCCAGGCAAATGGCCGAATAGGTTTCGTGACTCATGGGAAAGGTGCCTGCATTTTACCAAGGCTAAGCGATTCAAAATGTTCCAAGAAGCTGTTATGGTGCCGATGGGTGATTGGAAGCACAAGCGCCTTGGCAAGTTGAGCGAAACAGACAGAATCCGGGACGAATCCCACGTAGGGAGCGGTTTTGGGAAAAACATTTCTCATTGGGTAGGCCGCGAGATGGCTTACCCCACAAACGTCCTGCACCTGGCAACTGAATGCGCTAATCGTGGTCATAGTGCTTCGTTCCCTATAGCATTGCCATCGTGGTTTATTAAACTGTTCACACAAGAAGGTGATGTCGTTCTTGATCCGTTTATGGGGTCAGGGACTACTGCTCTTGCTTCTATAGACCTGCGACGCCACTATGTCGGCATTGAAGCTATGGAAACATACCATGACATGGCCCTGGAAGCCGTACGGTCACGGTTAGGAGAACAGCGTAATGGCAACAATGGACACCGATCAGTTGGAAGAGTTGATACGTCATTGTCTCGCCGACTTCTATAAGCGTCGGATAGCCGCTTTGGATAGCCTTGACCTGACCAAGATTTTGAGCAGGAAAAACCCTTATTTGTTCAGGGCCAATGGAATATCCAACGCTCCTGAGATGATAAATCAGCTTCTTACTGCTCACATCTCATCTTCGGATGAGAGCCTGTTTGGCGAGGAATTCTTCGAACCTATTTGTAAGGCAGTTTCCACGGCGCATACGGGTGGTAAAAAGGGAATTGACTTCATGATCGAGACAGATGATAGCTATGAAGCAATCTCTCTGAAATCCGGCCCCAACGCCTTCAATTCCAGCCAAGTTGCGAAGCAGGTCTCACAATTTGAGGAAATTGAACGGTCTCTGCGCGCAACGCTTCGAAGTATGCGGAAGGCGTTTATTCCAGTTATGGGCTGTGGCTACGGCCGTGTTGATTCTCCCCCGACGATAACTCGAAAGTACCATAAGTTAGCGGGGCAGGCTTTTTGGGAACACATCACTGGTGACCCTGACTTCTATCTCAAGTTGGTTAGGCTGATGAAAGATGATCCCGACAATCATCGTCCCGTTTTCAATCAGGCTTGGGACCGTGCGGTAAACCGGTTTGTTATGCGATTTGCCGAGACGTTCTGCGATGAAGCGGGAAACGTTCTTTGGGAAGAGTTGGTGGCATTCAATAGCGGCAAACGCGTTGCCAGGACACGGTGATTCCCCCCCGCCATCCTCCCCTACCCCATCATCGGCCATACCTGCTATCCTTCTTCTATCCCTTCCGTCCACCAGTCGCCACCACAGACAATCCTTCCTCTCATGGTGTAAACTACATCTGTCATCAGCCATTGGAGGCACCTATGCAAGAAGCTCGCATCACCGTAAATCCAAACATTCACTTCGGCAAGCCATGTGTCAAAGGCACGCGCATCCCGGTTTATGCAGTGCTAGAGCTGGTGGAGGACGGCGCATCCTTTGATGAAATCCTCCGTGACTTCTATCCAGACCTCACCCA
>JAUSCR010000129.1 GCA_030651175.1 Dehalococcoidia bacterium
TCTATGGCGATGGGGCAGCGGGTATGGAATACGCAGCCAGATGGGGGATGCAGTGGGCTGGGAACGTCGCCGGTCAGGATGATACGTTCCCGCTGCGATTCTATGATGGGGTCTGGAATGGGCACCGCGGAGAGCAATGCCTTGGTATAGGGATGCAGCGGGTTCTCGTAAAGCTCTGTCCGGTCGGCCAGTTCCATTATGTGCCCAAGGTACATTACTGCAATTCGGTCGCTGATATGCCGCACCACGGCCAGGTCGTGGGCGATGAACAGGTAGGTGAGGTTGAACTGCTCCTGCAGGTCCTCCAGCAGGTTGATGACCTGGGCCTGTATGGACACGTCCAGGGCCGATACAGGCTCGTCGCAGACTATGAGGCTGGGACGCACAGCCAAGGCCCTGGCCACGCCGATGCGCTGGCGCTGGCCGCCGCTGAACTCGTGGGGGAAGCGAGAGGCCATCTGTGGGTTGAGCCCTACCGTGGACAGGAGATCAGCCACCTGTTCCCGGTACTCTCCTCTGCTTTTTACCAACTTGTGGACTATCAGGGGCTCTCCAACGATGCTCCCGCAGTTCTGCCTGGGATCCAGGGAGCTGTAGGGGTCCTGGAATATCATCTGCATCCGCCGTCGGAAGCCGCGCAACGGAGTGCCCTTCAACTTGGTAAGGTCCTCTCCCTCAAACAGTATTTGCCCAGCGGTGGCCTTGTAGAGCTGAAGGATACACCGGCCAGTGGTGGTCTTGCCGCAACCGCTCTCCCCCACCAGCCCCAGAGTCTCTCCCTTGTGGATGGTGAAGCTTACATCGTCCACTGCCTTGATATCCGCAACCTTCTTCTGGAAGACGATCCCCGACCGGACAGGGAAGTACATCTTTAAATTCTGGACTTCAACCAGGACCCCGTCTTTCTGCTGTTGCTGTTCTATCATGGGTTACCCCTTTTCTAGGCTCTAGCTTTTGCCAAGGCTTCCAATTTGTCCGATTCCCAACAAGCCGACAGGTGGCCACCTTCCACCTCCCTTAGGGGCGGGAACTCCACAGCGCACCGCTCCACCGCGAAACGGCAGCGGGGACGGAAAGAACACCCGGATGGCAGGTTAATCAGGTCAGGCGGTTGCCCTTGAATGGGGTCTAGCTTCACTCTGCGAGGCTCGTCCAGCCTGGGAACGGAGTGGAGCAGGCCAAGAGTGTATGGGTGTCTGGGCCTAGTGTAGATGTCCCTGGCGGTGCCGCGCTCTATGATTTTCCCTGCGTACATCACGTTCACGCGGTTCGCGTACCGGGCCACCACCCCCAGGTTGTGAGTTATGATTACCAGGGCAGTGCCAAACTGTTTGCACAGGCTTTGCATTAACTCAAGTATCTGGGCTTGAATTGTAACGTCCAAGGCGGTAGTTGGCTCGTCAGCGAAGATCAGCTTGGGGTTGCAGCTAAGGGCCATGGCTATCATCACGCGCTGGCGCATTCCGCCGCTGAACTGGTGGGGGTACTGCTTGATGCGGCGCTCTGCGTCCGGAATGCCCACCAACTGAATAAGCTCCAGAGCTCTCTTGATCGCGGCCTGCTTGTCCATCCCCATGTGCAACTCCACTGTCTCTGTGAGCTGACGTTCTATAGTCAGCACGGGGTTCAGGGATGTCATAGGCTCCTGGAAGACCATTGCTATCTCTTTGCCGCGGATGTGCCGCATGTCAGCGGCATCATATTTTCTAAGGTCCTCTCCGTTGAACAGGATTTCTCCACTGACTATCCTGCCCGGGGGCCAGGGAATAAGCCCCATCACGGAAAGGGCGCTGACGCTTTTGCCGCACCCGCTTTCACCCACCAGGCCCAGTGTCTCGCCCGGCTGAAGGTCGTAGGAGACGCCGTCCACGGCTTTTACGACACCTTCCATGGTGTAGAAATAGGTAGCCAGGTCTTTTACTTCAAGGAGTGGTGGCACTGCTCCTCCTTATGATTCACCGGAATCCGGGCTATGTTTGTGTACAGTTCGCCAGTCTACATATATCCTTGTGAGCGGCCGTGAGCACCTGTGCCTGCACGAGTCTGGGGAAGAGGAGACTCGAACTCCTACGCCTTGCGGCACATGATCCTAAGTCATGCTCGTCTGCCAGTTCCGACACTTCCCCTCGAGCCTGGCTAACCCTTGCCGGCGCAACCATTAGCGCTGCTTAGCGCCACCGGGACTATGACCCGCCTCGGACTTGAACCGAGAACCTACTGATTAAGAGTCAGTTGCTCTGCCAGTTGAGCTAGCGGGCCGAGGCAGGTGTTGGATTGGGGAAATGTACCATTCTCAATCCCCCATGTCAATATCAGGTATTTCAACTCCCGATGTCTCTAGGCCGTCCACCTGGCAGGCTGCTGAAAAAGGGGAGTCCAGAGGGGCGAAGCCCCGGAGCCTGCCCTGAGCGCAGCCGAAGGGGTGGGGGTCTGGGGGTATCCCCCAGATATAACTCCCATCCCCTTCCTGGCCAGAACTCTCGACAAAGTCGGAGGGGATAGTCGAAGGAGTTGTTCACCACCCTGCCAACGACCTTGCGATTGGTGAAAGGAGGCATCCCAGGAAGGCCAGAGTCCCGAATACGTCGGGACTCTGGCTAATCGGAGGATAGCTTACCCGCCTGGGCCCAGTTCTCCTTGGCCACCTCCTCAAACACGACTATTGTGGCCTCGGGCGTGGTACGGGCTATGGTCACCACGGCGTCGGTGATTGCTTTGGCCAGCGCCGCCTTCTGCTCATGAGTTCTTCCAGGCCACATCTCCACCCTGATAATAGGCATACCATTATCCTCCTCAGTTGATTGTTAGGGGACTTAGCGGGGGAGTGGATTATAGCAGTGCTGCGGAGACGATTCAACAAACGCCGTCGCGGCTAGCAATCACAATTCCCTCACGGCCTCTCAGGATGAGTGAGGTTGCTATTCCGCCTTTACGCTGCGACTCATTCACTGTAAACTAGGTCACTATACTAGACGCGCTCCGTGGATATGACCAGACAAGGCCAAGAAAGTACCCACGCAGGTGTGGGCAGATAGCCCCAGGATTCTGCCTACCCGTTAGTGCGCTCATCTATCCGAACGGATTGGAGGCTTGAATTGACTTCAGGTCTGTTCTTGAGATTAAGCCTGACCGTGGCGGTGATCCCGGCGGCGATAGCGGTTGCGCTTTCTGGTGAGGCGGCAGCCCAATATACGAAACTAGTTCAACCTGCCTTATTGCTGGTCAGCTGCCTTTTGTCTTTGTGGGTCGCGCTAATGTACCGCACCGACCTTCGGCGTGCCTTCCTGTTTCTGTCCGCATTCCTGCTCCTGTATGGCCTGGTCAACATCAACCCGTTGGTGGAACAGGCGCAGAAGGCGCTAGGAGATGACTTCCTCACCTTGGTGATCTCATGGCAGGTGGCGGACTACTTTATGCTCTTCCTGGCGTGCTTCTTCATCCTGCGTGCCATTGGGATCACAACCATGGGAAAGTGGGGGATACCTGTCATGGGCATAACCTTGCTCTTGGCCGTGGGTGTAGTCGCGAATGGCATGGCCTCCTTCCTTGACCTCCTTCAGGTCAACACTAAGGCCGCGGTGCTGGTCTTCCTCATACGCATTTGTGATGTGGTGGTTTTGCTCATGCTGGTGCCTGTGCTATTCCTGTATGTGGAAGGCGCTCGGGCCAAATACCAGGAGAGCGCCACCTTCGCCTTCGTGGCTTTCGGAATCATCGCCAGCCTAGTGTTTGTGTATGTATACGAGTTGGTCAAAGGTCAGTCCATTACACAGATTGCCGGAGCCGAGTACCAGAAGGGGTCCCTCCTAGACGGGCTGTACATATTTATGTATCTGATGGTGGCTGTGGGGCTTTACGCCCATCGCAAGCACCAGCAATGGAGCCTCAAGAAAATTGATAAGTTGATTGCATAGGCTGGCGGAAGATGCAAACTAAGCAGGCCATTGAACAGATTGAGGATGAGGTTTGGGCTAGGGCCCTGGGCAAAATAATCAAGGGGAAGGTTTTACTACCCCTTCGCGCTGGCCTGGGCGACGAGATTGACATGATTGTCCCGCAGGTGGCCATGGCTGGCCTCATGAGCACCAACCCCGGTTTCGCCAAGGTGCTCTACGCCGCTGCCTATGCATCTGCCAAACGTAACGCCTACATAGTGACCCGTCAGGTGGGTATGCCCCCCGACTTCTTCTGGAAGTTTGAATACTGGACACAGCAACGCGCCTTTGAGACCATGCAAAAGGTCATCGCGCGGGTTTTCGCCACAATCATGAGCAACCAGAAGCAGGGCACTTTGGAGTTGGTCTCGACAGATGTTGAACGTGTTCAGTTTGAAATGGCGTTTGCCGACTGCGCCGAATGCTCCGGCCTAGCTACTGGCAGCCCCATCTGTTACTTCCACGCAGGACTGCTGGCCGGCATTTTGGGTGGCCTGCTGAACAGGGATTTAGATGCGGTGGAGCTAGAGTGCGTGGCAAAGGGTGGCAAAGTGTGCCGGTTCAAGGTTGGGAAACCGGATGACAGGGAGATCAAGATAGCCTTGGATGAGAGGCAGGAGCACTTCTCTATACACATAGACTACTCAAAACGCGTGGAAGAGAGTCTGAAACAGGAGGTCATTCGGGGTATAGGCAACCTGGTAGACGTCGGCTACTATCAGCTACTGTTGGCCAGTGTTTTCCTGGCTAATCTGGATGTGCTAGCCAGGGCCTTGATGGCCACGGGCGAAGAGATGGGACAGGCATCTGCTGCGGTGATACTCCAGAGGTTTCAGGGTGACGTCCCCAGCGCCGTCACCGCGTTCTACCAGCAGCTCCGCTATACGGACATCCGAATCAACGAGCAAGGACAGGAAGTTGAAGTCCAGGCTCAGGAGGCACCCGAAGCAATAGGCTCGATGGCTCAAGCGGCACTGGTCCCTTTCCTGTGCGGTGGCCTACAGGGCCTTCTCAGCTCTCTAATGCACAGGCCGCTCCGCTTCCAGTCAGCTCAGCGAGACGGCACAACGTTACGGCTGCGGTTCACCCCATAGGTCAGCGAACTCACCTTTGCCTTCCCCTTGGGATCCTTGGCTAAGGGCAGGCGCGGGCGTGGGCGCTGCTGGTGCTGGTGTGGTTTGCTCCACAGGCGCGGCCTGTGGCCGTCGCCTGTTCAATACTCGCTCAATGTCCCCTTTGGCGAACGAGGTAGCCGCTATCGCCTCGCGCTCGTTGGCGCTGATAGATAACTCAATCCTCAGCATCGTGCGGACGATGCGCTCTGCGGTGGTTGGGTCCTCCGGGGCCGCGGCCGCGCCCAGCGTCTGGAGCAACTTGACAACGTGGAGCACAACGTCCACCAGCTTATTCACGGCGGAATCGTGCCCAATGGCTTCCAGCATATCCAGACAGCGGTACGCGGTGGCCTGGTCACGCTGTCCCAGGGACGCGTGAGCAATCTCCGAGACGTTAGTGGCTAGCTGGCGCACTGGCCGCCTTTTCCCTGCGGACGCCAACTCCTGTCCTAAAAGATGGTAGGTGTCCAGTACCTCCTTCTTGGCCTCTGGCATCTCTGTCTGCTCAAATATCTCCCGCAGCGAATGGATCATCTCACTTACTACCGGGTCAATGCCCTTCTTGCTGGCGGCAAGCCCCAGGTCACGAATCTGCTCAACTGCTATGGCGCCCGCCGGCCCACGTGCACCAACTGTCCCGATAAGCTGCACGGCCTGAACAGCAGCCTCCTCCTCATCTGGAACGGATACGGCTTTCCTGCCTACACGAAGTAGATAAGTCAGAAAATACTGTTCCACAGAAAACGAGTTCAGTTTTTCGGCCTGGTTCAAGTACACATCGTGAATCTGTTCCATCGCCATTCTGGTCGTGGCCCGGTCGCCTCGCTTGATGGCACTCTCTGTGATCTCTATTACAGGCAACAGCCGGTCTGACTTACTATCAAGCCGCCCGCGCCGATTAGCAAGGTCCCCCTGGATGCTGAGGAGGTAATCGGAGTCCAGCCTTCGCAGCAGCTTGTCGATAATGAAGTCCGGCTTCAGGAAGGAGGCTGTGATGAGGAAATGGGGGACCAGGAGCGAAAGGGCCATGATGGTGCCAACCAGGATCAGCCCCGCAACCCTTGGGTCATCGCTTTCGGTACGGTTGGCCTCCAGCAGAATGGAGACCACGATCATGGTCAAATAGACGATTATGATGGACCAGAATGTGATGCTTCTGATATAGAAGACCATGATGCGGTGGGTGTACTGGTTGGATGCGAACTGAATGGCCACCAGCGAGAGCGACACAATGGTGGGCAAGATACCGGCGGTAGTCCTCAGGCCAATTGACTCGTAGATGGTCTTAAATCGGGCGGCGTCCATCGGGCCAGTGAATGTTACCACTCCGAAAGCTGTGAGAATGCCCACGCCAGAAAAGGCCGCAATGACCGCAAGGGGCACCCAGTTGTCCCACGATAGCAGGTCTAGATCCTTCAGAACACGTCTCATCCTACTCATAGCACCTCATAATATCATAGGCGCTGCTGTACAAGAGGACGGCGGCCAAGTCAACCCTCCTCGCAATGACATGAAGCTATTCGGAAATGCATTTCTGGGGGAGTCCAGAGGGCGTTGACCCCCTCTGGCGGGGGTCTGGGGGTGCCCCCCAGATTCATTTTATCTCCCCCCCCCTCTCCTTTCGCAAAGGAGAGGGGGACAGGGGGTGAGGATTGTCCGAAACGCTTTATGAATTGTGAGCCGCGTGTTCTGGTGGGATAATCACCAACATGAAGGCGCTAATCCTGGGTGACATCCACGGCAACCTGGAGGCCTTCCACGCAGTCCTGGGCCATGCTACCCGCATGGGAGGCTTTCAGGAAGTGTGGTGCCTGGGAGACGTTGTGGGATACGGCCCGGACCCTGGCGCCTGTGTTGACCTTCTCCAGGAACAGTCGCCTGTGACTGTAGCAGGAAACCACGATCGCGCCGCCGTTGGCCTTCTGGGGCTGGATGAGTTCAACCCGTATGCCGCCGAAGCTTGCCGGTGGACTGCCTCAAAGCTATCCGAAACGCAAAAGACGTACCTACAAAGGCTTCCATTGGTGCTCACGCAAGAGCCTTTCACGTTGGTCCATGGCAGCTTGCGCGATCCAGTTTGGGAGTACCTGTTGGACGCTGAGGCGGCCCAGGCAACACTTGCGCTGCTTCAGACGCGGCACTGCCTGGTAGCACACTCCCACATCCCGTTCCTCTGTCGTGAGGGCAGCCCGTACCCGCTGTTCGAGCGACTACCGGAAGGCAAGCCTGCGCCATTGGCCCAAGGCCGTGTTGTAGTCAACCCGGGGTCCGTGGGACAGCCACGGGACGGCGACCCTAGAGCAGCGTACATCTTGTATGATGCGGATGCGGGTAGCGTAACACTACACCGCGTGAAGTACGATATTACGGCCACTCAGAGGAAGATGACTGAGGCGCGGCTGCCTGTGTCTCTAATCATGCGGCTGCCTCTGGGACGATGAGACTAGCAGCCGCATCCGAACGGTTAGGCGTTGCCTCAAAAGTCAGGAGGGTGCAGGGAACCTAGGTTCCCTGCTGGGGGTCTGGGGGTATCCCCCAGATATAAATCGTCCCCCTCTCCGACTCGGAGAGGGGGACACAGGGGGTGAGGTCAAAGACTTTTGGGTCAAGGCAGAACGGTCATGAGGGTGCTTGCTTTGCCGGGCGACGGAATGGCAACCTGTACACAGTGAACACCTCACTACTGCGCATGAAGCCGATGTACATGATGATAACACCCAGCAGTAGCGCCAGGGCGTGAGGTTCCGGTAGCCCGATGCCCTCAAGAGTGCCTCCGGCCGCCGAGGCCAGTCCACCCACGGCAATGAGTGTGGTGCTAAGGAGCCTGTAACCCATGGTTCGCCGCCGCCAGAATACCCATGCGCTGTAGAGCGCACCGCCAACAAAGGCAAGAGTCCCCAAAACGTTCAGCGCTACCGTCATCAATCGCAGTCCCACAGGAATATACCCACGTCCCGTCAAAACCTCTTCCGCGCTCAGGGTCGCCAGGTCATGTTCCAGCGGCAGCGTGAAGACCAGAACGCCTCCCACCGCCGTGACAACGGCCAGCGCTATCATAAGTCCATGGGCTGCCTTTCGCCAGGCCACTAGGTACATGGTGCCCATGCCGAGATATGCAGGCACCAGCATAGCTCCGGTGAAGTACCAGACTCGGAACACCGGCTCTGATATCTGAAAAGCCTCTCGGACAAACTGCATGAGGGACGCCAGGCAGTACAGGGCCAGGCCTATTGTCCATACGAGCTGGTAAGGTCTCCGCCGCTCCAGGAACTGGTCCAGCATGGACAGGGCAAATAGGAAGCTCACCACGCTGGTGGCCAGGGGAATCGCTACGTTCATTATCGTATCCTCCTACGCCGGGTCTTGGGTGCTATTCTATCATCTCCATTGGCTTTGGGGAGCGCCAACTCCTTTACCTGCTATAATTTCAACGATGGAACTGCGCGAGCTTGGCGAATTTGGACTTATACAGCGCTTGACCCGCATGCTGGCCGAGGCCGGGGTCGCTACCTCTCCCAAAGGGGCTAGCTTTCCGCTGGTCATCGGCATTGGCGATGACGCCGCCGCATGGCGCATCGCCGCATGGCGCATGAATGACGCCATCGAGCTTTCAACCACCGATACAGTTGTGGACGGGGTACACTTCACCCGCGAAACAACGCCCTGGCATGACCTGGGCTGGAAGGTTATGGTGGCCAATCTAAGCGACATTGCTGCTATGGGGGGCGTCCCTCTCTATGCGCTGGTCACGCTGGGCCTGCCTGAAGACACGCCCGTGGCTGATATTGAGCTGTTGTACCAGGGCATGATTGAATGCTGCCGTGAGTACGGCGCCGCCATCGCCGGCGGCGACGTGGTCAGGTCTCCAGTGGCATTCGTCTCCGTGACCCTCAACGGAGTCCATCACGGCCAACCAATGCTACGCTCCGCCGCCAAGGTGGGAGACCTCCTGGCCGTGACTGGCTTCCTGGGGTCGTCTCGCGGCGGCCTTGAGCTTCTTATCCGGCATCCCACGGTGGATTCAGAAGCTGCCATCTACCTGTGCCAGGCACACCGCCGTCCCCGGCCACGCGTGGCGGAAGGGCGCATTCTGTCGGAGGCGGGCGTGCTGGCAGGCATGGACATCAGCGACGGCCTGCTAGATGACTTGGGCAAGATGATGGTGGCCAGCGGCATGGCCGCCCAGGTGGACTCCTGGCGAGTACCGGTGCATCCCTTGCTTCTGCGGGCCTTCCCCGACCGCGCCCTTCGCATGGCCCTGGCGGGCGGCGAAGAGTACGAGCTGCTGTACGCGGCCCCTGCGCCAGTGATGGAGATGACAATTGCTCGTATCCCAGGTGCCGCCGTCATTGGCCGCGTGGTTGCCGGAGCGCCCGGGCAGGTAGGCGTTCTCGACCATGACGGCCGTCATCTCCCTGGGCTAGATGCTGGATGGGATCACTTTCGCTCATGAAGCTACTCACACACTCTCCTGAGGAGACACAAGCCCTGGGAGAAGCCCTGGGCAAAGCTGCTCAGCCCGGCGACCTGTTCTTGCTGTGGGGCGAGCTGGGCGCCGGCAAAACTTGCCTGGTGCAGGGCATCGCGCGGGGCCTGGGCGTGCGGGACACTGTCCGCAGTCCCACCTTCGTGATTGTGACTCACCATCCTGGGCGGCTCACGCTGTACCATATAGACCTGTACCGACTGGACAACCCGCTGGAGGTGTTGGACCTGGGGCTGGATGAGTACATAGAAGGCGGCGGCGTGTGCGTGGTGGAGTGGGCGGACAAGGCAATGCCGCTGTTTCCTCTGGAACACCTGGTGGTGGAGCTGCGACACGTGGGCGAGCAGGAGCGGCAGATAATGCTCACCGCTTTTGGGGCACGCTATGTGGAGTTGGTGGCGCAGGTGCGTCAGCAGATGGGTCTGGAGTGATTGAACGCAGCCATGCTTCTAGTGGGTTGCGAAAAAGGGGAGTCCAGAGGGGCGAAGCCCCGGAGCCTGCCCTGAGCGCAGCCGAAGGGGTGGGGGTCTGGGGGTATCCCCCAGATATAACTCCCACCCCCTTCCTGGCCAGAGCTTGTCCTTGAGCGTAGCGAAGGAAAGGGGGTCAGGGGAATGGTCGAAGGAGGTTTTTATCACCATTCTAGCTATTGACACATCCACCAGGTATGCGGGCGTGGCCCTCCTCAACAAAGACGGCCAGCTTGTTCAGCTATTGCACTGGCGCTCTCAGCAGAATCACAGCGTGGAGTTGCTGCCCACTATCGAGACTGTCTTGCAGCGGCAGGGCGCAACCATTCAGGATGTTACAGGTATCGCCATTGCTGTGGGGCCGGGCAGCTTCAGCGCCCTGCGCGTAGGCCTGAGCGTGGCCAAGGGACTGGCTTGGGCCAGGGGCCTGCCCCTGGTGGCCGTGACCACTCTCGAAGCTGAAGCCTTCCCGCACCGCATGACTGGCGTGCCGGTGTGCGCTGTCATGGACGCGGGCCGTGGTCAACTGGCATGGGCGCTGTTTGAGGAACGGGAAGGCCAGCTTTGCCAGCTTGGCGACGAGCAGATAGACACACCAGAAGAGCTTCTTGATAAATTGCCCTCCCCTGCCCTGCTCTGTGGCGAGGGCTTGGAGAGGTATAATGAGGCCCTGTCGAAAGGGGCCGCCCGCGGAGTAAGACTGGCTCTACCCTACCTGCCTGGGCAGCGGGTGGCGGCCCTGGCCTATATGGGGAGCGCCAGGCTACAGGCTGGGCTGGTGCAGGACACTGGAGCTGTTCAGCCGCTGTATTTGCGGAGGCCAACAATCACGGAGCCGAGGTCTCAAACGGCTGGAACGCCATGATTCAATACGAATGGGCAAAACGCGCCGGACAGGCAATTCAGATTGAATCTGCCGAAAGAGGTTCTGAATATACGTGCATTGGATGCGGCAACCGAATGGTTGCAAGGAAAGGGAAGGTCAAGGCGCATCATTTCGGTCACTTTCCAGGAGTGCTAGGGGTCTGCTCGCCTGAAACAGTCTTACACATCAACACGAAATACAACCTTGCGGCAACATTCCAAGCAGCACTTGGACACCCCTACAAACTGATTGTTCGGTGTGCTCATAATTTCCAGCACTCCGTGGATTTGCTGAAAGATGTCGAGAGCGTAGAAACCGAAAAGTCGGTAGGGGACTTTCGTCCTGATATTTCGCTGCTGACATCAAAAGGGGACGTGAAAAGAGTGGTTGAAGTTGTGGTTACCCACTCACCAGATATTCAGGCTCTGAGTTTCTATTACGCTAACCAGATTCCTGTTTACGCAGTGGAGGTTTCCAGAAAGGCAACTATTTCTACCAACCTACAAGGCCAAGAATTCCATCTGATTGATAACGGCAATTCGGACAGGTTCTACCATGAACGGACAATACCACAATATGAAAAAGAACACTTGCGTGTGTACAGCCACGGTTGTGCTTGCTCGGGATACTACTACGAGGTAGACATCTATCGCTTCAAGATAGGGTGTTACCGTTGCCACAAGGAAACTCCCGTTGTCTACGTAGAAAACAAAACCAGCGGCACTGTGTTTGGCGAGATTGGACCTAAAGAACTACAGGATGATTTCATCCAAAAATATGCCTTTGTGAAGCCTGTGTTCAGTCAAACCCAAAATCAAACGGTCGTGGGCAATGTATGTACTTCCTGCGGCGCATACAACGGGAACTTCTTTGTTTGGCACGCTTGGATAGACCAACGGGGGGCCAACGACCTGCGGCCTATAGAAACGAAAGGGTTTTGGTCGCAAGCGTCCCCAAGATGAGAGATAAGTATTTAACTGAGCCGTAGAGGTGAAGATGGAACGTACCTTGGTGCTACTGAAACCAGATGCGGTGCAGCGTGGCCTTGCGGGAGCAATAATCGCTCGATTGGAGGCCCGTGGGCTGAAAATCGTCGCCATGAAGCTGATGCAAATGAGCGAGGCTCTGGCTCACCGCCACTATGAAGCCCACGTGGGCAAACCATTCTTCCCCGGCCTGGTGCAGTTCATCACCTCAGGGCCGCTGGTAGCCATTGTCCTGGAGGGCAAGAACGCCGTATCGGTGGTGCGCAGCACAATGGGGGCCACGGACCCGGCCAAGTCCGGCCCGGGGACTGTCAGGGGCGACATGGCCATAGACATGGGGCGCAACCTTATCCACGGCTCAGACTCCCCGGAGGCGGCCCAGCGCGAGATTGCCCTGTTCTTTAAGAAGTCGGAGATACTGGACTACAGCCGCAGTACAGATCCGTGGATCACTGAACCCTGACCACCTGCTGCCCTTTGGCCCACAGCTCTTCAAGCTGGTAGAACTCCCGCTCCTCCGGCGCAAACAGGTGGACGATGAGGTCGCCGAAGTCCAAGAGAAGCCAGCCGGACTCTGTGCTTCCCTCGCGGTGGTGCAGCGAAGCGCCTGAGCGCTTCAACTCCCCCTCCATATCTTCAGAAAGGGCATCCATCTGCCTGCGGCTCTCCGCCGTCATAATGACAAAGAAGTCCGTAAAGGTGCTTACCTTGCTGATGTCCAGAAGCAGGATGTCCGTGGCCTGCTTATCCGAGGCCACGTCTACAGCCTTACGCGCGTAATCTATTGTTTCCAGGTGCTGCTTTGTCTCCATATTGTGTGGCTTTATTATAGGGAGTGCCACCGTAGCGGGTCAATGAAGGACGTTGACCGCCAGAGCGATGCGGGCTATCGTATGGTGGAGCCGCGAGAGTAGAAGAGACCCTGATTAGAGCGATCCACAAAAACAGCTTCACATGATTCCGTTTCGAAAGCGCCGAAAACCTCCGTTCGGGAAGTGGCCTGAACTATTCCTTGTTGCTCTAGTGAAGCAGTATGAGAAAGCGCCTGGTGTAATGTCAGCACCAGGATTTGGAGAAACCCCACTGGATCTGGCAGTCGAAGCAGGTATTATGTCGAATGCTGTGTTCAAAAGCGAGGAGTACAAGACCTACTTGCAAGGATACGAATGGGCCACTTTTCAAGAGGTTACTATCGCAGATGTCCTTGAGGCCACTCGCATGATGGCAATGCGAGGATGGGCTGAATCTCAAAGAGACAAGGTCCAAAATGAGAGCATTTGGCTTCCAACTCTCGCAGGGATAGACTATGCCCGTCGCATAATGCGGCCTTGGTGGTTGAAGCTCCTTGATGGCATCAAGGGGGACTTGAGAAGCATACTGGTGAGTGTTATTACTGCTATTGCAGCGACGGTACTTACTACCCTGCTGCTCAAACTTTTGGGGTGGTTCAAGTGAAACTGGGATGAACGGTTCCAAGGGCAAAGTCGTCGTCGCCATGAGCGGGGGCGTGGACTCCTCCGTCGCTGCCCTCCTCCTCAAGGAGGATGGCTACGATGTGGTGGGCGTCACCATGCGCCTGTTCGCCTACGACCAGGCGGATAGCCTCACCTCCTACAACAAGGGGTGCTGCACGCCCCAGGACGTGGACGACGCCCGCCGCGTGTGCCAGATCATAGGCGTGCCCCACTACCTCATGAACTTCGAGCGGGAGTTCCAGGCCCACGTCATAGACTACTTCTGCCAGGAGTACGCCCGTGGCCGTACGCCCCATCCGTGCCTGGCCTGCAACGACAAGATAAAGTTCAACTTCCTGCTCCAGCGCGCCCTGGCCCTGGACGCCGGCTACATTGCCACGGGACACTATGCTCGCGTGGGCCATGAAAGTGGCCGGTGGCACCTGCTCAAGGGAATTGATCCCGCCAAGGACCAGTCGTACGTGCTATTCACCCTGCGGCAGCAGGAGCTGGAGCGAACGCTGCTGCCCGTGGGCGCATACCCGAAGTCGGAGATACGGGCCATAGCCTCCAGGGCAGGGCTTCCCGTGGCCAGCAAGCCCGATAGCCAGGAGATATGCTTCATCCAGCAGGGGGACTACCGCAGCTTCCTGGCGGAGCGGCTGAAGCCCATGCCTGGCGAGATCGTGGACTCCCAGGGCAACGTCCTGGGCCATCACCAGGGCATCGAGCAGTTCACCGTGGGCCAGCGCCGCGGCCTGGGACTCGCCTCAAGCAACCCCGTCTACGTCCTGGGCGTGGATCCTGAGACTCGCCGCGTAATAGTGGGTGCCGCAGACGAGCTGCTCCAGGACACCTTGTGGGCTTCCCAGGTCAACTACCCCGCAGGCGCTCCCGAAGGCCCGGTGGAGGTGCGCGCGAAGATTAGGTACAAGGCGTCGGAGATGCCAGCTACCCTATACCCTCGTGGCAGCGATGCCGTCATCAAGTTTCAGGATCCCCAGCGGGCTGTGACACCCGGCCAGGCCGTCGCCTTCTACGTGGGCGAGGAGCTACTGGGCGGCGGCATCATCGAAGGGGCTTGGCGGCAGAGCTTGGAGGAGGCATGCCTGACATCGGCCCAGGCTATATGAGGCTGTTATCTACTTCACTCAGTTGAGCCGTAAGGCATGATATGCTAGGATGTGACCCTAGGGGGGTGCTTTGCCCGACTACGTCATAGAGACACACAGCCTGACCAAGCGATACGGCTCAGTCCTGGCAGTAGACAACCTCTCACTCCAGGTGCCCCAGGGCGGGGTATTCGGCCTGCTAGGGCCAAACGGCTCAGGAAAGACCACCACTATGGGGATGCTCCTGGGGCTGCTAAGGCCCACATCCGGCACCTTCAAACTATTCAACCAGGAGGCGAATGGGGACCTCCGGGACAGCCTTCACAGGATTGGGGCAGTCGTGGAGACCCCTGCCCTCTATCCCTATCTATCAGGTCGGGCCAACCTCAGGTACTTCCAGGGGATCAGCGGCAAGGGTAGTCCTCAAGAGGTAGGACAACTTCTGGAGACGGTGGGCCTGGCCGACCGAGCCGACAGCAAGTTCTCTACCTATTCCATGGGGATGAAGCAGCGCCTGGGCATTGCATACGCCCTCATGGGATCCCCGGAACTGCTGTTCCTGGACGAGCCCACCAATGGCCTGGATCCCGCCGGCGTGGCAGAGGTACGGGAGCTTATCCGCTCTTTGAGTACTGGCGGGCGTACCGTCCTACTATCCAGCCACTTGCTCCATGAGGTGGAGCAGGTATGCGATAGCGTAGCCATCCTCGCCAGGGGCAAGCTCATAGCTCAGGGAAAAGTGCAGGACCTCTTGCGACAGCAGGGCGCCATCCGCATGAAGACCAACAACGATGAAAAGGCTAATGCCATACTGTCATCTCTTCCGTGGATTACTGGAATCCGGAGCGAAGACGGATACCTGGTGGCTTCCGTTGCGCCAGAGCGCTCCTGGGAGGTGACGGAAGCTTTGGCCCAGCAGGGCGTCTACATCCGCGAGATGGCGCCGGTGCAGATATCCCTGGAGGAATATTTCCTAGAGGTCACCGGCGAGGATGCCCCATCTGGTCCCAAGGGGGGAAAGTGATAGGCCACGTATCCAACCTGGTCCGATGGGAGTGGTTCAAGCTGCGGCGGCGCTGGATGCCCTGGATATTGCTGGCTATCATGGTCCTCTTCTCGCAACTCTTTATCTGGGGCAGCTTCTTTTCCTATCGCAACCAGGTGCAAAGCGGCGGCGAGTTTTTCCTCGGTGCAGTCGGTGCAGGGGGGCCAGGGAAGCGGGGCGTTCGGGTGTCGTGCAACGATCTACTGGCTGGACGCATCCCTGACCTTCCCGCCGGCATAGACCCTGGAGTCCTTGAACAGCTACGCCTGAGCTGCACTCGAATGACGGTGGAACGCCAGGAGCAGCTTCGGGAGATGTATTCAGGCTTCACGCTACCGGGGAGCATCCCCAACGCCTTGGGGGTGGCCCAGGGGATGGGCCTGTTTCTTATAGCAATCCTCGCCGCCTCCACCCTGGGGACCGAGTTCGGCTGGGGCACATTGCGCGCAGTTCTTGTCCGGGGCACGGGACGTTGGCAATACCTGGCAGCCAAGCTCGTGCTGATAACGCTGCTCGCGGGCGCAGCGCTGGTCGTTGTGGCGGTGGTGACCCTGGTCAGCAGCGCCGCGGCTGGGGCCCTGGCATCGGAGCCACCGGCAGGCGCACCGGGGCCCTTGGGCTGGAACGCCGCAATGATGAACTTCGGCAAGGCCTGGTTCGGCTTGCTGCCTTACGTGGCCCTGGCCGCCTGCGTCAGCATCCTCACTGCTTCATCAGCCGCGGGCATGGCGGTAGCCCTGGGCTACTACTTCGCCGAGCAAATTGTGGTAGCGATCTTTATCAACCTGTTCGACTGGTTCCAGCCTGTGGCCAATTACCTCCTGGGGCGCAACATCAGCGCCTGGATGACTGGGAATCAGCAGGCGAGCCTCCGGGGTGGTCTTCTCACTGGGGAAGGGGCATTTCCTGGGGATCCCCATGCCTTTCTAGTGCTGATGGCCTATATTCTGGTCCTGGGAGCTATTGCCTTCTACCGCTTCCAGCGGCGGGACATCACCGGAGCTAGCGGCACCTAGCAGGAAGGCGAAGCCGTGGCCACCCTCCGCTCCATAGCAGCAATGAGACCTACCTGGTCTGAAGAGCGCCGTCTTCTGCAAGATGGGCACCGTTACATCGCCGGCATAGACGAGGTGGGGCGTGGCCCGCTGGCGGGGCCTGTGGTCGCCGCCGCTGTCATCCTGGACCCCACCCTGCCCACCGATTGGTACGAAGAGCTCAATGATAGCAAGGCTCTCTCGGCGGCCCAGCGAGAGCGGCTGGCTCCCCTAATTCTGTCTTCGGCGGTCTCTTCGGGGATCGGCGCAGCCGGCCCGGAAGAGATTGACAGCCTGGGCATTGTTCGAGCCACCCGCAGCGCCATGACAAGGGCCGTGGCGGGACTGGGTATCAGGCCGGACTACCTGCTCATAGACGCGGTGCCGCTGGCAGAGCCGGGCATTCCTTTCCGCGCCATCATTCATGGGGACGCCCTCTGCCGCTCCATCGCCGCGGCCTCCATCGTGGCCAAGGTCCACAGGGACAGGCTGATGGTCCAGGAGGATGCCCGCTACCAGGGCTATGGGTTCGCCCGGCACAAAGGGTATGGCACGCCGGAACACCTGGAGCGGCTTGCCGAACTGGGCCCCTGCCCTATCCACAGGCGCTCCTTTGCTCCCGTCAGCGGCCTGGTCAGCCCCCAGGCGGAGCCTGCGCCGCCAGCGCGCCGTTTACGTGGCAACGCAGGGGAGGAGGCCGCAGCGAACTACCTGCGCTCCCTGGGCTACACGGTGGTGGAGCGCAACTTCCGCTGTCCCTGGGGGGAGATAGACATTGTGGCCCAGCAGGGCGCAACGCTGGTCTTTGTGGAGGTGAAAGCCCGCCGCAGCGATAGGCTGGGGACGGCGCTGGAGTCCGTTACCGCGCGGAAGCAGCAGCACCTGGTCCTCGCAGCCCAGGACTATTTGCAGCGCCACGGGCTGGAGGAGCGTCCCTGGCGCATAGACGCCATCGCCGTGCGCCTGGGCCAGTGGGACAGGGTGGAGTCGGTACAGCACCTGGAAAACGCGGTGACAGGGTTTTAGGACCAGCGGTATGGTAAAATAGCTCAACCGATTCCTTGTATGGCAAGGGGTTCGCCATGCCCATATACGAGTTCCGTTGCAACCAGTGCCGGCGCAAGAGCAGCCATTTCTTCCGCAGCTTCTCGGATACGCGCCAGCCCGCGTGTACCAACTGCGGCAGCGCTGACCTGGTCCGTGTTATGTCAACCTTTGCGGTCCACCAATCCTTCGATCCTGGCCCTGGGTTTCCATCAGCGGAGACGCTGGGCGACTTCGATGAGGATGACCCCAGCAGCACTGCCGAATGGGTCAAGGGAATGCGCCGCGACATGGGCGACTCCTTCGGCAAAGAGTACGACGACATGGGCGGCCCAGATGACGCTGGCGATAGTCTTGGCTTCTAGGGATGGTTTCCCTCTATGCCTGCTGAAAGCTCACCCCCCACTGCCGTCATCCTGACTCGCCTGGCCCAGGCGTGCGAGGTACACTTGCATGATGCTCGCCTCGTGCAACGCCTGAGGGCACTCGCAGCCCAGGAAGAGCCTATTCGCCCCAACGAGAAGTCCCCTACCCTGGCCGAGGCCACTGCCCTGGCCGGCGCGCTGAGCAGGTACGCGAATTCCGAACATGACTCCCCAGATGCTCTCAAGGAGCTAGCGTCCCAGGTGGAGAACGCCCTGGCAGCCGGCGCTCGGAGGGAAGCGGC
>JAUSCR010000140.1 GCA_030651175.1 Dehalococcoidia bacterium
GTACTTGCCTGTGCCTCCTGGGGACACCCAGACGGACATCCGCTCCGAGATGATCCTGAAGATAGCCAGCTTTGGCGCCTATATGGAGAAACACCACCACGAGGTGTCTACGGCAGGGCAGGCAGAGCTGGGCCTCCGATACAACACCCTAAAGACCCAGGGCGACCACGTGATGGCGTATAAGTACGTCGTCAAGAACGTGGCCCGTGCCCATGGCAAGGTCGCAACATTCATGCCCAAGCCATTGTTCGGGGACAACGGCTCTGGCATGCACGTCCACCAGAGTCTGTGGAAGAACGGCAAGAACCTTTTCGCTGACCCGAAGGGATACGCCGGCTTCTCCCAGATGGGCCTTCATTACATAGGTGGCCTTCTCAAACACGCCCCAGCGCTGCTGGCCCTGGTGGCGCCAACCACCAACTCCTATCGCCGCCTGGTGCCCGGGTACGAGGCTCCGGTAAACCTGGTCTACTCCCAGCGCAACAGGAGCGCGGCAGCGCGCATCCCCATGTACTTCAGCTCGGAAGTCTCAAAGCGCGTGGAGTTCCGCTGCCCGGACCCAACGTGCAATCCGTACCTGGCCTTCTCCGCAATGCTCATGGCGGGGCTGGACGGCATAATCAACAAGATAGACCCCGGCAAGCCCTGGGACGTGGACCTGTACGACCTGCCGCCTGAAGAGGCTGCCAAGATCAAGCAGGTGCCTGGCAGCCTGGGAGAGGTCCTGGACGCACTGGAGGCGGACCACGACTTCTTGCTGCGGGGAAACGTGTTTACGCCTGATGTCATTGAGACCTGGATCAAGTTCAAGCGGGAGCGTGAGCTTGACCTGGTGAGGCTCCGGCCCCATCCGTATGAGTTTTACCTGTACTTCGATGCGTAATGGCTGAGATTTTCGACTAGAGCAGGGGAGTGGAGCGTTGAGCCTCACTCCCCTCTTGGTCTACGGAGGGTAGCACCAGCTTTGCACAAAAAGTCATTCTTGTCATTGCGAGTCCTTCGTTCCTCAGGGTAAACTCCGCAAAGCAATCTCAGGCTGATAACAGATTGCTTCGTCGCTTGCACTCCTCGCAATGGCAATTCCCTCACACGCTCTCAGGGTGGCACTTGTTGTCGCCCACGAGAGGTTTTGCACAAAGCCGATTGAGACAAAAATCACAATCTGTTGACAGATGCGTGGCAATTCCTTAGACTAGGGGGCTATCCACCCTATTGAGGAGAGACGCCTCGCTCCCAGTGTCTCTGTTTCGCTTTTGGTGGCGAGAGGTAAGACGAAATGAGTAAACAGGATCGCGATGAGGCGATAGAGTATGTTCTCCGCACCATCCGTGAGAACGACGTCCACTTTGTTCGTTTCTGGTTTACGGACATTCTGGGCAACCTGAAAGGGTTCTCCGTGAATGTGGCGGAGTTGGAGAACGCCCTGGAGAGAGGGATGGGCTTTGACGGCTCATCCATAGAAGGGTTTGCCCGTATTGACGAGAGCGACATGGTGGCCATGCCGGACCCCTCCACGTTCCGCGTTCTGCCGTGGAGGCCCAAGCAGAATGCGGTGGGTCGCATGTTCTGCGATATTCGGACTCCTGAAGGAAAATCGTTTGAAGGTGATCCGCGGGCTGTGCTGAAGCGTAATCTAGAGCGTGCTAGCAAGCTAGGCTACACCTTCTACGTTGGGCCTGAGTTGGAGTACTTCTATTTCAAGAGCTCTGATTCCACAGAACCCCTGGACTTGGGCGGATACTTTGACCAGACGCCCCTGGACGTGTCCACGGACCTGCGAAGGGAGACAGTCCTCACCCTGGAAGAGATGGGTATTCCAGTGGAGTACAGCCACCATGAGGTGGCCCCAAGCCAGCAGGAGATAGACCTGCGTTACACCGATGCCCTTACCATGGCCGATACCGTGATGACCTACCGCCTGGTGGTGAAAGAGGTGGCCCTGCGACACGGTGCCTACGCATCCTTCATGCCTAAGCCAGTGGCCACCATAAACGGCAGCGGCATGCATGTACACATGTCCCTCTTCCAGGGGAGTCGCAACGCCTTCTTCGATGCCCACGACCCATACCACCTCTCCAAGGTGGCCAAGTGCTTCATTGCCGGGTTGATGCGCCACGCCGAAGAGATCACCGCCGTAACCAACCAGTGGGTAAACTCCTACAAACGCCTGATTCCGGGGTATGAGGCCCCGGTCTACATCTCCTGGGCCAGCATCAACCGCTCGGACCTTATCAGGATACCCGCCTACAGGGAAGGGAAGGAGGAGTCCGTGCGCATCGAATACAGAGCGCCGGACCCGGCATGTAACCCTTACCTGGCTTTCAGCGTTCTGCTGGCCGCCGGACTGGAGGGCGTGGAGAAGGAGTACGAGGTGCCAGCGCCAGTGATGGAGAACGTGTATGAAATGTCGCCGGAGGAGCGAGTAAGACGAGGGATACGCTCTCTTCCAGGCAGCCTGTGGGAAGCCATCCAATGCGCTGAGCGTAGCGAGGTGGTGCAGCGTGCCCTGGGCGAACACGTCTTCCATAGCTTTATCCAGAACAAGAAAATCGAGTGGGATAACTACCGCTCACAAGTCACCGACTACGAGCTAAAGCGGTACCTGCCTATTCTGTAGCCAACTGGTCAATATCCTGGGCTGCTTGCAAAGGGTGCGCGCTGTTGGCCATCAACAAGTGAGCACTCGAATCTGCATGCAGATGGCCAGAGTTCCTCTTCTGTAGCTCCAACTCTCGGCGTTTGCTGCTGCAACTGATATAATGGCGCTGGTTCATCATACCAGTTCACAGAGGTTTGCATGCTACAAGGCGCCGTCTCCGATGCAGAGCCGAAGATCATAGCTATTCTTAGAGTCCTCAGTGAATCTTCTGAGCCTTTGGGATCTGTCGAAATCGCCAGGCAACTGAAACCCCACGGGGTTCTATTGAGTGAACGGGCTGTAAGGTATCACCTCAAGACAACGGACGAGAGGGGTTTCACCGTTCCCATGGGGCGGGACGGCAGGATGATCACTTCTGAAGGGCTCGAGGAACTGCGTTTTGCACTGGCCCCCGATCAAGTAAGTTTCATGCGCCACAGGCTTGAATTGCTGGCCTTTCTTACCACTTTTGATCCCAAGAAGCGGACCGGCCAGGTTCCCATAAACACGTCCCTTTTCGATAAGGAGAGGTTGAGAGAAGCCTTGGTAGCCATGAGGGGCGCTTTCAAGGCCGGGTTATGTGTCAGCGAACTGGTGGCTATGGCTGGCCCTGGGGAGAAGCTTGGCGATGCAGTTGTCCCAAGCGGTAAGGTGGGCTTGGCCACCATTTGCAGCGTGATAATAAACGGGATCCTGCTCAAGCGCGGCGTTCCCACGGAATCCAGATTTGGAGGTGTGCTGGAGATCCGCCGGTGGAAGCCGAGACGCTTTGTAGCTGTTATTGACTATGCCGGCACCTCCGTGGACCCATCAGAGCAATACATCCGAGCCGCCATGACCAGCGTGAGCAATGCAGTTGCCACGGGGAACGGCAGGATTCTAGCCAATTTCAGGGAGATGCCCGGACCTGCCAGGCCCGTCATCGAGGAGCTCATTCCGATGCTCAAAGAGGCAAAGATCGGAGGAGTGTACTACCTGGGCGAGACCAGCGAGTCGGTTTGTCAGGTAGCCATAGGCCTGAATCGGATCGGCATGGTGCTCTTGGGGGGGCTGAATCCCCTGGCCGCCGTAGCGGAAGCAGGCATTGAGTCCGAAAACGTGGGTGAAAGCGGCACGATGGACTATGAGCGGTTGGTCAGCTTTTGGGACCTGTGATTCAGCCTTAAGATCAATTGGGCAACAAGCCCTCGTGACGCCTTGACAACATGCGGGACAGACGGTATCCTCCTGGCCGACGGTAGCCGCTTGCCGCTTTCCGTCAGACTCAGCGGCAGAGATTCTACCCATTCTCTAGTGAAACAGGAGGATAAACGTGGCACAGGCACCGGGCATGTTGGCTAACCCCTTTCAGGTTGCACAGGAGCAGTTAGATATAGCGGCAAAGAAACTGAATCTTGCCCCGCAGGTTCATGCCTTTTTGCGTGAGCCGATGAGAGAGTTGCACGTCACCATACCGGTCCGCATGGACAGCGGCGAGGTAAAGATATTCAAGGGATTCAGGGTGCAGTACAACGATGCCCGCGGCCCGGCCAAGGGCGGCATCAGGTTTCATCCCCAGGAGACCATAGACACTGTGAGGGCTCTGGCAGCCTGGATGACCTGGAAGTGCGCCGTTGTGGATATCCCCCTGGGCGGCGGCAAAGGCGGAGTCATCTGCGATCCCAAGTCCATGTCAGAAGGGGAACTGGAGCGTCTTAGCCGGGGCTATGTCAACCAGGTGGGCCGAATCCTCGGTCCAGAGACGGACGTGCCGGCTCCGGACGTATACACCACGCCGCAGATTATGGCCTGGATGATGGATGAGTACAGCAAGTTGGTTGGGCACACGGTCCCTGGGGTCATCACAGGAAAGCCATTAGCTCTTGGCGGCTCTCTTGGTCGGGACGACGCAACAGCTCGCGGCGGTGTCCACACCGTCCGTGATGCCTGCAAGCACCTGGGGATCGATCCTTCCAAGGCAACCGTGGCTATCCAGGGCTACGGCAATGCTGGCTACTTCGCTGCCAAGCTCTTGCCAGAGATACTAGGTTGCAAAGTGGTGGCGGTCAGCGACTCCCAGGGCGGTATCTATAATCCCAGGGGACTTGACTCGGAGGCAGTGCTGGCCCACAAACAACGCACCTCCTCGGTGGTAGGCTTCCGAGGATCAAAACCCATCTCCAACGCAGATCTCTTGGAACTGGATGGGGACATCCTTGCGCCCTCCGCCCTGGAGGAGGTCATCACCGAAAGCAACGCCGGCAGAATGAAGCCCAAGATCATAGCCGAGCTGGCCAACGGGCCCACTACCCCAGAGGCGGACGACATCCTCTATAAGAACGGCGTTTTTGTAATCCCAGACTTCCTTTGCAATGCCGGCGGCGTAACAGTGTCCTACTTTGAGTGGGTGCAGAACAACTATGGTCTCTATTGGGAGTTGGATGAGGTCCATAGGCTCCTTGACAAGAAGATGACCAAGGCGTTCCACGACGTCTTGGGAATGGCTCAGAAAAACAAGGTGCATATGAGAACCGCAGCCTACATGGTCGCCGTGGCCCGCGTGGCCGAGGCAATGAAACTCCGAGGATGGGTCTAACCCAGGCATCCTTTCGCCTTCTTCCGCGCTCCGATGGGAGGCGGGCCGCCAGCGAGATACCCCGCTAGAGCCGACCCGCCTCTCCGCTTTCCGGCCTTCCTGCTGGCGGGGGGTGTCCAGCCCCCTGACCAAAGTCGGGAGTTAGCCGGACCTGAACCTGACACTTTGGCGCCAGGACAAGTCGCCACCGCCTGGAAGCAAACGGGACCTCATCTGATTACGCCTTGACAATGCGCGAGCCGCATGTTACTCTCAATGCCAACGGCAGGCGGCAACCGCCTGCCGTTGGTCGCTCTAGCCTCAGGTATGGGTTCTGAACTTTCTTTAGCAAAAACGTAATCCTCACACCTGATTCCCATTCCTATTATGATCATGCGCTCCTCTAACCCTTTTCCCCTCCTGCGACGAGCGCATTGGTGAATGCGATGACTGCACCACAGAAGCCGGTGGGGCTGTACCGGCCCGAGTTCGAGCATGATGCCTGCGGCGTGGGCATTGTGGCTGACATCCTGGGCCGCAACTCCCACAGAATGGTCGAACTGGGCCTGGAGGTGCTGGAGAGCCTGGCCCACCGCGGCGCTTGTGGCTGCGACCCCAACACGGGGGATGGCGGCGGGATGCTCCTCCAGATGCCCCACGCCTTCTTCGCCCGGCACAACGACGATATAGGTGTGACGCTGCCAGGGCCCGGCGAGTACGGCGTAGGCATGGTATTCCTGCCCCGGGCTCCTGCTGAGCGTGCCCGCTGCCAGCAGACCGTGGAGGATGTGGTCCGAGCCGAGGGGCAACGCTTGCTGGGCTGGCGAGACGTGCCTGTAGATGACAGGGAGATAGGCTATATAGCCAGGGACTCCCAGCCCATCATCCGCCAGGTGTTTGTAGCCAGGGGGCCAAATACTCCCGACCAGGCTGCCTTCGAGCGGAAGCTGTACGTAATACGAAAGCGCATAGAGAATGAGGTGAACCGATCGGGCATCCGTGAATTGGGCGCCTTCTACATACCCAGCTTTTCCTCACAAAAGTTGGTCTACAAGGGCCTTCTGATGGGGAACCAGCTCCGAGGCTACTACCCTGACCTGTTGGATCCCACCACGGAGTCCAGCTTTGTGATGGTCCACTCCCGTTTCAGCACCAACACCCTGGGTTCCTGGAGGCTGGCCCATCCCTACCGGTGTATTGCCCATAACGGAGAGATCAACACCCTGCGTGGCAACATCAACTGGATGACGGCTCGGCAGGCGGTGGTGGAGTCCAACCTGTTCGGCGAGGATATCAAGAAGCTGTTTCCCATCCTCACGCCAGGAGCCAGCGATACCGCCACCTTAGACAACGCCTTCGAGTTCCTTTTGATGGGAGGCCGATCTCTGCCACACGTTATGGCGATGCTGATACCCGAAGCGTGGGAAGGGAACAGGCAAATCTCCCCCGAAAGGCGCGCCTTCTACGAGTACCACTCCAGCCTGATGGAGCCGTGGGACGGCCCAGCTCTTATTGCCTTCACGGACGGCGTCAGGATAGGCGCCAACCTGGACCGCAACGGCCTGCGCCCCTTCCGGTACACCGTCACCAAAGACCACCTGGTGGTCATGGCATCTGAGACTGGCGTGCTGGACATACCTCCGGAGGATGTGCTGTACAAAGGTAGGCTGCGGCCTGGCCGGATGATACTGGTGGACCCCGTGCGAGGGCGCATCCTGGACGACGATGACATCAAGGCCGAGTTGGCCCAGCGCCAGCCCTACGGACGCTGGCTGGAGGAGAACCTGGTCCGGATGGAGGACCTGCCCGCGGTCGCCGAACTCCAAGAGGTGGAGTTCGGGACACTTCTGGAGCGCCAGCAGGCCTTTGGCTACACCCTGGAAGAGCTTCGCATGATCCTTCAGCCCATGGCCGAGACCGGCGCAGAGGCCATAGGCTCAATGGGCAACGACACACCGCTGGCCGTGCTGTCCGATAGGCCACAGCTACTGTTCAACTACTTCAAGCAGCTATTTGCCCAGGTGACCAACCCGCCCCTGGACGCCATCCGCGAGGAGTTGGTCACCTCTTTGGAAGTGACCGTTGGAGAGACGCGCAATATCCTGGAGGAGACGCCGGAGCATTGCCGCCAGTTGAAGCTGCCCTACCCCGTCCTGACCAACGAGGAGATGGAGCAGGTCCGGCGGGTAGACGTGAATGGCATCCGGGCCAAGACACTTTCGGCACTGTTCAAAGTGAAGGAAGGCCCTGGGAGCTTGAAGCGGGCGGTGGACCGCCTGTGTCAGGAGGCGGCCCAGGCAGCGCGCGAAGGCTACGCCATCCTGATACTGTCAGACCGTGGCATGGATGCTGAGAACGCACCCATGCCCAGCCTTTTGGCCACCTCCGCCGTACACCACCATCTCATACGGGAAGGGCTGCGCATGAAAGTGGGGCTGGTGGTGGAGTCTGGCGAGCCCAGGGAGGTTCACCAATTTGCCCTTCTCGTAGGGTACGGCGCCAGCGCCGTGAACCCTTACCTGGCGTACGAGACCCTGGCCGGAATGGCGGAGCAAGGAGTCCTGCCCGCTGGTGTGGATGCCCACGTTGCGGAGAAGAACTTCATCAAAGCACTGCACAAGTCGTTGCTCAAAGTAGCCTCCAAGATGGGCATATCCACCATCCAGGGCTACCGGGGAGCGCAGATATTCGAAGCCGTGGGCTTGAACCAGGAGACAATAGACAAATACTTCACCTGGACGCCCTCCCGCGTGGGCGGCATAGGCATTGACGTCATCGAGCAGGAGGCGTTGCTGCGCCATGCCAGGGCCTTTGGAGACGATCGTGTCCCAGGGGAGATGGAGTTGGACATGGGTGGCCAGTACCAGTGGCGTCGCGACGGCGAGTACCACATGTGGAACCCGGAGGCAATCGCCAAGCTCCAGTACGCCTCCAAGACAAACAACTACCAGGTATACAGGGAGTTTGCCAAACTGGCAGAGGAGTACGAACAGAGGCTATGCACCCTGCGGGGCCTCCTGGAGTTCAAGCCTGCGACAAAGCCGGTGCCCCTGGAAGAGGTGGAGCCAGCCTCGGAGATAGTGAAACGGTTTCATACTGGAGCCATCTCCTTGGGCGCTATCAGCCGAGAGGCCCACGAAACTCTGGCCATCGCCACCAACCGCATCGGCGCCCGCAGCAACACCGGCGAGGGTGGCGAAGACTACCATAGATTCACACGCGACGCCAACGGGGACTCCCGGAGCAGCGCCATCAAACAGGTCGCCTCGGGCCGGTTCGGTGTTACCCCCAACTACCTGGTGAACGCTACGGACCTTCAGATCAAGATGGCTCAGGGTTCCAAGCCAGGTGAAGGGGGACAGCTACCCGGCCACAAGATAAGCGAGTACATCGGCTGGGTGCGAAGCACCACGCCTGGCGTGGAGCTTATCTCGCCGCCGCCCCACCATGACATCTACTCCATTGAGGACTTGGCGCAGCTCATCCACGACCTGAAGAACGTGAACCCCAAAGCGCGGATTAACGTGAAGCTGGTGGCCGAGGTGGGCGTGGGCACCATCGCCGCGGGCGTTTCCAAGGCCCACGCCGACGTGGTGCTCATCAGCGGCGATAGCGGCGGCACCGGGGCATCGCCCGAGTCGTCCATCAAGTACGCTGGCCTGCCCTGGGAGCTGGGCCTGGCTGAGACGCAGCAGGTGCTGGTGAAAAATGACCTCCGGGGCCGCATCGTGGTCCAGACAGACGGCCAGTTGAAGACTGGCCGGGACATAGCCATTGCCTGTCTCCTGGGCGCGGAGGAGTTCGGCCTGTCCACAGCTCCTCTCATCACCCTTGGTTGCATTATGCTGCGCAAGTGCCACCTCAACGCCTGCTCCGTGGGCATCGCTACCCAGGACCCGGAGTTGCGCAAGATGTTCGCAGGCACCCCGGAGGCACTCATCAACTACTTCTTTTTCCTGGCCGAGCACCTGAGAGAGATCATGGCGCAGCTTGGGTTCCGCACAGTCAACGAGATGGTGGGCAGAGTGGACTTGCTGGAGCCCCGCAAGGCCACGGACCACTGGAAGGCCAAAGGCATAGACCTCAGCGGCCTGCTGGCGCGACCGGAGGAGTCGGACCGAGTGGCCACGTACTGCTGTCAGAAGCAGGACCACGGGCTAGAGAAGGCGCTGGACAATAAGCTCATTGAGCTGGCGGAGAGCGCGCTCCACGGCAACGGACCGGTGGACGCTAGCCTCCCCATCCGTAACTCCAACACGACCGTGGGCGCCATGCTCAGCGGCGAGGTGGCCAGGCGGTACGGTGAGGATGGGCTGCGCGAGGACAGCATCCACTTCCACTTCCGGGGTTCAGCGGGCCAGAGCTTCGGCGCCTTCCTGGCCAAAGGTGTTTCCCTGACACTGGAAGGCGATACCAACGACTATATGGGCAAGGGGATCTCCGGCGGTCGCATTGTGGTGTACCCGCCAAAGAGGTCCACCTTTGTGCCTGGGGAAAACACCATCATCGGGAACGTGTCCCTCTATGGTGCTACCGGAGGCCGCGTCTTCATCCTGGGCATGGCTGGGGAGCGTTTTGCCGTGCGCAACAGCGGCGCCCACGCGGTGGTGGAAAGCGTGGGTGACCACGGGTGTGAGTACATGACTGGGGGCATTGTGGTGGTGCTGGGACGCACAGGACGCAACTTTGCTGCGGGCATGAGCGGGGGCATAGCCTACGTGTTGGACGAGGACAATGACTTTAGAGAGCAGTACAACCCGGACATGGTAGAGCTGGGGCCTGTGCATGACCTGGCCAATGAGCAAGCCCTGAAGCAGCTTATCCAGTGGCACCACCAGTACACTGGCAGCGAGAAAGCTTTGAAGGTGCTGGACAACTGGAAGGCTATGCTCCCCAAGTTCGTCAAGGTCATGCCCATAGCGTACCGCAAGGTGCTGGAGGCCCGCGGCCAGAAACAGCCCAGGGAGCTGGAGCTGGTGCTGAATGGGTAAAGTCACCGGCTTCCAGGAGTACCGCCGCCAGCCTCCCCAGCGCCAGCCGGTGCTGGAACGGGTCAAGCACTGGCAGGAGTTCTACCAGCCCTGGCCAGAGCCTAATGCCCGCGAGCAGGCCGCTCGGTGTATGGACTGTGCCGTGCCTTTCTGTCACACAGGCTGTCCCCTGGGTAACATAATCCCTGACTTCAACGACCTGGTGTACCGCGGCCGGTGGGAGCAGGCGCTGGATAGGTTGCATGCCACCAACAATTTCCCGGAGTTCACTGGCAGGATATGTCCCGCCCCCTGCGAGGCCTCCTGCGTCCTTAGCATCAACCAGGACCCGGTGACCATCGAGTATATCGAAAAGGCCATCGCCGACAGGGGGTTCGCCGAAGGGTGGATCAAACCGCAGCCTCCAGCCCAGAGAACGGGCAAGAGGGTTGCGGTTGTGGGTTCAGGGCCCGCAGGGCTGGCGGCGGCGCAGCAGCTTAACCGCGCAGGGCACACAGTCACCGTCTTTGAGCGGGACAACTACATCGGCGGCTTGCTCACCCTGGGCATCCCGGACTTCAAGCTGGACAAAGGCGTCGTCCAGCGGCGCGTGGACATCATGGCGCAGGAGGGCATCACATTCAAGACTGGCGTCAACGTGGGCGTGGACCTGCCCGCCGGCGAGCTCCTGGCCACCTTCGACGCCGTGTGCCTTACGGGAGGCGCTACCGAGTCCCGTGACCTTCCAGTACCAGGCAGGGAGCTCAAGGGCGTCCACCTGGCCATGGAGTACCTCACCCAGCAGAACAGGCTGGTCGCGGGAGAGAAGGCGCCGTCCCGGGCCCGCATCACCGCCGAGGGCAAACGTGTGGTCATCCTGGGCGGTGGCGACACAGGCGCCGACTGCCTGGGCACGGCCCACCGCCAGGGTGCGGAGGTGGTGCACCAGTTCGAAATCCTGCCAGAGCCGCCCTCTGCTCGCCCTGCCGACAACCCGTGGCCATACTGGCCCCTGGTACTCAGGCTGTCGGCGGCCCACGAGGAAGGTGGCCTACGGGACTACGCTATCTCCACCAAGCGCTTTTCGGGGCGCAATGGACGTGTGCAGAAGCTGCACGCCGTTAAGGTGGAGTGGCAGCGCGACGCCACTGGCCGCTTCGCTATGAAGGAGATACCTGGAACAGACTTCGAGGTGGAGGCGGACCTGGTGCTCCTGGCCCTGGGTTTCACACACCCGGAGAACTATCTGCTCAAGGGACTGGGTGTGGAGCTGGACCCCCGTGGCAACGCCAAAGCAGGCCCGGATATGATGACCAGCGTTCCGGGCATCTTCGCCGCGGGAGACCTGCGCCGTGGTCAGTCGCTGGTGGTGTGGGCCATCGCCGAGGGGCGGGAGGCCGCCCACCACCTGGACAAGTACCTCATGGGCTCCACCAAGCTGCCCCGCAGCCTGCCCGGCGCGCTGCCGAGGTAGGGACACTACCAGCCGGCTGTCCCGCTGGCAGGCCTGATGTTATGATAGCTCCGCCTCCGCTACTTCATTGCTGCGGGAGGGAGATGTGACCCAACAACAGACGGTACCAGAGCCTACTGGCCCTTACTTGCAAGTCGCGTGCTTGTGCGAGAACGTGGTACAACGTGCCGACGGAGTACTGACGCTCGTGAATATTGTGGACCGCCTGACTCTAACCACACAAGGCACTGGAGCCCCTGAGACTATGCCGCCTACAAACTACCTGTTCAATCTTGTGCTGGTATTCAAGTCGGGAAGAGCCAGAGGACGCTATGACCTTCAGATAGTGCCTCAGTTCCCAGACGGTTCCAGTAAGCAGCCCACAATTATGAGCCTCAACTTCGAAGGGGAAGATGACCGGGGAATTCAGCTCGTTCACCAAGCCATGATCCAGCTAACGCAAGAGGGACTCCACTGGTTCAATATATATTTAGCAGGTAGCTTAGTAACGAGATTGCCCTTGCGGGTAGTATACGCAAGGATACTGGGAGGCTTGGGCCCCTCTACGGGACGCCAAGGGGGATAGGATCACTCCGTATGCCCGACAGAGGGACGTTTGCCGCACCACTTGTAATCACAGGGGAGGACTCGTAGATCCATATCACTGGTATCGACCGCGACAGGAACTCCTGTAGATCGGACTCATCATTGAACGTCTCGTCTATACCGGTTAGATACGCCTCAATCTTCAGAAGCATAGAACGCTCCTCGCTTGGAAGGTTGGGGGCATCCCAGTCCACATCTTCAATGAAGCGTCTGACCAAAGCAAGCGGCGCTTTGCCGATCAGGTACGCCGAAAGTATCTGTTGAGTAGCGTGCCTCATTTTGAATCCACACTCCTAAGAAGTAGTCTATATGTCTAAGGATTACGTGTCAAGAACCCAGCTACGGGCGCTGTTTCATCGGTACGGAGTTTGGGAAGGATTGCGTGGGGGAGCCTTTTCTTATGCCCCGAATGACAAGGTAATCATCCCGGTCAAACACGGCCACTGGCCTCCCGGTGGGGTTCAGCTTTACCACAAATGGAAGGATGCCCTTGGGAGGCACGTAGTCACGACTCACATGGTTTTGGACGTTGATGGCTGGCCGGTGCATTGGGATGAGAAGGACCTCATCGTTGGTGAAATCAAATACATCCATAGAGCTAGCCTAGACCTTCCGTGAGCTTACAGGAGGCTACTACGTTGCCTCCGCTCTGTCTTCTCGTCAACTCCTTCCACTGATAGAGCGTTCCTCTCGTATGCTATACTTTGAGCCAGCTTACGGGATAGGAACTCTTGTCTCATGCGCACATTCCGACTGGCCATGGCCCAGATGAACCCCACCGTGGGCGACCTGGAGGGCAACACCGCCAAAATCCTCCAGTACATTGATGACGCACGCTCCCTGGGCGCCGACCTGGTAGCCTTCCCGGAGCTTGCCATCTGCGGCTATCCCCCCGAGGACCTGCTTTTCAAGCCCCAGTTCATCCGCGACAACCGTCGCTATCTGGACCAGGTGGTGGCCGCCAGCCGTGGCATCGCCGTGGTGGTGGGATTCGCCCACGCCGATGGCGACCTGTACAACGCCGCCGCCGTAGCCTATGACGGCAAGCTGGTGGACATATACCACAAGATGTACCTGCCCACCTACGGTGTTTTCGACGAGGACAGGTATTTCCGGGCAGGCCGCCGGTGTCCCGTCTACGTCATCAACGGAGTGGGCGTGGGCGTGAACATCTGCGAGGACATCTGGTACGCCCTGGGGCCCACGCCTGTCCAGCGGGATGCCGGTGCGGAGTTGATTGTCAACATCAACGGCTCACCCTACTACGCTGGCAAAAGCAGCTTCCGGGAGCGCATGGTGGCCGCCCGCGCCCAGGACAATCAGCTTTTCGTTTCCTACACCAACATGGTCGGCGGGCAGGACGAGCTGGTCTTTGATGGGGGCAGCATGGTCTTTGACCACCGTGGCGAGTTGGTGGCGCGCGGCCCCCAGTTCCAGGAGGCCCTGGTGGTGGCCGACCTGGACGTGGAGCCGGTTTTCAGCGCCCGCCTGCACGATCCCAGGCCCCGCAAGGAGAACCAGGAAACCTTGCAACAGATAGGCGCTCCCGTCAAAATCCACGTCTCGGACTACCAGGACCGTGGCCCACGTCCTCACATTCCCAAGCAGGAGTGGCAGCCCCTGGAGCCTCTGGCCGAGGTCTACGCGGCCCTGGTCATGGGCACCCGGGACTACGTCCGCAAGAGCGGTTTCCAGAAGGTGCTCCTTGGCCTATCCGGAGGCATTGACTCCTCCTTCACTGTAACCGTGGCTGTGGATGCCCTGGGCAAGGAGAACGTGGTGGCCGTCTCCATGCCATCCCGCTACTCCTCCGAGGGAAGCATACTCCATGCCCGGCAGGTGGCGGATAGCCTGGGCATAGAGCTTCGCGCCATCCCAATCGAGCCTGCCCACCAGGCATACCTGGACATGCTGGAACCCAGCTTTCGAGGAACCCAGCCGGGCGTTGCCGAGGAGAACGTTCAGGCCCGCATTCGCGGCAACATCCTGATGGCGCTGTCCAACAAGCTGGGGTGGCTGGTGCTATCCACAGGCAACAAGAGCGAGTTGTCCGTGGGATACTCCACCCTCTACGGCGACATGGCTGGCGGCTTCGCCGTGCTGAAGGACGTGCCCAAGACCCTGGTCTACCGCCTGGCGGAGTGGCGCAACGCCCACGGCACCCCCCGCAACGTGATTCCTGAAGAGGTGCTGAACAAGCCCCCCAGCCCGGAGCTGCGGGCTAACCAGAAGACAGAGGAGGAGCGAATCCCCTACAGCCTTATGGACCCCATCCTGAAGGCCTACGTGGAGGACGACCGTACCTTTGAGGAGATGTTGGGCATGGGCTTTGCTGCCGACCAAGTGAAGCAGGTGATACAGTGGGTGGACCGCAGCGAGTACAAGCGGCGGCAGGCACCCCCGGGGGTCAAGATAACACCGCGCAACTTTGGCCGCGACCGCCGCATGCCAATAGTGAACCGGTACAAGCACTTCTAGCAGGGTGAGGAAAAACCTCTTCGACCATCCCCCTGACCCCCTTCCTGGCCAGGAAGGGGGTGAAATGGATATCTGGGGGATACCCCCAGACCCCCACCAAAGGGGCTTTGCCCCTCTGGACTTCCCTTTTTCAGCACCCTGCTAGTCTCGGCACAACCCATTGACACCAGGCCAGTGCCTGCGTACAGTAGTAATGTTCCTTAGCAATTTAACAACCTCATATTCTCTCCCGGGCGCCAGCAACGGCTCAAATGGGAAGGCGGTGTAATTCCGCCACGGTTGCGCCACTGTGAACGGGGAGCCTGCCAGCACAATGCCACTGTCCTTCTACGAAGGATGGGAAGGCGCTGGCCAGGCGATGACCCGCAAGTCAGGAGACCTGCCCGGTAAGAAGTGCTCTACTCTGCGCCATACAGAGGACGCCCCGCGATGGTTGCCTTTACCCTGGTTTGGGTTAAAGGCGAAATCGCTATTCCACTAGCTAGTCCCCGCGTCGAGTAGAGCGGGGTTTTTTGTTGCCTTGACAGGAAGGGGATTGTTGGCTGCTGGCATCACCCGCTCATTTCCTTCGACAAGCTCAGGATGAGCGGGAGTGCTTTTCCGCTCGTGGTGAGCCTGTCGAACCATACGAGCGGAAAAGTCAACCTTATTGTGAACAGAGCCAAACGGGATGAAGACAATCGGATAGGATTAGTCGCGTGAAAGGGAGGTTATCATGGAAGAGCATACCTACGAGCTGATTCAGGCACGGGCCGTCCCAGGCCCTTGGGCCAGAAGGTGGCGCTGGCTTAACGTTCCACGCGCGCTGGCCGATACCGCCGCTATCCTGGCTTTTGTGGCCGCTATCCTGGCCACCAACTACGCCCTGGCCAGCTTCCCCAACGTGAAGCTGTTCGACCTGATGGTATTCCTTGCTGGCTATACCCTGGGCTTCCGGAAGGGAGCCGCCGTGGCCGTGGTAGCCTGGCTGGTTTACGGCAATTTCAACCCTTACGGCCCTACCACCGCACCTCTTCTGGCCACCGTCATGGCCGCGGAGACGGTCTACGCCGTTGCTGGCGCCTTGATTCGCAGGCTGGTCGCGCCAGGGAGCGTTCGATTGCTGCCCAGCAGGAGCGGCCTTCTGTTCGCCGTGGCCGCTGTCGTATCCACACTGGCATATGACGTGGCCGCCAACGTCTATACCGGCATCTCCTGGGCTATGTTCGCCGGGTCTGCCGACTACTCCCGCTGGATAGTTACAGCGCTCTTTAACCCAGGAGCTCTCTTTTTTGCCGCAGCACACCTCTCTAGCAACGCCCTGTTCTTCGCCGCATTTGCTCCGCTATTGATCAAAGGGGCCGAGAAGGTCAGAAAGGGGAGCGCTTGATGTTGCGCGCAAGGCCACTCCGCGCTGTTCAAGCTCTTGGCCTTCTGGCCGTCGTCGGGCTGCTGCTGGCTCTCGCAGCGTGTGGAACCCAGGAAAAAGCCGCTGAACCCGCGACCATCAAAGTCAGTATGCTGGTCCAGTCCAGCAAAGATGATGCAAGGTGGTTCCGGAATGTGGAGGTCGCCAAGGGGACAGATGCCTATGAGCTGACGGAGAAAGTGACCCAGGGCGATTTGAGGTCCACCTACTCCGCGCTATACAGGTCGCACTTTGTAGACTCCATCCTGGGCGTTGAGAACAAGAATCCCAAGTTCTGGCTGATCTACGGCTGGAGCGAGCCGGAGAAGAAGTGGGAACCCCTGCCTGTGGGCGCTGACCTCTACTCACTCAAGGACGGCCACATCCTGGCATGGTATTATGCGGACACCACTAACGAGGGAGCGCTCCCCACGGCAACTCCATGACCACCAAACGTTTGCGAATAGGTGTCATAGGCGTTGGCTTTGGCTCCAGTGTCCAGATCCCTGGGTTCCAGGCCGAGGATATGGAGGTGGTAGCCGTCTGCACTCGCCGGAGAGAGGGCGCAGAGCGGGCTGC
The DNA here is from genome assembly GCA_030651175.1 of Dehalococcoidia bacterium. Taxonomy (GTDB): domain Bacteria; phylum Chloroflexota; class Dehalococcoidia; order Lucifugimonadales; family SHYF01; genus SHYF01. Next base: position 16,666 of record JAUSCR010000140.1, read on the forward strand.
CCAAGAGTTCGGGATCCCCGGCGTCTACACCGACTACCGCCAGATGCTCCAGCACCCGGGCCTGGATGCGGTGAGCATTGCGACACCGCCAGTTTCTCACCATAAGATAGCCCTGGAGGCCCTGGATGCTGGCAAGCACGTCCTGTGCGAGAAGGCCTTTGCCATGGACCAGGGTCAGGCGCGTGAGATGTGGCAAAGGGCCGAGCAGACCGGCCTTACGGCCATGGTCAACCACCTGTTTCGCTTCGCTCCAGGCCGGGCCTACGTGAAGGAGCTGCTCCAACAAGGCTACGTGGGAGACATACGGACTGTTCACACGACACTCTTCATGGGCCCCACGAGAAGCCCGAGGCCTCGCCCAATGACCTGGGGCAGCCAGGCTTCCCAGGGGGGTGGGTTCCTAAAAGCTCTGGGTTCCCACTACATTGATGGCCTGCTGGACTGGTCTTGCGAGATCACCAGAGTGTGCGGTGGGACATTCCAGTTGGACGCCGAGCGGGTGGACCCGGAAAGCGGTCGCAATGTCCGCGCCGACACCGACGACTCCTTTGGCTTCATATTCACCCTCAAGAACGGCGGCTGGGGGTCCATGACGGCCAGCAGTGCCTCCCCCTTCGGGTCCGGCGCTATGATCCAAATCTACGGGACCCAGGGAACCCTGCAAACACCTCAGCGCGGCGCTAACCCGGCGCCAGACGGCATTGTCCTGGGCGCCAAGTTCGCAGAAGGCCACGGCGTCCAGGAGCTGCCCATGCCAGAGCGGTTCCGCCCTTTTGACGACCCGCGGGACGAAAGGTCGTTGGCCTTCCGCCTTCTGGTCCGCCGCTTCATCCAGGGAATTGCCGAAGGGAGTTCGCCATCGCCCAATTTCTACGACGGGTTTCGCTGTCAGCAGGTCATGGACGCGGTTGCTGAGTCGGGTGTAAGCGGGCGCTGGGTGGATATTCCGACGGAGTGAATTCGGCGATGGGAGCCTGTATAATCGTCAGGCCCTAACAGGCTATTGGGAAAGGGGTATTCATAGGGGCGAAGCCCCGGAGCTTGCCCTGAGCGGAGCCGAAGGGACGGGGGTCTGGGGGTGTCCCCCAGATTCAATCTTCACCCCCTTCCTGGCCAGAGCCTGTCCTTGAGCGTAGCGAAGGAAAGGGGGCAGGGGGATGGTCGAAGAGACTCTTTCATCATCCTGCTAAAGTTAGAGGAGGTCACTGCGCATGGAGATCAACGAATATTTGCGGACGCTTTTTCAGAGGCTTCACGACAACCTGAGCAGGTCAGCCCAAGGCCTTACCCAGGAACAGCTATACTGGTCCCCCGCAGAAGGCTCCAACCATATAGCCTTCTGTATGTGGCACTACACTCGCACTGAAGACAACATGGTACGCTGGACATTCCAGAACCGGCGGCCTACCGTCTGGCTGGAGGAAGGCTGGAACGAGAAGTTTGGCCTGGATAGAGTCCGCCAGGGCACAGGCATGAGTTTCCAGGAGGCTTCCGCCATTAGATTCCTCGCCATGGATGAGTTCCTCACCTACATGGGCCACGTTTGGCAGTCCACCGACGACTTTCTCAAGTCTGCCACTTCCGCTGACCTGGAGCGCACCATGACAGGAAACTATCGGACGGGCACATCCTTTTCCGAAATACTGGGAACCACCCTGCTGGGCCACGGCAATGGCCACTTGGGGCAAATTTGGACCATCCGCGGCATGATGGGAAAGGGCGAAGAGTCGCCTATCTAGCAGGGTGATAAATAAGGAGACCTGAGAGGAGATCCCTGCACATGGAGATCAACGACTATTTGCGGCCGCTTTTTCAACGGCTTCACGAAAACCTGGGCAGGTCAGCCCAAGGCCTAACCCAGGAACAGCTACACTGGTGCCCCGCAGAAGGCTCCAACCATATAGCCTTCTGTATGTGGCACTACACTCGCTCCGAAGACAACCTGGTACGATGGACATTCCAGAACCGTCGGCCTACCGTCTGGCTGGAGGAGGGCTGGAACGAGAAGTTTGGCATGGACCGAGCGAGACAGGGGACTGGGATGACTCCCCAGGAGGCTGCCGCCATTAGATTCCCCGCCATAGATGAGTTCCTCACCTACATGGGCCACGTTTGGCAGTCCACCGACGACTTCCTGGTATCTGCCACCCCCGCTGACCTGAAGCGCGCCATAACAGGCAACTACAGGCCAGGCACGCCCATAGCCGACGTTCTGGGGTACATGCTGGCCCACGGCAGTGGCCACCTGGGGCAAATCTGGACTGTCCGTGGTTTGATGGGAAAGGGCCAAGAGTCGCCTATCTAGCCTGCTCGAAAATCCATCGTGGTTTGCCCCCGCTCAAACGGTTGGTCCGACAAGTCCGACTCTGTCGAGACTCTCGACCTTCGGTCGGAGCTCAGCATGAACGGTTAGTTTTCCGCTCACCATGAGCTTGCCGAACTATCGAAGGGAATGAGCGGTACTGAGAGCCCCGCTCACGTGGTTCGACAGCCCTACCACGAACAGATGTGAAGGAGGCACCAATGGCAAAACCTCTGATAGCGGGCAACTGGAAGATGAACACCACTCTTCAGGATGGGATGGTGCTGGCCACGGCGCTACAGCAGCTTTTGGAAGGCGTGACGGGAGTGGAGGTGGTGTTGTGCCCGCCATTCGTGTCGGTGGCGGCGGTGGCGGCGGCGCTGCGTGGGTCGCCGTTGAAAGTAGGGGCGCAGAACATGCACCACGAGGATAAGGGCGCTTTCACGGGGGAGGTGTCGGCTCCGATGCTGCGGGACCTGTGCCAGTACGTGATCGTGGGGCACTCGGAGCGACGCAGGGACTTTGGCGAGACCGACGAGGTGGTCAATCGCAAGGTGAAGAAGGCACTGGAGGTTGGCTTGCGACCTATCCTGTGTGTAGGGGAGAGCCTGGAGCAGCGCCAGCGGGGTATATATGCGGCCGTGGTCATGCGGAGCCTGATGGCTTGCCTGGACGGTGTGGAGGCCCCGAACGGGCTGGTGGTAGCGTACGAGCCGGTGTGGGCCATCGGCACGGGCATGGCGGCCAGCGGGGAGCAGGCGCAGGTGATGGCTGGGCTGGTACGGCAGGTGCTGGGCCAGAGGTTCGGGGAAGGAGTTGCGGCATCGGTGCCGGTGCTGTACGGGGGCAGCGTGACCCCTGCGAATATCCAGGAGTTCGTATCGCAGCCGGATATAGACGGCGCGCTGGTGGGTGGCGCAAGCCTGGACGCAAAGCAGTTCGCTGAGATTGTGAGGATTACGGCGAGGGCACGGGCGGGCAGGCCTGGGTAAGAGGATCCCGACGCCTTCGTTGCTCCGCTCATTTCCTTCCCTTCGGCTTCGCTCAGGGTAAACTCGCTCAGGATGAGCGGGATGGGAAACCGACACGCCACGAACAGATCGCCAGTATGACTAAACCTCCCGTCGTAGCTATTGTCGGGCCTACCGGCGTGGGCAAGACGGCGTTGAGCATGGCGCTGGCGGAGCGATTTCCCGTAGAGATAGTTAGCGTGGACAGCCGTCAGGTGTACCGGGGCATGGACATCGGCACGGCCAAGGCCACGGCGGAGGAGCGCGCCAGCGTCCCGCACCACCTGATAGACGTGGTGGAGCCTACGGAGGAGTTCAGCCTGGCGGCTTTTCTGGAGCTGGCGCGGGCGGCTATCGCTGAGATTCAAGCCAAAGGGAAGCTGCCATTGCTGGTGGGTGGGACGGGCCAGTACCTGTGGGCGCTATTAGAGGCGTGGCGGGTGCCCGCCGTGGCACCGGACTTGGCATACAGGCATGAGATGGCAGAGCTGGCACCTGAAATGCTGCGGTCTCGTTTGGCGGAGGTGGACCCAAAGGCGGCGGATGCCATAGACCCGCACAACGTGCGCCGCTTGATCCGCGCGCTTGAGGTGCACCACGTCACAGGGGTCGCTTGGTCGGCGATGCAGCTTCGAGGGCCGGAGCCGTACAGGGCGCTGGTTATCGGGCTGACGCTGCCCCGGGAGCGACTGTATCAGCGCATAGACCAACGGGTGGAGCGCATGGTAAAGCAGGGGTGGGTGGAGGAGGTACGGCGGCTGCTGGCCAGCGGGGTCACGCTGGCGCATCCGTCCATGGCTAGCGTTGGGTACAGGGATCTGGCGGCTTGTTTGGCTGGGGACGTAGCTTTGGAAGAGGCTATCCGAAACATCAAAACGGCCACGCACAGGTTTGCGCGGCACCAGTACGCCTGGTTCCGCCTGAAAGATCCGCGCATCCGCTGGCTGGAGGCTTCGGAAGGCGTGGGAGAGCAGGCCGCGGAGTTGGTGAGCGAGTTCATGGCCTAGTGTACTGTCCCCGAAATACGCGTATGAATTGTCATTGCGAGGAGTCCCGACTTGTCGGGCCTCGCAATGACATTCCATTTCCCCTGCCTATGGTAAAATGCGGGAGCTATGAGGTTCACAAAGATGCACGGCGCGGGCAACGACTACGTCCTTTTGGACGCGAGGGGGCAGGACAGGGACTGGCCGAAGCTGGCGCGGGAGATGTGCGACCGCCACTACGGCATAGGGGCCGACGGCCTGCTGCTGGTAGCGCCGTCGTCGGTGGCGGACATCCGAATGCGGATGTTCAACCCAGATGGCTCGGAGGCGGAGATGTGCGGCAACGGCATCCGCTGCTTCGCCAAGTACGTGGTGGAGCGTGGCATCGTGGCGCCGGGCGAGCGGGCGCTGCGGGTGGAGACGGGCAACGGCGTGCTGGACGTGGTGCCGCTGGTGGACGGGCAGGGGCGTGTCGCCAGGGTCAGGGTGAGCATGGGCGAGCCACGGTTCGGGGCTGATGATATACCGGTGCGCCTTCCCGAAGGGGCCAGAGGACTCCAGGTAAACATAACTAAAGTGCCACTCGACATAAATAAAAGGGCACTCGACATAATAGCTGGATACGAAGTGAAGCTGGACGGGCACAGTTTCAGGATAACATGCGTTTCAATGGGGAACCCTCACGCCGTAGCATTCGTGGAGCTGCCGGTGGGCCAGTTCCCGCTGCAGGTGGTTGGGCCTCTGATGGAGCACCATCCGATGTTTCCCAAGAGGGTGAACTTTCACGTGGTGAACGTGGTGGACCGTGGCAGGCTGAGGGCGCGGACGTGGGAGCGGGGAGCGGGGCTGACGCTGGCGTGCGGGACAGGGGCGTGCGCCATCCACGCGGCGTCTCGGCTGCTGGGGCTGACGGACAGCATGGTACAGCTTGAGATGCCAGGGGGCGTGCTGGAGGTTACGTGGGAGGGTAGGGGGCCGGTGTACCTGGAAGGGCCTGTGGAAGAGGTGTTTGAGGGGGAGTGGGGGGAGTAGGGACCAGTCAACTAGACGAGGGCGCTGTGTTGATGTCTATGCACCGTAGGTACACACCCTGTGTGGGTTGTGCAAAAGGAGGCTCATATGCCATTGTTCGGGCGAAAAGCCAAAAGCGATGGGTCAATCTGGGACTACAAAACAGATCGCCAAGTCTATTCGTTCGGTTTCTCGCATGATGAACTTTCGATTGCTGCTATCGCAGGTGGCGACCCAGGCATGGCCTATCTCTTCAGTCACTCGGATGGGCTTCTCTACACTCACGACGCTCCGGACGCTTTTTATGACATTTCTGTTGCACCCGACGGCTCCTACTTGGCAATTGGCGGCTACGATGGAAATGTTTATTCATTGAGTCGCTCGGGCGGAGCACGGTGGAAATACCAGACTGGCAAGCCTGTTCGCAGAGTTTGTATATATTCTCCGGATTCTCGCATAGTGGCGGGGACGGATGGGGCGGGAGTTTTCGCCTTTGAACAATCTGGGAAACTCCTCTGGCACTTCGAAGCCGGCGGTGGCTGTACGCAAATTTGTGCCTCTCAAGATGGTTCAGTTATTGCCATACTTGTTGGCGCAAAAACTTACGTGCTGAGCGCCTTGGGAGAACTTCTTTGGGACTACCAGCCGACAAATGGAAAAGCTTCGCACATTTCTCTGTCACAGGATGGATCCCTACTTGCAGTAGGTTGGTCGCTGGAATCTCCTGTTGGTCGACCGCGTCCCGGTAGGGCATGTCTTTTTGACCGATCAGGCAAACCTCTTTGGCAATATGAGTTCGATGAGCCAGTCTTCGGAATATGTCTCGCGTCGGGGGGTTCTGTAGTCACGGTGAGTACCTTCGATCAAAACAATACAGGGAAATTGCATGTGTTTGACCCCGCAGGAAAACGCGAATGGGTCAAAAGCGGCAAGAATGGGTACCTAGTCAGAACGGTCTCGGTAGCTGCGGATGGTTCCCTCATTGCCATGAGCGCGGATAAGTTGTTCGTTTTCAATCGTGCGGGGGATGCTGTGTGGGAACGCAACATTGCTGGTGGCGTCACCGATGCTCGGATTTCCCAAAGCGGTAAACTGCTGGTCGCAGGGTCGGGTGAAAGGGTTTTCTTATTCGATATGGACAAAGTCAAGGTTTGATGAACCATTATGAGGAAGGTAGAGCATGCCGACAAGAATCTGTGATAGCTGCGGCAAAAATATCGACGTATCTGGGGGGAAAGTGTGCGAAAACGGTCACTTCATCTGCAAGAATGACCTGGGAGGCGGGTTTTTCTCAGATCCACGCAAATACTGTCCCCTTTGCCAGAAACCTTTGCGGTAGGGGGAACAAGGAGCCGCATGAAGCTAGCCGAGCGAATCAGCATGCTACAGCCGTACCTCAGTATCGTCATTCTGAGGGAGGCCCGCCTTGGCGGGACGACCGAATGAATCTGATCTGCAAGCGAGGTGCTTACATAGTTGAGCGAAACGATTATCCTTGCTAGACAGATTCCTCGCGGAGTTTACCCTGAGGAACGAAGGGCTCAAGGGCTGTGAAGAAATCATGGACTCGGCATATGAGGGGGCCCCGCCCCAGATTGCCACGGGCGGGTACGCCCTCGCAATGACAATTCCCTCACACGCTCTCATAATGCCAAGAAAAAGGAAGGGTAGATGAAGTTCGCAGAGCGAATCAGCAAGCTACAGCCGTACCTGTTCGTGGAGATCAGCCGGAAGATCAACGAAAAGCGGGCGGCCGGGATAGACGTTATCACGTTCGCCATCGGCGACCCGGACATCCCGACGCCTCCGCACATACTGAACCGGCTGCTGGAGGCCTCCAGGGACCCGAAGAACCACAGGTATCCCGAATCGGAGGGGCTGCCGGAGTTCCGGCGGGCCATCGCGCACTGGTACCAGAAGCGTTTCGGGCTGACGCTGGATCCGGACAAAGAGGTGCTGCCGCTCATTGGGGCCAAGGAGGGCATCGGCCACATGGCGCTGTGCTTCATTGACCCGGGCGACGTGGCGCTGGTGCCGGACCCGGGATACCCCGTGTACTCGGTGGGCACCATGTTTGCGGGCGGAGAGTCTTACTTCATGCCGCTGGCCGAAGAGAACGGCTGGCTGCCGGACCTGGAGGCCATACCGCCGGAGGTGGCGCGGAAGGCCAAGGTCATGTGGCTGAACTATCCTAACAACCCTACGTCGGCGGTCGCGCCCCTGGACTACTTCAATAAGGTGGTGGAGTTCGCCAAGCGGTACGACATCGCGGTGTGCCATGATGGGCCGTATACAGAGGTGGCGTACGATGGATATAAACCTGTGAGCTTCCTTCAGGCCAAAGGAGCCATGGACGTGGCCATCGAGTTCCACTCGCTGTCCAAGACCTACAATATGACTGGCTGGCGGGTAGGGATGGCGGTGGGCAACGCCCAGATGATCAACGCCTTGATGAGGGTCAAGTCCAACCTGGACTCTGGGATTCCTCAGGCGATTCAGATAGCTGGCATCGAGGCGCTGACGGCATCTCAGGAGAGCATCGAGGAGCATAACGGTATCTACCAGCGCCGCCGGGACAGGCTGGTGGCGGCTCTGCGGAGCATCGGGCTGCGGGTCACGCCGCCCCAGGCCAGTCTGTACGTGTGGACACGGGTGCCGGAGGGGTACACCTCCGCCAGCTTCGCCGGCATGTTGCTGGAGGAGAAGGACATAGTGGTGACGCCGGGATCGGGCTACGGTGCCTACGGCGAAGGATATATCCGGCTATCGCTTACGCTGTCTGACGCGGACCTGGAGCGCGGCATAAAGCGCCTGTCTGGATGGCGCATTCCATCGCCGCCGAAGAGGTGAGATGCCATCCCACGCAAATCGGTAAATGTAGCAAAGCGAGCGGAGCGGGCCTACCTGGTAGGGGTCCAGGTCAAGGGGCAGCGAAGCCTATGGTCGTTGAAGGACTCCCTGGGAGAGCTGGCGCAGCTTGCCCGGAGCGCGGGAGCCCAGGTGACGGGCACAATGACGCAATCCGTTGAGCACCCCAATCAGACGTACCTGGGCAAGGGCAAGCTGGAGGAGTTGCTGGCTCTGCGGGCCTCGTACGACACGATAATCCTGGACGATGAGCTGAAGCCCAGCCAGCAACGCAACCTAGAGAAGGCCCTGGGCGAGGATGTGAAGGTCATTGACCGGACGGCCCTGATCCTGGACATATTCGCGCAACGGGCCAGGACGCGGGAAGGGCGCCTTCAGGTGGAGCTGGCACAGCATGAGTACCTGCTGCCCCGGCTTGCGGGCCAGTGGTCGCACCTGGAACGGCTGGGAGGCGGCATAGGCACCCGCGGGCCTGGTGAGGCGCAGATAGAAACAGACAGGCAACTTATCAGACGACGAATCCAGCGTCTGGAGCGAGAGCTGGAGGAGGTACGAAAGCAACGATCGCTGTACCGGAGCCGGCGCAAAGAACAGGATGTCGCAGTGGTGGCGCTGGTGGGGTACACCAACGCTGGCAAGAGCACACTGTTCAACGCATTGACCGCAGCGGGCGTCACCGAGTCCAGCCAATTGTTCGCCACCCTGGACCCTGTTACGCGGCGGCTGCGGCTTCCCAGCGGGAAAGCGGCGCTGCTGACGGACACGGTGGGATTCATCCAAAAGCTGCCGCCCGCTGTGGTGGCGGCGTTCCGGGCTACGCTGGAGGAGCTGCAAGAGGCGGACCTGGTGCTGCATGTAGTAGACATAACGCATCCCAACGCCTTGGAGCAGGGGCGGGTAGTGCAGGAGGTATTACGGGACCTGCACCTTCAAGACAAGCCTGTGGTGCTGGTGTTGAACAAGGTAGACCTGCTGCCTCAACTAGAGGGTGCCGATGGCAAGCCAGCTTTGCCAGAAGCTGTAGCGGCCCTGGGGCGAGGGGTATTGGTCTCTGCCGTGACTCATAGCGGGCTGGACCGGCTGCTGGTTGAGATAGAGACGGCACTAGAACGAGTGGTAGAGGTGCACTAGCGGCCTCGCAAGCTTGGCTAATGAACCATCCCCCTGTATCCCCCTTCCTTTCCTGGAAGGGGGAAGAGAAAAACCCTGGGGACACCCCCAGACCCCCGCCAAAGGGGGCCTAGCCCCCTCTGGACTCTCCCTGCGGCGAGTTTCCGAACAGTTTGTAGATGTGCGGGTATGCCTCATCTTGTGGGCAGGGCCAGTTCAAGGAGCAGATTGATGGAGAGAGGTATTCCTGAGCGGATGGTGTTCAACTGCGAGGCGGAAGGCTTCTCGATTTACGACGCACAGGAGATACGGAACCTGGTGCGCTCTGGTCGTGGCGAGCCGTGGCTGGAGCTGAGGTGCGGTCCGGGCAACATATTTGAGTCGCGGCCCGTGCGGGTGGTGGGCCACAGGGAGAGTACGGTGTCGGTGCAGTGCGCGGACGGCGCCGTTGTGCACCTGGACCTGGAGGAGGGCACAGTCCGCAAGGAAGTGGGAAACAGGCTCTTGCAGTACCTGGGAGTGATCCAGGAGGGTAACGAGGGTCGGGGGTACATTTAGGCAGGGCAGGCCTGGCGGAGGGGCCCTGGAGGAGACCCTACGGAAGTGGTTCGCCCTATCATTGTTATGTCCACTGGCCTATGGGTGGTTTAGCGACTTTACATAACTGTGGTGTGTGCGATGCATCAAGACGTGGTGTGAAAGATTGCTCTTGGCCCAGCAGTTGGTCTCTGTGCATCCGGTCATGGCGGTAGATGCCACGGAGCAGTTGCAGCACGGTCATCTCTCCCCAGGTGCGATGCACCCCCCTTCTGTTGATGGCATCCGCGGTGGAAAGATTTGTTTCGTCAATGCGCCGCAAGGTATGGGCGCGGGTCTCCCCCAGTCGCCTCAGCCACCAGGTCAAGGGCAGGGAGTCGGCATCGGCGACTTCCCTGAGGAACGGCTGCTCTACCTCCGGCGGCTGGCCTACGGTGATGCCTGGCCTGTGGTATACGGAAAGCGCCCACCCCAACCACTCAGGCTCGCCCTCTACAAGATGGGCCATCTGCTGTTTGGCCGACCATTCGCCTTTGGGATGCTCCTGGGCTTGTTCATCTGAGAGGACGGCCAAGACATTCAGCAGATCCTGGCGCTCTGTTGACAGCTTCTCTAGCAGGCCCGCGACTTGGGGGAGCGGCTCAGGAAGCAATCCCTCACCCTCTGTATCCCCCTCTCCCTTGCCAAGGGAGAGGGGGGGATGAGAAACAAAGCTAGGGGACACCCTAGAACCCTGGCAGGGAACCTGGGTTCCCTGCACTCTCCTCCGGCACATGCCTCCAGGGATTCCCCTCTTTCAGGCTGTCGGGCAGGCTATCGGGAGGAAACCGAGGACACACTGGCTACGGTCTCTGGGCAAGGGGCACGTACGGCACGTCCATAGGGCCTGTATACTCCATCAGGGGCCGGATGAGCATGTTCCTTTCGAACTGCTCCACCACGTTCAATGTCCAGCCTGGAATGCGCCCCAGAGCGAATATGGACACGAAAATGTCTTCAGGGACGCCCATTAGGTAGTAGACGGAGCCGGCGTAGAAGTCCACATTGACGAAGATGCCGCGCCGCTGGTAGGGCTTCATCACCTCTTGCAGGTTGGCCAGAAGCTGGAACCATTGAGGCTCGCCCTTTTGCTCTCCCAGCACCTTGGAGCGGTCTCGCAGGTGCTGTGCCCTGGGGTCCTCGGCCTTATACACCCTATGGCCAAAGCCCATGACGCGTCCACCGCCGTCCAGGCGCTTGCGCGCCCACTCCGCCGCTTTCTCAGGGGTGCTGATCTCCTCCGCCATCTTCATGACCTCTTCCGCGGCGCCGCCGTGGGCGGGGCCCTTGAGGGTGCCGATTCCTGTGACTATCGCGGAATGGAGGTCGCTGACTGTGGAGGCTGTCACGCGAGCGGCGAAGGCGGAGGCGTTGGCGCCGTGTTCGGCGTGGAGGATGAAGTCCACATCCATGATGTGGGCCTCTTCGGGCGTGGGGTTCCTGCCGAATAGCATATGCAGGAAGTTGCCTGCGTGGTTCAGCGTGCGGCTGGGCGGTATGGGTTTCAAGCCTTTTCGTATGCGGTCATGGGCGGCGACGATAGTGGGAGCCTGGGAGGTGAGGCGCAGTCCCTTGCGAATGGTTGCCTCTATGGAGTTATCGGTTGTCTCGGGATCAAAGGCGGCGAGGGCGGAGACCGCGGTCCTCAGCACGTCCATGGGGTGGGCCTTCTTGACCTTGTCAACGATGTCCAGGACCTCCGCCGGCACGGCCCGGTCGGCCTTGAGCTGGGCATCGAAAGCGGCCAACTCTTTGCGATTGGGCAGCTTCTTGTATAGGAGGAGGTGCATGACCTCCTCAAAAGTGGACTTTTCGGCCAGGTCGTGGATGTTGTAGCCTCTGTATAGGAGCTTGCCTTCTGCTCCATCTATGAAGCACGACTCCGTCCTGTCCAGATAGACCCCAGATAGCCCTCTATGAAGCTCAATTTTCCCTGTGGTCACCATGCTAACCTCCTCTGTATTACCCTTATCAATGATTCCATCTAGCTAAGTGTGAACGCGCCAATAAAAAGGCTCGGTAGGGATAACCCTTCCGAGCCTTGCGAGGCTCTTCTATTGGGGAATACGCTCGTGCGCCGTTCAGAGAGAAAAGGCCTACGGGACGATAGCTGGGAACCCTCTGCCTCTGGTAGCGTAACACAGCGCAGCCCAACCTCCTCGGTCGCCTTCCTCTCGAAACGGATGGCAGCGTATCTGCCCTGGTATCTATTAACTGTATGCTATCAACAGGATGGCGGTGTGTCAATACGTTTTTCGTCTCAATCGTGAAATGAATAACTAAGCCTTGGACCCTTCCTTCCACCCATAACGCCGTTTGAGCATACCCTCTACCAGCAGACGTATCCCCTGCCCTGCATTGCTGGCATTATCCCCCTATGCTATTCTGGGCGCATACCCTGATACATCAATCTTAGCAAAGCTGTCTTCTATGTTTGTCATCGGCACAGCAGGCCATGTAGACCACGGCAAGTCCACGCTGGTGAAGGCGCTCACCGGCATTGACCCCGACCGCCTTCGAGAGGAGAAGGAGCGGGGCATGACCATAGACCTGGGCTTTGCCTGGATGAGCCTGCCCAGCGGCCGGGAGGTCAGCATTGTGGATGTGCCCGGGCATGAGCGGTTCATCAAGAACATGCTGGCGGGCGTGGGCGGTATAGACCTGGCATTGCTGGTTGTGGCCGCGGATGAGGCGGTGATGCCGCAGACGCGGGAGCACCTGGCCATTCTGGACCTGCTTCAGGTGAAACGGGGCGTGGTGGCAATCACCAAGCGCGACCTGGTAGACCAGGACTGGCTGGAGCTGGTCACAGCAGAGGTGGAAGAGTTGCTCCAGGGGACGACGCTGGCTGGCTCGCCGTTGTGCGCTGTGTCGGCACACACGGGGCAGGGACTTCCGGAGCTGATAGCCACCCTTGACGATATGTTGAACGTGGCGGAGCCTCGGCCCGATAAGGGGCGTCCGCGCCTGCCGGTAGACCGCTCCTTTGTGATAAGCGGCTTCGGGACGGTGGTCACCGGCACCCTGACCGACGGCACTCTCGAAGTCGGCCAGGAGGTGGAGCTGGTGCTGGCCCAGAAGCGGGCACGCATCCGTGGCCTGCAGAGCCACCGCAAGAGCGAAGAGAAGGCGCTGCCAGGCACGCGCACGGCGGTCAACCTGGCGGGGGTGTCCCACGAGGAGGTACAAAGGGGCGACGTTCTCACAACCCCGGGGTGGCTCCATCCCACGGATGCCCTGGACGGCCACCTGCGCATGGTTGCCGATGCACCGCATCCTTTGAAGCATAACACCACGGTATCGTTCTACACAGGCACAAGCGAGACCCTGGCAAAGGTAAGGCTTCTGGACCGCGACACCCTGCTGCCCGGCGAAAGCGGCTGGGTGCAGATACGGGTGGAAAGCCCCGTGGCGGTGGTCAAGGGCGACTTCTTCATCATACGCTCCTCCGAAACGACGCTAGGTGGAGGCAACGTGGTTGAACCGCACGCCAAGCGCCACCGGCGCCTCCATCCAGCCACGCTGGAACACCTGGAAAAGCTTCAAAAAGGCACAGGGGGCGAGGTGCTGCTGGAGGGGTTGGAAGCGCATGGCCCTCAGCATCTTCGGGATCTGGCCCAGCAGGTGAATCTGTCACTGGCGGAGGCACGTGACCATCTTCAGGCGATGGTGGAGACAGGAGAGATCATGGCCCTGGGAGGCGACCTGGCGTCGGAAGATGCCGTGCTGCTCCCGGCCTCTTTGTGGGCAAAGGTGGCGGAACGAGCGCGGGCAGCTTTGCAGGAGTACCATCGCCGTTATCCCCTGCGGCGCGGCGCTCCTCGCGAGGAGGTCCGAGGCCGGCTAGGGCTATCCGACCAGGTATCGGCGCTGGCGCTACAACGTCTGATCCGCGAAGGGGTTGTGATAGAGGAGGAGACGTTGCTGTGGGTTCCGGAGCACCATGTGTCCCTCAGCCCGGCGCAGCGACAAGCACTCGACGGTTATGTCAAGTTGCTTGGTTCGGAGCCGTTCTCACCTCCAACGGCGGAGCCTCCGGAGCCGGACCTGCTGCAACTACTGGTGGAGGAAGGGAAGGTGGTCAAGGTCAGCGACAGTGTGGTGTTCACCTCGGAGGCGTACCAGCAGATGGTGGACAAGATTGTGGAGCATTTGAAGGGCGAGGGCAAGATCACAGTGGCGCAGGTGCGCGACATGTTCAAGACCAGCCGCAAGTATGCCCTGGCCCTGATGGAGCACATGGACCAGCGTCGGGTGACTCGCCGCATGGGTGACGAGCGGGTGTTGAGGTAGCGATGGGACTTGACCTCCATAAAGTCGCCGCCCAGATTGAAGGGCTGGCCGCTGGGCTCCAAGCCCAGGGCGCGGGCCATAGGGAGCGCCTGGAGCGCGCGGTCACGACCCTGGCCTCCGCCGACGCCGGCGCCATCAACCAGAGGCGTAGCCAGGGAAGGGTTACGTGGCTGGTGCCGGGCCTGCCCCCGGACATCGCGGCGCATATCTCCCCTACCCCACCACCCGCCGACTACCGTGCACTGGCTGTGGACGGCTCGCACATAGACGTGGACCGCCACCTGCCGGTGCGGTGCGCCCTGGTGAACATCAGCAAGGTGGCATTGCAGTACGGGGCCAGTCCCCATGCGCGGCTGGAGAGCCAGCCAAAGCTGTACGCCTCGCCGGAGGAGCTGGCGCTGGTTGACCCGGAGGGAGCCAGGGAACTGCCCTTAGAAGGGCCGCTGCTTGGAATCAAACGGTCGGTGGATGAGGTGGCGGCCCTGGCCGACCTGGCCGAGGAGGCGACGGACGACACGCCTACCGTGGCACTGGTGGACGGGTCGCTTATCTTGTGGGGACTTACCGGACAGGCCTACCCGGAGTACGTTCGCAGGGCTCTTATCGAGGATGGGCTGCTACCTGCTATGGAGCGTCTGAGGAGCATCGCTCAAAAGCGACCTCTGGCGCTGGCGGCATACGTGAGCCTGCCACGCAGCACCGAGGTGGTGAACGCATTGCGAGTGTCGGTATGTCCCTACGAGCCGGTGGACTGCGACCGCAACTGCGCCACCGTGCGCCCCGGCGAGCGCCCCTGCGACGTCGTGGGCGGGCTGCTGGACAGGGAGCTATTCGCACTGCTGCTGGCCCCGGGAGAGCGGTCGGCGGCGTTCGCCAGCACGTCGTCGGTGGTGCGGGACTACTACGGCGGACACGCTGTGGCCTTTTATTATGTCAACGTCGGCACTGAGATGGCGCGGGTGGAGGTGCCGGCGTGGGTGGCGGATGACGAGGCGCTGCTGGCCCTGACGCACTCGCTGCTGCTGGACCAGTGCCGCAAGGGGCTGGGGTACCCGGTCGCCATCATGGAGGCGCACGAGCAGGCGGTCATTGGCGGGCACGAGCGGGAGATGTTCCGGCAGATGGTGGAGGATGCCTTGGAACGACAGCACTTGCCCGTGTACACTTCGGAGAAGGCACGGTCGAAGAGACTGAGGTGGGTGTAGGAGGCCCACGCTGTCATTCTGAGCGCAGCGAAGAATCTTATTCGTCCTTTACACGTGAGTCGTGTTTGGCAATAACGAATGTGGTAGTAGGCAGACAAGATTCATTCGGTCGTCCCGCCGCAGGCGGGCCTCCCTCAGAATGACAGGGAGAAGGCGCGGTCAAAGAGGCTGAGGTGGGTGTTAATCTTGCTACACCGTACTGTAAGTGGTGCCAGAGGCCGGTTCGATTTTGCTGTCAAGGGGGCTACATATGTCTGACATTTGGGCAAAGGTACAGGTTATTTCCCCCTACCTCTTTCAATCCAACGGTATGTCGTCAAGAAGGCAGTTTCTACTTAGTGTACTAGCTATTTGGGGAGTCAGTGTGCTTGTGACCTACGCTGTGGCGCTTACGACCGGTGTCACAGATGATGGGATAAGAGGCATAGAATTCCTCATTATGCTTTGGTCATTGATACCTGCCATTAGAAGATGCCACGACTTGGAATGGTCTGGGGGGGAACTTCTCTGGCTACTTGTTCCTCTGGTAAACCTCCTGTATCTCCGTAATTTGGTCTTCAAAAAAGGGCCAGTACTTCTGAACGGGTGGCACCATATGAGGAACCCATCGGCCACTGTCGAGGAAGAGTTGAAGGTCAATGTAGCTCCGAGGAAACGCAGGGGGCCAGGGTCGCGGCCTATGCGTTAGGCAGGAGGGGCGATTTGAACGGTTCAAACATCACATTCTTAGACCCCATTGTCTTGTGGGTGTGGCATATCCTTGTATTCCTGGCAGAATGGGTCTTGCTAATAGCCTTGGGCATTGCCGTGTTGTTCGGAGTTTGTGTCCTACTGGCCGCCATCATGCATCCCAAGGAGTTCGCAAGAAAGGTCTCGGACTCTCACGGGTTATCGCTGACAAAAAGATTAGGATATCTAGGCTCTGAGTGGCAAAGTAATTTGATAATGCTAGGTGTGTTCGGCGGCTTATTATGGGCCATTGTAGTAGTAGTGGGGAGGCTACTCTTTTCATAGTGTCCAACATAGTAGTCTGCCGAACGGTTGCCGCTGGCGCACCCTAAGCTGATGTAGTGTCTGAGGGCCAGAGACTTGATTTCCGGCAATCACATTGACCACCATGCGCTTATTTACTACATCAGTAATGAAGAGGCGGGTGCCGTCGCTGGCGATGCTGCCGGGGTGGTTGAAGACCAATGGCCCGCCCGAGTTATTGAAGTCGAACCCAGAGAGCAGGATGTCGGCGTTCTGGCCTGTCTTGAAGAAGCCTTCGGGGCTGCTTGAAGCCACATTCTTTACGGTCAGCTAAGGGAGGTTTAAGTGCTTACATTTGCTTACGGGTCTAGCATGGATTGGGAGCAAACGAGAGGCCGATGTCCATCGGCGCGCTTTCTGTGCATCGCCAAACTCGAAGATCATCGTCTGGTGTTTCCTCGAATGTCGGAGACCAGGGGATGTGGAGTTGCTGGTGTAGAGCCTAAGCAAAACTCTGACGTATGGGGTGTGGTCTTCCAAATCGAAGAGGTTGACGTGGGAAAGTTGGACAAGTGCGAAGGGTATAAGCCTGGCCGGGCCAAAAACTCTTATGTTCGGGAGGAACGCCACGTCTACGTTGACGGTAAGGACGAAGAACCGCTGAGTGTATGGATGTATGTTGCACAGCTCGACACACTTCACCCCCCTGCGCTTCCGAATGCCGCCTACATGGAACTCATCGTCGGTGGCGCACAATTCTGGCACTTGCCGACCGAATATATCACCATGCTTGAGCAGATCAAGACAAAAGGATGAGGTCCATAGAGTCCCCCCGTCTCGGCGAAGTGGTGGAGGCATCCAGCGCTGGCTTCACGGTGCAGTGCTATGACCTGTATGGCGCGCCGGCCCTGGGCGCACTGGTGCGCACGGGGAAGGACAGCCCCGTCTATGGCGTCGTGCGCAACGTGGTGACATCGTCCATGGACCCGGCGCGGCGTCCCGTGGCGCGAGGCCAGGATGAGCCGGACGAAGAGGCTGTCTACCGGAGCAATCCTCAGCTTGCAGCGCTGCTGCGCACCGATTTCCAGGCAACAATAGTTGGCTACGGGGATGGCGAGCAGCTTCGCCGCTACTTGCCGTCGCAGCCGCCGAGGATCCACGCCTTTGTGCGGTCGTGCGCTCCGGCGGAGGTGCGGGCCTTCACGGAGGACCTGCGCTTCCTGCCGCTGGTGCTGACCGGAGCGGCGAGCGAGGCCGACGAGGTTGTTGCGGCGTTCCTGCGGCAGGCGGCGTCGGCGCACGATGATCCGCAGGCGTTTCTGATGATGGCGGGCCGGCAGATGGCGCGCCTGCTGTCTCGGGACCTGCAAAGGCTGCAAGCTATCCTACAAGGCCTCAAATCATGACCAGTTGCCAATGCCGACGTGGTAGGGGCACGACATGTCGTGCCCCTACAGGATATACACCTACACCCCCCTCTCTCTTTGGTAGGGGCGCAAGGCCTTGCGCCCCTACGTCTGCCTAACACAACCCCCTTCGTATAAGGTAGGCGACCTCATGAACGGATTATCACCCAAGCAACAACCCCTCGGCGTTGTGGTTGGCGGCTCGCTGTCCAGAGGCGTGGATGTCAGGCTGGACGCGTCGTTCCCCGTGGAGCAGGTGAAGGTTGGCGGCTTCGTGACCATCCAGGGGCAGGCGAACAGGTTCTTCGCCATCATCTCGGATGTAACGCTGGAGGCGTCGGACTCATCATTGCGGGCCGTACCGCCGGACGCCTCGGACCCGTTCGTGGCGTCGGTTATGTCCGGCACGGGGGCATACGCGGTCGTGAACGTGCTGCCGCAGCTCACTATGGCCAGCGACGCCTTCGCTATGCTGTCGGGGCCGCAGCCGGCGCGTTCCATCCCGGCCCACTTTGCGCCTGTGTACGCCGCCTCTGAGGAGGACATCCGCGCGGTGTTCGGCGCCGAGGACGAGCGGCACATCTGGATAGGCAGTCCGCTGGACATGGAAGGTGTTCGCGTTTGCCTCGACCTGGCGGAGCTGGTCAAGCGGTCGAACGGCGTCTTTGGCAAGAGCGGCACGGGCAAGACGATCCTCACGCGCATCCTGCTGGCGGGTATTTTACAGAAAGACGTGGCGGTGAACCTGGTGTTCGACATGCACAACGAGTACGGCTGGCAGGGCACGCGCGAGGGCGGCCCAGGCGTGAAGGGACTGAAGCAGCTCTTCCCGTCCAAGGTGGCGGTGTTCTCGCTGGACCCGGAGCAATCGCGCCGGCGTGGAGTGTCGCCCGACGCGGAGGTGCGCATAGGGTACGGGGAGATCGAGCCGGAGGACATCGAGATACTGGCCGCTACGCTGAACCTTACGCCCCAGGGGGTGTCGTCGGTATACAGCCTGGTGCGTCGCTTTGGACAGGAGGCGTGGCTGGAGGAGTTCCTGGCGCGGGAGAACCGCGAGGAGCTGGCGGCCCTGGCCGACGAGACGTCGGAGTTGTTCCAAGTGCTGTTCACCCTGCACCGCCGTCTGAGAACGCTGGGCCGCATG
>JAUSCR010000091.1 GCA_030651175.1 Dehalococcoidia bacterium
GCCACGCCCTTCACACCAACCGGCGGAGCTAGCTCGGAAGAAGCCTTGTACGGCTGGATCGTCAGCGACTTTGGGTTGAATGACGCCATTGAGTCCGGCCTGGTCAAGACGCCTCGCGTCGTAGTGCGAGACGATGCAACGCCAGACGCCAAAACCTACCGCTCCAAGCTCTACCACATCTATATGGACCCGGAGGTTCACGACAACCTCAATCGGAAGGCGCTTGAGACCGAATCACTGCCGGACCTAGTCGCCAATGCTTACGTGCTGCTCGGTTGGGACTGGCTGGAAGCCAAGAAACTGTGGGCGGCGACACAACCTGTCCCGCCCGTAATGATCACCGTCGCCAACCGGACGGAGACAGCCGCCAGAGTTGCCTATGCCATGCAAACCAAACGTTTCCTGCCCCCTCCGCTCCACGACTTAGGCGACCCGCAGCGTACGCTTCATATTGACAGCAAGGTGCTCAAAGAGGCCGAAGAGCGTGAGGAACCGCTGACGGTGAACGGATCGCCTATCGCCCCGGAAGAGGTCACTCCGAAGCTGACCCGAGAGCAGAAAGAGGCCCAACTTCGGGAGCAGGTGAACACCGTTGGGCAGTCTGGCAAGGCAGGCGCACAACTCCAGCACGTCATCTCTGTCGGTATGCTTTCCGAAGGTTGGGACGCCAAGACCGTCACCCACATCATGGGGCTGCGGGCCTTTTCCAGTCAGCTACTTTGCGAACAGGTTGTGGGGCGTGGCCTCCGCCGGACGTCATATGACGTGGACCCGGCTTCCGGTATGTTTGAACCCGAATACGTCAACATCTTCGGCGTGCCTTTCACCTTCCTGCCCCACGAAGGTGGCGACGGCCCTCCGCCCCCTCCCCCAACTCCGAAAACGAGAGTTGAGGCTGTCCCTGAGAAATCGCAATTCGAGATCACCTTTCCGAACGTGGTGCGCGTTGAGCACGTTGTCCGCGAGCGACTCGTGTTGGACGTTGCCACGCTGCGTCCGTTGACGCTGAACGCTTCCCAGACGGTGACAGTGGCGGAACTGGCGGGAATGTTGGAAGGCAAGCCTAATCTGGCATCACTCTCTCAAATAGAGCTTGAACGTCTGGCAGGTCAGCTCCGGCTACAACAGATCATCTTCAAGACCGCCGCGAACGTGTATGACCAGTTGCGCCCCTCGTGGAAAGGGAGCAAAGAGTTCCTCGTGGCCCAGGTGATCCCGTTGGTGGAACAGTTCATCAATTCGGACGTGGTTCAGTTTGCGCCTCCGCTGTTCAATAGCGACCCTCTCCGCAGGCGTCTCTTGCTCACGCTGCAAATGGACAAAGTCGTACAGCATGTTTGCACGGCAATCGAAACGCAAAACTCGGAGACCGTGGAGCCTATCTTTGACGACACACGCCCCATCCGTTCCACGGAGGATATGCGTCCCTGGTACACCGGACGCCCTTGCGAGTACGCCAAACGGTCTCACATCAACTTCTGTGTGTACGATAGCACGTGGGAAGCATCGGAAGCATTTGAGCTTGACCACAACCCTCACGTGGCCGCATGGGTGAAGAATGACCATTTGGGTTTTGAGGTCAACTACATTTACCGGGGCGTCCGCAAAAAGTACCGGCCAGACTTCTTGGTTCGCCTTGCGGACGGCAAAATGCTCGTGCTAGAAGTCAAAGGCCAACCCACGGAAGAAGCCACCGTGAAGCGGCAAGCCCTAGAGGAATGGGTGCTTGCGGTGAACTTGCAGGGCGGTTTTGGTCAATGGTGCTCTGGCGTGTCCTATCGGCCCAAGGATGTAGCGGGGATCATAGACAAGGTGAGCACTGCGCAATCACCATGAAGCTGTGCGCCACAGGGGAACCCCTGTGGCAAGCATGGCAAAATGCGTTTGTGGGTGGGAAACGGAGACCTTATGCCAAAGAGGAAACAGGCGAGTAGCAAGTTTTTCCACGATGGCATTCTGGTGTCACGTCACGACATCGGCCAAATCGCAGAAGATGACACACTAGCTGAAGGGTTCATGACCGAGAATGATGTTGTGCGAATCGGTGGGATTTCCAAATCGACCGTTCGGCGATGGCGGGAGGAGGGCTTGCTGACTGCGAAGAAAATTGGCAAGCGTTGGCTCTACAGTCGAGATAGTGTCGCGCGGGCAGTGACGAAAAGGAATCCAAGGTCAGACCGACGTTAATTCATCCTGCTGTGAAAACGCAATCCTTCTAAGGTTGGAACTTTTCAAGCCACGCGTCCAGCTTAGCCAGCCACTTACTCTCCGCTAGCTCTGCCTCAGAACGCAGGCGTACGTACGTCGCCCAGCGCATTCCCTTTGGCTTGAAGGGAAACATATCCGACAGCGAACCAGTCCCACCCAAGCGCATACGAATCTTCTGGCCCCGCCGTAGTGCGCGGTCTGCTAGCCCTTCACTCTGAGAGCCATAAGCGAGTCCATAACACTGACGGCAAGCAAAGTACCTGGCTGCTGCGTACAGTATGGCGACGCGGCGACGGCAGGCTACCCCATTGACGACACCAGGACACATAAACCACGGGCGCTGCCCTCCAAAGGCGCATCGGGTCCACGTGACCTCTACTGATTCCTCTATGTCTTGCCACTCTTCACCATCACGACTCTGGCGATAGGAAAGCACTACTTGATTGTCGTTGGTACGCAAGCCAATAGACGCTGTCTGTATTCTTGCTTGGGTGTTGGACCAGGAAAGGGACGTAACCATGCCAGGATGCAGCAAGTCCTTCCTGTGGAGCCAGCGGACATCTAGGCAGCGATAGGCTTCAACGTGGCCTCTTGCACCGCCAAACCTACGGCCAGACCCATACCCGCCCATCATGGCCCCCGTGTTTTTGCGAAATGATTAGGGAATCTTAGGTATTGTTAGGGCTATGCCCTGCACCACTGAGATGCCCATGTGATGCTTGAACAACGCGCTACCTCGCGTCCGCCGCCAATACAGAGCCTAACCTATTATCAAGGCTCACTCCAACCATAAGAAGGCTCAATAGGCATTGGAAGCTCAATTGCGTTAGGGTAAGGGGTATCGAGAAGGTCTCCATGCATTGGTTACTCTCAGTTCTTATACTTCAGGCCTGTGCCATTGCTACCCAACCACGATATTCGGTCGGAAAGGGGGCATAGTTTCCGAACTTGACGTTTCGGCGCAACTTTGGTATCTTGACAGTTGTTACCCCCCCAGTCGCTTTGGTGCCTGGGAGCGGAGGCCGCCGAAAGGCGGTCTCTGCATATATGGACTCCGTTTCTCCATTATCCCCATGAGCACTTACATCTACATAGATGGATTCAACTTCTATAATGGGGCCGTAAAGCGGACTGCCTTCAAGTGGCTCAATCTTTCGGCAGTTTGTCACAAGCTATTCCCAAGTCACCAAATCACTCTAATACGTTACTTCACAGCCCGTGTGATGGGTTTCCGCCACGATCCTAGCGCACCACTCCGTCAAGATATTTATCTAAGGGCATTGAGAACATTGCCTGACCTTGTTATTCATGATGGTGGGTGGTTTGCGTCACATGCTACGCTACTTCCCCAATATCCTTTGGCATACATTCCTGAAAACCAGCAGCCACCCACCCGACCTCCACAGCTAGTGCAGGTTATGCGTCTGGAAGAAAAGAGAACGGACGTTGATATTGCCACGCATTTGCTCATGGATGGTTTCTCCGGTCGTTTTGATGAAGCCATAGTTATGTCGAACGATGGAGACCTAGCGCTTCCTGTCAAGATGGTTCGGGACGAGTTTCACAAGAGAATTGGGGTCGTGAATCCTCACAACTCTACGCGGATTAGCGGTGGCCTCATAAACGCTTCCACCTACCACATGCGAAGTATCAACAAGAAAATACTGGCTGAATCTCAGTTCCCGCCTGAGTTATCTGATGCCAAAGGTACATTCCGAAAGCCTTCCTCCTGGTAACCTGTTCGCTTACAAATATGAATAAGGCTGAAGTGTATTAGAGGATTACCTAGTGCCCTTTGTTTTGCTTTCAAGAACCACTTGAAGCGTCAATCCTGCCTCTTTGAACCTCTGATGGATATAGGCATCGGAGCACCCCAACTCTGTTGCAGCTCTTAGCACCTTACCATGTCGGCGCACGGCCTCAATGATAACGTCCAACTCTAGGCCAAGTCTTGGCCTTCCTCGTAGCGTGTGTTTCATGCTCGACATGCCTCTTAGAAATTCTTAGAAAGCCGCCCTGGGGCCTGGGACGGCAAATGGGTCGCCCAGGCAGCGGAAGGCCACACTGGGGCATGTATTATGGTGCATCGTTGTACTCCGCATCCACCAGCACCTCGCGCAACATCCAGCGGGCATAAGACTCCCGCTTCTTATCGCCCCTGGCAAGGCTCTGTTGAAGGATGTCCCGCCACTGCGGTATGCTGACCCGCCGCCATTCTTGAAGAATCCAGGGCGGTTCCTCGGCGTTGACCTGCTGCGGCACGTGGGGAAGAACCTCTGGCTTGCGACTCAAGAGTAGCAGGGCAAGCGGCTCCTCTGACTTTGGCCCGCGGATGACCAGGCTGTCTCCGCGCCGCCACACCTGGAGGCCAGCGGCCTTAGCCTGGTTTAGCAGGCTCACCCCGTCCACTCTGCCTCCTCTTCACTCGCAAGATGCCCATCGCTGCCGGTAAGGACTTGAGCATCTTGCGGAATCGTATCTACGGCATTGCGTGTCGCAGCTTTGTTCGCAACATGCTCACTTGAAGGACGCAGGGGGTGAGCATCTTGCGGCAGTTCCCACGTCCAATAGCCGTCACCACTGCTTCCTTCACTGTGGCGGTGTGGAACAATGCCGAGACGGTCACCGGCCCGCCGGAGTGTGGTCTTGCTAATACCGAGGTCGCGGGCTTCCTGTTTCGCTTCGATTACCTTCCTAGGCCCATCTGCCAGTACCGTTAGGAGGAAAGAGCACGCCTCGTTGACCTTCCCGCCTTCCCACCCACTGGCTGGGGCCAACAACCAGGCTACGTCAACGCCTTCAACGGGGCCATCCCAAGCGAGTACCCCGTCGAGGCTGAAATGGAACGCCAAACTTAGGGAAGGAGCCGTTAGGTTGTTTTTGATGGGGACAAACAACCGCCGTTCCGGGTTCCCAGGATCACTAGCAACCAAGTGGGCTGTCCTTGCCGCTGCTACAAAAGCCAAGGAAGAAGTTATTCTATATTGCGGGTTCGTGTCAGCAGACTTGTTTAGGTGCATCACTCCCCATACGGCTGCGCCCGTCCGCTCTGCCAACGCCGCCAAGGGAGTTAGCAAACCTCGGACTTGGGCGTTGTTATGCGTGTCTACCCGGCCTGTGAACGCTAGGACAGGGTCAATAATTATAAGCACAGCCCGATGTGTTATGACATGCCCCTCAATCAGGTCGAGATGCTGAGACAAGTCCAAGCCCGTCTCCCGCCCATTCTGCTCAATAACAGACAACCCCAATACCTTGATACGGCTCACATTTGCGCCCAGGGCATCCAAGCGGGGCCGCACGGTATCCGCAATGCCGTCCTCCGCCGTCACAAGGATAACGTTCCCTTCGATAGCGTCTCCACCATCCGGCCAAGGGCCTCCTAGTGACACCCTAGCGGCCACGTCCAGAGTGATAAAGCTCTTGCCTACGCCAGGATCGCCGACTAAGAGATTCAGCTTGCCCATAGCAATGCGCCCAGGCCATAGCCAACGAACGTGCTGCGGAGTGATATCGCTCAACTCGTACAGAGGAAGACTCCTTGGCCTTTCCCCGTCATCGGATAGGTCTTGCGCCTGCCACAGTCGGGCCGTTTCGATCAGAGCCTCCAACTCCTCGCGGGTATGGCCCAGGGCGAGCCAATCGGATAGGTCCTTACCTTCTGGCAGCTTCAGCATTCGTACACTGGCGGCACGGTGGTGAACAGAGGCGGCGACTTGCTGGGCGTGGCGCTGGCCAGGATCATCGTTGTCAGGGATGACCACCACATGCCGGCCCGCCAAGTCTTTGCTGTAGCTCTCTCGCCACTTCCCCGCACCCATAGGGTTACAGGTCGCGACGTACCCTAGACTCCGGCCTGATTCAACGTCCTTCTCGCCTTCTGGTATCAGTACCACATCTTGCGGGTCCGCAGCTAGAAGCTCTGGGCGGCGGTAGAGGTGGGGCGTAACATTACCCAGGCCCCACTGCCCATCCTTCCGGCGCTGAGCGAATCCCTTTGGTTCAAACCTAACCACCTCGAAGTCGCAGTAGTCATAGACGGCGACGATCTGGCCCTGTTCAGGCTTGTGGCCGTTCATGGACATGGGGGCTGGACTATGTAGGTTGCCGCAGCCGCAAATACCCTGCAAGCGGTGGGCGTAAGTCTCGCTGCTGGGATTCTGTTGCAGGCCGTCGGCATGTTCTGGGCGGGTACAGTTGGCGAATGCGCCATCATCGGAGAGGAACCCGTAGCACCGGATGCCTTTGCCTCTGGGGACGTGGTCCCATCCGCCGCACACGGGGCAAGGCCGTTGTTGGGTGAATCGCTGCGTCGAAGAAACGGCCATGCTAGCGCTCCCCCTGCTGGCCGTCCAGCAAACGCTCTAACGCCTTGCGCGGCACCAGCAACCGCCGGCCGATGTGCAAGACTGGGATTTCGCCTTTCCGTATTGCCTCATAAGCGGAGGCCCTCCCAAGGCCTAGCAGACACCGTGCTTCCTCTACGGTGTAGGTGACTCGCTCTATGGTTTCCCTCGTACCTTGTGCACTCATTCTTGCCCCTTTCATGTCCCTTGGATACAATCAGTATTGACCCTTCGGCCAGGCGTCGGTGGAAACTTTTGCGGATTTTGTGGGGAGGTTTTGAGAGATGTCTCTGCGAAGGCCATCTTGGAACAGAACCAACGTACCTTGGGAACAAAAGGTTCAGGCGTGGGAGTCTATGGCTCATGGAGCTACCGACAGCAAAGTAGTCAC
>JAUSCR010000092.1 GCA_030651175.1 Dehalococcoidia bacterium
CTGAAGTATAAGAACTGAGAGTAACCAATGCATGGAGACCTTCTCGATACCCCTTACCCTAACGCAATTGAGCTTCCAATGCCTATTGAGCCTTCTTATAATTGGAGTGAGCCTTGATAATAGGTTCGGCTCTGTATTGGCGGCGGATGCGAGGTAGCGCGTCCTTCAAGCATCACATGGGCATCTCGGTGGTGCAGGGCGTAGCCCTAACAATACCTAAGATTCCCTATTGATTTCGGAAAAACGGAGGACATGATTGGGCGGGTATGGCTCTGGACGTACGTTGGGCGGCGCGAGAGGCCACGTTGAAGCCTATCGCAGCCTAGATGTCCGCTGGCTACACAGGAAGGGCTGGCTGCGTCCTGGCATAATTCTGCCCCTTACCTGGTCTAACGCCCAAACAGGCGAACAGATAGCGTCTATTACCCTGCGGGTCAATGACAACCTTATCGTGCTTTCCTATCGTCATAGTCGTGATGGTGACGATGGGCAACACATCGAGGAACCAGTAGAGATCACGTGGACCCGATGCGCCTTTGGAGGGAAGAGGGGGTGGTTTGTGTGCCCTGCCTGTCGCAGCCGTGTTGCCATTCTATACTTAGGCGGCACGCACTTTGCCTGTCGGCACTGTTATGGACTCGCTTATGGCTGCCAGAGTGAAGGCCCAGCAGACCGCGCCCTACGCCGGGCGCAGAACATTCGCACAAGACTGGGCGGGAGTGGTTCGCTGTCGGATACGTTTCCTTGGAAGCCCAAGCACATGCGTTGGGCGATGTATGTGAGACTGCGAACTGAGGCAGAGCTAGCAGAACGAAAGTGGCTGGCAAAGCTGGACGCGTGGCTTGGCAAGCTCCAACGGTAGAAGGATTGCGTTTTCACAGCAGGATGAATCAACGTCGGTCTGACCTTGGATTCCTTTTCGTCACTGCCCGCGCGACACTATCTCGGCTGTAGAGCCAACTCTTGCCAACTTTCTTCGCAGTTAGCAAGCCCTCCTCCCGCCACCGCCGAACGGTCGTTTTGGAAATCCCACCGATTCGCACAACATCATTCTCGGTCATGAATCCTTCAGCAAGTGTGTCGTCTTTTGCGATTTGGGCGATGGCATGACGTGACACCAGAATGCCATCGTGGAAGAACTCGCTACCAGCCTGTTTCCTCTTAGGCATAAGGTCTCCGCTTCCAACCTACAGTGATCATCTTGTACTTCCAGCCGAGCTTGGCGCAATACTCTTCGGCGCTTTGCCTTTTTAGCTTCGTAGACACCCAGAACATTAGAGGCAAGCCTTTAGTCTCGTGGAGAGCCTGCGACCCATCGTTGTAAGTGACCAAGAAATCAGGAAGGTACTTCCGGGGAACGCCAAATAACCGGTAAGGAATCGTGATCCCGTGCCGCTTCGTCCATTCCTTGACGGCGGGGTCGTGTTCAAGCTCGACCATATAGTCACGTTCGAGCGCCGAATCGTACGCCTCAACGTCATGGGGCGACTTACGCAGGTTGGAGAGGGTTCCCCGCTTGGCTTGCATATTCCTCGGTCACTGGCGGAGCCGCCAAGATGCTTGCTATGAGTCTTGGGTTATAGAAGTTGGACTTGACTTGGTCAAACAGGTGCCACACAAGTTGCAGCCGATGAACGTCATTGAGGTCGTGAACACGGACGCCCCCAGTGAGGCGTCTGGCAATGTGTTCGTGGACGACGCGGAGGATGATTTCTTGCCTTGTGTCGGCCTGTCCGTCATACTCAAGCATGGCTGTCCTAGCAAGGTCCCTAATGCGTTG
This sequence comes from Dehalococcoidia bacterium, assembly GCA_030651175.1. Lineage (GTDB taxonomy): Bacteria > Chloroflexota > Dehalococcoidia > Lucifugimonadales > SHYF01 > SHYF01. The sequence goes on from JAUSCR010000092.1 coordinate 1,781, forward strand.
CACGAGCTTCTTTTTGATCTCCCCCTCATCGTTGGGGGCATCCACCACCAGTAACGCCGGGTCAATCTTCAACAGTTGGGGCTTTTCTAGCGTGTCGTGCCCTGAGTCAAGGTTACGTGAGAGCACTTGTGAGATCGTTTGGCTGATTCGCTGTCCGCGATAGTCGTATTGGCAGTCGTCGAGATAAGCACGCCAGTCTGAGATGGGTTCGAGGATTTCCGGCTCTGGGATCGGGGGCAGGCCGGATAGGTCAAATGCCTCCATTTTCGGCTTAGACGCCTCATCAATGTCCAGAGACCCTTGCATCACCGGCTCGGGAATCTTTGCTTCGTCAATGATGTCACCTGGGTTCAGCGGACCCTGATATCGCGCGGCCTCTAGCATCTCCCACAGCCAATCGTGCTTGAAGATGGGGTGGTCAATGACGTGGCATTGCTCCCATTGATCGCCACGTGCGTTCACCCGCCGCAAGCCCCGGCCTATGATCTGCGGACCATAGACCGAGAACTTCCTATCGCCAACTTGGGTGTAGCTGAACTTGCGGAAGAGCAGGATTGCCGAGATGTTCTTCACGTCCCACCCCTCCCGAAGCATCATGACCGAGACGATGGCATCGTACTTGCAGTTGCGGATGTCCTTGTTTATGGACATCGCCTCTTCCTTGCGCTCGTCGTCAACTTCGTTGTGGAGGAGAAGCACCCGGAGATATTCGCCGCTGACTTTCTGCTCTTCAAGAGTGCGCGCTATCGTCTTGGCGTCCTCAATGTTCAACGCCACGACGAACAACAGGGGTTTGTAAGCCGGTTTGCCGTCGTCAGCAATAGGCACGGTGAGCCGTTGGTGGCGCAGGCACTCCAGGGCAATCGCGATTTGCTGCGCCATCGGCTCGTGGCTCATAGTGTAACGGACCGCAGGTACTTTCTTCTTGTCAATTGCATCCCAGGGCACTTCTTCGGCGCTGATTTCCTTCTTAGTCTCCCAGTCGTAGAAGGTGAACTTTACCTTGGTGATTTCAGGCTGGAAGGTCACTACACGCTTTACGACCTTGTCGCGCATCGCCTCCTGGATGCCGTATTCGTAGATCATCTCGCTGTCCGGGTGCAGCCCATCGAGTCGGTCGGGCGTCGCGGTGGTGTCAAGACGGAAGAACCGCTTCGGCTTCAGCTTGTTGATAAGGTCGTTGTACAAGTCAGCGCGGGTGTTATGGGCCTCGTCGTTGTAGATGCATAGCTTGTCGGTGTTCTGCGCGATCACCTTCCAGTTGTCCTTGCCCTCGTAAAGCTGCTGCACGTTCCCGATGATGATGTTTGCGCCGCGAATGCCAGCCGCAGCCTTGCCCACTTCCATGACGTGGGTTGAGATTCGCAGTGGTGTGTCTTTGTCCGCGCCGAAGAAGAACGGGAACTGCCGGAACACGTAGTCCCCGTCCTTGGCCCCAGGATCAAACCCATCAAGGAGCCGAGCACGGACGACCGTGTTGGGGACAAGGATCAAGTGCTGCTGGATACCGTGCACCTGCATCATGTAGGCCACGACCCCGCCGATGATGACCGTCTTGCCGCCGCCGGTAACGACGTTCGTGAGAAGGTCCTTCTTGCCGAGAACCTCGAACGAATAGATGCTTCGTCGGATCGCTTCCAGTTGGTGCCGCCATAGCGGTGGCGTGAACGTTGGCGCGGACAGATTCCGCAGGAAGTCGCGGCCCCTCTCCGGTATCCCCTGGAAGCCTGAGTTGCACCAATCGCGGAAATTCGCCTCGTGTGCTGCAAAGGCGTAGTTCATTACGAAACCTCCAGGGTCAGTGTGCGGATCGCCTCAGCCCCGAAGTTGTCTTGCACCCGGCAAGCGATAGTGTGAGGGCCTGACTCTGTGAACGTATGCTCAGCGGTAAGCACCGCCTCAAACTTGTGGCCCGCAGCCTTCGCCTCCGCTCCCTTTAGTTCCCGCCGCCCAAGCACGTATGCCGAGTCTGCCCCAAAGTGCCCTCTTTGATAGTCAAAGTCCCACTGACAGTTCACCAGGTAGCCACCGGCGTTGGTGCTGTCGGCGTCTCGTGCCTCGAACGCATAGGTCCGTGGCCCTGAGCGCGCAGCGGCTATCTCGCCAACTACGGGTTCCTTTGTGAACCGCAAGAGGAACTCGTTTTCATCGGCGTCGGGGTACTTTTGCCGGATTCGTTCACGGAACGCCTCGCTGTCAATCAACAGGAAATCAAAGTCCAGGTCCGTCCCGCGTGGCTGGATGTTGCGCCGTACATAGTCGGTAAGGCGACGCTTGTATACCGCGAGATCGGGAGATGCCCGCCAGCAAACATACCGGGCGACCGTTCGGACGTTGGGCTGAAGGTGCTTCTTTACTACCGCTTCGAAGAACGCTTGCACATCCTTGGCATCGGGCGCTGTGTCAGGATTGGCAGGTCCGACGCGCAATGGTTCACGGGCCGAACGCCATCCACTAATTGGATCGTCGGAGTTGTCGAGTTGCGCTGCCAGACATGCAACAATGAAGCGCTCGAACTCCACCTGATCTACGGCCTTGAACCGGTCCATCGGATACACACCGACGTAGTTCACCCTGATGTCAGGAATGGCTGCTTTGCTTTCAGGAAGGTCCAAGCGATGCTGCACTGTTCCTGTCGTGCCGTAGTTTGACTTGACGCCCGACAGTTCCTCGCCTTGCTCCACAAGACGATTTAGTGTGACGGATATGGCTACCCTAGACGAGTCGCACGCAATCCAGCGCCTGCCCAGGCGCTGGGCAACGATGGGAGTAACACCGCCACCGCAGAAGAAGTCGGCTACAATGTCCCCTTCGTTGCTGCTGGCCCTGACGATTCTGTCTAATAGAGCTTCAGGCTTCTGTGTTGGATAGCCAATGTATTCTCTGTGCCACGAGTTAAGTCCCTGTACAACCTTGTCGGACCACAGTGACTGCAGAGGCATGCCGGGCATCTCGTCGAGGTAACGCTTAAGTCGCGGCATCCCGTTCTTTGTGTAGAATATCCGCCCTTGTCGTTCTAAGTCATCCTTAGTCTCCGGAGAATATCGCCAGTTCCGAACGTGACCGTTCCAGTCGTATCTAGGGCCTCTTCCACCTGGGGCTGCCACATTATCCGAGAGCCACCGGCGGCCGTCGGGGTCTTTATATCGGTAATAAGTGTCTATGTATTCCTGGTCGTATGCCGTGTACACCCGATTCCATTTCCACTTAGAGCCTTTGCCGTACATGAGAATCGTGTCGTGTACGTTGCCGAACGTTTCATTGTCGGAGTGTGCAACCGAGCGCTTCCAAACGACTTCGCCACCAAAGTTCTCGTACCCGAAAATCTTGTCCATCTCCGCCTTGATGTAATGGCTGGCGTGCCAGTCGCAGTGTACGTAGACGGAGCCGGTATCCTTGAGGACACGGCGCATCTCCCAGAGCCGGGCGTTCAGCCAAACGAGGTACGTGGGCAGCCCACCATCCCAGATGTCGCTGAACGTCCGAACCTCGTTGGTGTCACCCCAGATCACGTTGTACTCGGCCCCAGAAAAGAACGGCGGGTCAATGTAGATCAGGTCTATTGAGTTGGTGGGGAGTGTGCGTAACACCTGAAGGTTGTCGCCGTAAAATAGCCGGTTGGGTTCCAGGACAGGGCTGCCAAATTGCACCCAATCACCGTTGAGGTTAGGGGCCAGGTGGGGCAGCTTGATAAAGGGGAAAACGGTGTCGTAACCTTTGCCGGGTACAAATCCTAGCGGCGGATTGGTTGGATCGGGGAGGTTATGGAGCTTCGCCCTCACCCGCGAAGCTACCCGAAAGACCTTTTCCTGCTGGGGCAAGGCCTGCTGCTGTGACTCAGCCTGGATGGTCTCTAGATCAACTCGTGCTGGCGTCAGCGGCTCCGGCATATATCACCCCTTTCAGGAAGGCTTCAAAAAGGAGGTCGTCTGGTGCGGCCTGATTATATCCCTGCGGTGGCCATGATGGAACCCATTTGGGCGGCAGCTTACCTGTCTGGGGATGCGGGAATGGAATCGGATAGCGCAGTGAAAAGAAAAGGCCCTGGTGGGCGATCCCAGGGCCTTTGTAGCAGCGGCTGCTGGCCTACTTCTCTCTACCCCACCTGCTGTCTGGCCCCTTGTGTGCGTACCAAGGTTTGCCTTCCTTCTCGTACCGCTTGAAGGCTACGGCGTGGGCAGACTGGTGGCGAGGGGTAGCACGGTGCTGGCCCCTCTATGACCAGGAAAACATAACGATGTTATGTTTAGGTGGGCGAGGGAACCCCGACAGTGCCTCGTAGGGGCATAACTGGAGGGGTATTTTGCCCTATGGCCATAGGACGAAATACCGAAGCCCGCCGACCTGGACACCCTGCCAGCACGGTGCCGGGGAATGGTCGTGGTTGGTAAGCTCAGAGGGGTAGGAAGGCCCCACTGTGGCCAGGGGGCCTCTGTGGGGCCAGAGCGAAGGCGTTAGGCATGGGACTGGCCAAGGTTACGACAGGCTTGACTATTGTTAGCGTAGACGCTATAATAACTATATGGCCAAAGGAAGGAACACAATCGTCGTTAGCACCAGAGTCTCCGACCAGCTCCACGAGGCCATCATGCTGGCCGCCACAAATCGACGAATGACGGTATCGGAGTACATCAAGATGGTCCTGGGGCAATGGCCGGAACTGCAAGCGCCTGGGCCTCGTCTAGTTCGGTAACGGGAATCACACAAGACAAAGGGAGGACAAGCATGAACGGTAGCATACGGAAGCGGGGCAAGGATTCATGGGAGTTGACGATAGACCTGGGCTTTGACGCAGATGGTAAGCGCAAGCGTAAGTTCGTCACGGTGCAAGGGAAGCGAGCTGATGCAGACAAGCGACTTAGGCAGCTTCTCACGGACAACGACAAGGGCTTACCCATCAACACCGCCAAGATCACGGTAGGCGATTGGCTATCCCGTTGGCTCCAAGAAGATGTGAAGCCACAAAAGCGGATAAAGACTTATGAGCGATACGAAAGCATCGTCCGCAAGCACGTCGCCCCCGCCATAGGCCATATCCAGCTTACAGCGTTGACGCCTTCCCATGTTCGGACCCTACTCACCCAACTGTCGGCGGACGGCATGGCCCCTGCTGGCGTAGACCTGGTACGGAATGTCGTGCATGGGGCATTGAAAGCGGCGATGCGTCTTGACCTCTTGCACCGCAACGTTGTTGACGCCGCGCCCGCACCAAAGATTGACCGTCCAGAGATAGCACCGCCGGACGCAGACGCAGTGGGGAAGGTGTTGGCCTTAGCGAAGTCCCAAGTGCATCCCTTGTTTGCCGCCTTGCACCTTGCGGCCTACACTGGCGCGAGAAGGGGTGAAGTCCTGGCCCTAGCATGGGAATACGTAGACCTTCACGCGGGAACAATAAGCATTACACGCTCCCTGGACAGGGCAAAGGCGGGCCTAGTCTTTGAGCCGCCAAAGACACGCAACGGGCGACGGCTGATTGACCTGGACCAACGCACCATAGAGGTATTGCGGGCGCATCAAGGGCGGCAACTCTTGGAGAAGATGCAAGCAGAGGGGGCATACGTTGACCAGGGTCTTGTGTTTGCGAACGCTCTAGGCCAACCCATCAACCCTATGCGACTTACCAGGGCTTTCCAGTCACTAGCACAACAATGCGGGCTAGGGCATGTGAAGCTCCATGCGCTCCGGCACAGCCATGCAACCATTCTCTTTGCCGCTAACGAAAGCCTGTTTGACGTGTCACGCCGCTTGGGGCATGGCTCCATTGCTACCACCGCCGATTTGTACGGTCACGTGCTTCCAGGGCATGGAAAGAAGCAAGCGGATGCCTTTGCTCACGCCATTCAACAGGCAAGGCCCAAAGAGGATTTATGAAGCAATGGCTGGACAATGTCGGCAAAATGTCGGCAAACAAAGCCCCCAGGCTCACTACCTGGGGGCTGTTCAGATATGATTCTGCCCCGCCATGAGGCTATGGTGCCGAAGGCCGGATTCGAACCGGCACGTCCCTTTCAGGACAACGGTTTTTGAGACCGTCGCGTCTGCCATTTCGCCACTTCGGCATGTTCTATCTGAGACAGATATAAGGCGTCGTCCTCGGTTTTGCCCGCTGACTGGCCTCTTGGCAACATTTTGGCAACATTCTTACACACGAGACCTTGCCAGCAGCTTCTCTAGCCGGTCGACCGCATCCTCTTGGAGTCCAGGCAGCACATGGCTATAGATGTCCATTGTCACGCTGATACTCGAATGCCCCAGCCTCTCGGAAACCACCTTTGGATGAACTCCTGCTGCTAGCATAAGAGATGCATGGGTGTGGCGCAAGCTGTGGAAGTGGAGATCAGACCTGCCAATTGACCGCGCCATTGCAGTGAAGGCACGGGTAGCTGCTTCCGGATCAAGGCACCTACCGTCCGGCCTAGTGAACACATACCCCGTACTATTCCACGCGGGACCAAGCGTTGCCTGGCTGACAAGCTGACTGCCCCGAATGCTGCGGAGAATATCTACAACCTCTTGCGAGAAGGAGATTTGCCTTCGGCTCTTAGCCGTCTTGGTGGGCAACAGAACCATTCCCTGTTGCGGTAGGCGATGAAGCCCTGCTACAACGCGCAAAGTACGCTTCTCCAGGTCAACGCTATCCCACTTCAAGGCGAGTATCTCCGAGCGGCGCAACCCAGTGCGTAGGGCTACCTTGAACAGGTCTCCGAATGCCGAGACCTCACACGCCGTCTCGAAGCGTTCCACCGTCTCCGCGTCCATCGCGGCCATTTCCGTCCGAGCGGGACGAGGTGGAGTCGCGGAGTCGCAAACATTCCGGCCTAGCAGTCCCCACTTGACAGCATAAGATATGGCTTCACGCAGGAGCCGGTGTGTATGCAAGATTGTCAGTGGTGAGAGGCCCCGGCCCTGCATATAGGCGTACAGGTCTTGAACGTGGCCTGGGCGTAGTGCCACTAACGGGGTGTCACCCAAGACGGGTATCAGGTAGCGCCTTACAATCCCTCTGTAGTCTTTGAGAGTCCGAGGACTTGTATTCGTCGCACCATACGCCTCTAACCAATGCACCAGGAAAGCGCCAAGCGTCTCTTTGGTTGGAGTAATGTACGCGCCCTTGTCCAGCGCGGTCAGAATCTCCCGCAGCTTTGCGTCAGCGTCCCGCTTGGTGCCGTGGACGGTCTGCCGACCTTGCTTGCGACTGCCAGCGGTGTCCCGTGGCAATTCGTAGATGATCTGCCAACTATCCCCCCGTTTCCTGATAGAGCCTTTCATGTTTCACCTTCCTTGTGTGCTACAATCCACTCGCCTTCCCCTTCCTTGCCGGTGGGGAGAAGGCGGCTCAACCCCGTCAATGCAACGTGCTTGACGGGGTTCTCTTTCCCACGTATCGCCGTTTCTTTGGTATGCGTTGCCTCTTCCTCAAACGCTCCAAGAGCACCATGACCCCGACAACGTTGTGGGGCGACCTGGTCCCTGCCTTCCAACGCGCCACGGTTTCCCGATGGACTCCCATCTCATCGGCAATGGCCGCTATGGTCCAGCCGTTACGCTCTAATTCTCTTAGGAGTTGTTGTACCTCTTCCATAAAATGATAATACAGCCAATGGCTTTATGTGTCAATAGGGATACATGAATACGTGAAAGTATTGACAACCGTGACCAAGAGTGGTAGTATACGTGGTGAGAGAGCATTGAGCCGCTTTCTACACCGGCAAGACAAGGAGGTACAGCAATGGCAATGTCCACGGGGGAGATGGTACAGCGGGCCAAGGTAAGGGCGCTTTCGGAGGGCTTGCAGGTCTACCGCATAGCGCCTGACGCTTACGTGGTCCCCAGCAAGAGCGAGCCAGGTGAAGCCTACGAAATCCTGATTATCAACGGCGATCCTGCGTGCCCCTGCCCTGGGTTTGTCAACCGGCAGGTCTGCAAGCACCAACAGGCGGTGAGTATGCGCTACGCCATAGATATTCAGGAACCCAACAAGTCTGAGGAATAAGGGGAGGCCAACAATGCAGGTAACTACAGTATCAGCCAATGTCAGGTTTTCTAAGGCCCTGGGAGACGGAACCCACAAGACCGTCGAGCTTGGGGCAGAGGCCGCAGTGAGCAACGGCGACACATGGCAAGAGGCCCAGGCGCGGCTCTACGAGGCCCTGGGAGGCCAGATCAAGACCCTGTGGGGCAATGGCAACGGGAAGGCCACTGAGCTACCCGCTAAGGCAGGCCCAGCGCCTACGCCCGCAGAGAAGCCGGATCACTACTGCCAAGCCCACGGCGTAGCCTTCAAGCGGTACGAAAAGGAAGGCAAATCCTGGTTCGCACACAAAGGGCCAGACGGCAAGTGGTGTAGGGAGAAGTAAGTCACTCACGACGGCTGGCGCAAGAAGGCCCCTGGGGTTTCCTGGGGCCTTCTCTTTTGAGTGGCGTGGTATATAATCGGGCCTAACCAGATAACTACGTTCTGAGAGATCAAGCAGTTTTCGGGTGAACCGATATGCCAGACGTTGTCATAGAAAACCCTGTTCTCAACTCCCCATTCAAGGAGCCGACTCGCCACTTCAAGTTCGGCGAAGACGGTATCACCAACGAGATTGTAGAGAGCAGGCGAATCAGTTCCTATTTCGTACCGGTGCCGCCTCCCAAAAAGCGCGGCAGACAGCTTTCCCTTGGTACAGAGTGGACCAAGGATAGGATTGAAGAGAACCTTTTCATCAACCAAGTGCGTGGCCGCGTGGCTGTCTGGCGTAAAGGCGATTATCAAGGCATCACCAAGACTACCAGACGCCTCTTAGACTACTGGCGTGACCCGGAACGTGACCGCAAACTGTTCTTCTGCCAGATAGAAGCATTGGAGACGGCCATCTATCTTGCGGAGGTCGCAGGCAAATACGGTGACGCCTGGATTGAAAACCAACTGCGTGAAAAAGCACGGGACGCCAACCCGCTCCTCTACCGGGTCGCTTTCAAGATGGCGACTGGCTCTGGCAAGACCGTCGTCATGGCCATGATTATCGCCTGGCAAGTGCTGAATAAGCTCGCCAACCCCCAAGACGCCCGCTTCACCGATGCCTTCCTTATCGTCACCCCTGGCATCACCATCCGCGACCGTTTGCGAGTGCTGTTGCCGAATGACCCCGACAACTACTATCGCCAGCGCGACGTTGTTTCATCAGAAGACCTACAAAGGCTCGCCGCTGCCAAGATCATCATCACCAACTTTCACGCCTTCAAGCCGCGTGAGAAGTTTGAAGGGGCTGCCCTTACCAAGAAGATGGCTACACAGGGTATGGACGAAGGCGCTACCAAGGAGACCCCCGGCGAGATGGTGCGCCGCGTCTGCCGTGAGTTCGGCAACAAGCGCAACATCATCGTTATCAACGACGAGGCCCACCACTGTTACCGCCGCCGCGTGGGGGAAGAAGGAGAAGCCCTAAAGGGCGATGAGCGCAGAGAGGCCGAGTCCCGCAATGAGGAGGCCCGCGTCTGGATTTCCGGCGTGGAGGCCGTGAAGGAGAAGATGGGCGTGAAGGTCGTCTACGACCTCTCCGCTACCCCGTTCTTCTTGCGCGGCTCTGGCTACTCGGAAGGCACGCTGTTCCCGTGGGTCGTCTCGGACTTTTCCCTCGTGGACGCCATTGAGTCCGGCGTTGTCAAGGTTCCTCGCGTGCCCGTGGCTGACGACCAGGGGACCGGTGCCCTGCCCACCTACCGCAACATCTGGCTGCACATCCGTGATGACCTCCCTAAGAAGGGCCGCAAGAACGATCCCATAGGCGGTGAACCGAAATTGCCTGCGGAGCTTCAGGGTGCGCTTCACAGCCTGTACAGCAACTACCAAAGGGGCTTCCGCCAGTGGGAGGCCCACCAGCAAGGCACTCCACCCGTCTTCATTGTGGTCTGTAATAACACCAACGTCTCCAAGTTGGTGTACGACTACGTCGCTGGGTGGAAAAAACCGCTGCCCGACAACGACAGCATCATCGTCCCTGGCCAACTGGACATCTTCAGCAACGTGCAAAATGGCAAGTGGCGCGCCCGCCCCAACACCATGCTGATAGACAGCGAGCAGCTTGAAAGCGGCGAGGCCCTCTCCCCGGAGTTCAGGAAAACCGCCGCCGCTGAGATTGAGCAGTTCAAGGCAGAGTACCGCCAGCGCTTTCCTGGGCGGGACGCAGAGGATTTGACAGACGCCGACATCCTCCGCGAGGTGTTGAATACCGTCGGCAAGGCTGACCGCCTGGGCGAGCACATCCGCTGCGTCATCAGCGTCTCCATGCTCTCCGAAGGGTGGGATGCCCAAACCGTCACCCACATCCTGGGCGTCCGCGCCTTTGGCACCCAGCTCCTATGCGAGCAAGTGGTTGGCCGGGGCCTACGTCGCCGCAGCTATGTCCCCAACGACGACGGCATGTTTGAGCCGGAGTACGCCGAGGTCTATGGCGTCCCCTTCTCCTTCATCCCTTGCTCAGGCTCCAATCCAGACCCAAAACCAGGGCCACCGCTGACCCGTGTCCGTGCTCTTCCTGAGCGCATCGCCAAGGAGATCACGTTTCCACGATTGCTGGGCTACAAGTTCGACTTCCCAGGCGAAAGGTTGTCTGCCAGTTTCGGCGATGACTCCAAGATGGTGCTGTCCACCATAGACATACCAACCATCACAGAAACCGCCCCCATAGTAGGGGAGTCCAGCATCCACACTCTTGAGGACTTAGAGCGGCACCGTATTCAGGAGGTGGCCTTTCTACTGGCCAAGCTGGTCCTGGAAAAGTATTTCCGGCAGGATGGGCAACTACGCACCGACAGGCCATCCAAGCACACTTTCGACGGTGAGGTCAAAGCCTGGCTCTTCCCCCAACTGCTGAAAATCACAACGAGTTGGTTGGATACCTGTGTCATATGCAAAGATGGCACGTTCCCGCAGTTGTTGCTGCTACTCGAATGGGCACACAACGCTGCGGATAAGATATACCAAGCTATCGTCCAATCCACGGATGGCGAAAAAGCCCTCAAACCAATTCTGCGACCCTACGATACTATCGGTTCCACTCAGTACGTAGACTTCGACACGACGAAGGACACCTTTGTCACCGATCCCGACAAGTGCCACGTCAGCCATGTGGTGGCGGATACCGAGACGTGGGAGCAAAAGATGGCCCAAACCCTGGAGGATATGACCGAGGTGGAGAGCTACGTAAAGAACCAGGGCCTGGGTTTCAGAATTCCCTACACACTGGATGGAGAAGAACACAACTACGAACCGGACTTTCTGGTTCGTTTTTATGATACCGAGGGCGAGCCGCTAACCCTCATCATTGAGGTGACTGGCGAGCGCAAAAAGGATAAGGTGGCAAAAGTCAACACCGCAAAGAATCTTTGGGTCCCAGCGGTGAACAACCACGGCGGCTTCGGTCGGTGGGCCTTCCTTGAGGTCCAAGACCCTTGGGACGCTCAGAACCTGATACGGCAGTTTATCGGTGCACTTCCAACCAACATTGCACAGGCGGTGTGACATGGCGCAAAGAAGAAACCAGGTGCCTCAGCAGCAGCCCATCCCCGTGGAGGCCACCAGGCATACCGCCGATACCCGGGTGAACATTCCAACGAAAGAGCTGGAGGAATTCGCCCTGCGGGAAGAGACTGCGCCCTACATGCTGCGTTATCCCCGCGACCCCTCCCTGGACCCGCAGCTTGTGTGGAAGGGCAAGGACGAGCAGGACAGCAAAGACCTCGAAGTCCCCTCCGTCCCCATCTACATCCAGGAGCACATCGCTCCCCGCGCCATCATTGAAGACCTGCGTAAGGAGCAGCAGGAGGGCCAGCCCCGCCAGGCCAGCTTCTTTGCCGACTTCAACGGCATGGAGTTGGAGAAGCGTGTGGAGTTCTACCAGCACGCCCAGAAGTGGACCAACCGCATGGTTCTGGGGGACTCCCTCTTGGTGATGGCATCCCTTGCCGAGAAGGAAGGGCTGAAGGGCAAGGTGCAGATGGTCTACCTGGACCCGCCCTACGGCATCAAGTTCGGCTCCAACTGGCAGGTCTCCACTCGAAAGCGGGATGTACGGGATGGGAGAGCTGAGGACGCAACGAGAGAGCCTGAACAGGTGAAGGCCTTTCGGGACACGTGGAAGCTGGGCGTCCACTCCTATTTGGCATACTGGCGGGACCGCCTGGTCGTTGCGAGGGATTTGCTCACGGAAGCAGGCTCCATCTTCGTCCAGATTGGGGATGAGAACGCCCATCTGGTGCGGAGCCTGATGGACGAGGTGTTCGGAAGTGAGAACTTCTGTGCAACCATTATCTTCCGAAAGACAAGCGCCCAGACGTCTGAAACGCTTCCATTGGTTTCGGACTACATTCTATGGTACGCAAAGAACAAAGTCTCAGTCAAATATCGGCAACTACATGAGCAGAAGATCCTCGAGAATGACGTCAACTACTCATGGATTGAATACGCAGACGGGAGAAGACAAAGGCTTCCGGCTGAACGTTTGAAGGAAGCAGTCGAAAAGGGCCTTGGCAAGGCGCTTCGCCTTGACCAAGTGACTTCACAAACAGGAACCGAGTCGTCCCGGTTTTCTTACGAGTTCGCTGGAAAGAAGTTTGTTCCGGCGGGTGGCAGAGGCTGGTCAACCTCAAAAGACGGCTTAGACAGCCTTGCCAAAGCTGGACGTCTAATAGCTCCTGCATCGATTCTCTGCTACATCCGCTACTTCAATGATTACCCAGTATCGCCACTTACCACTGTGTGGAACGATACGGGTTCTGGTGGCTTCGCAGAGGACAAGATATATGTGGTTCAAACAACCCCGAAAGCAATTGAACATTGCGTTCTGATGTCCACCGACCCAGGTGACCTGGTACTGGACCCCACCTGCGGCAGCGGCACCACCGCCTACGTGGCCGAGCAGTGGGGCCGACGCTGGATCACCGTGGATACCAGCCGGGTAGCTGTCGCTCTAGCCCGGACCCGTCTCATGTCTGCCCGCTTCCCCTACTATGTGCTCGCTGACACTCCGGAGGGCATCAAGAAGGAAGCGGAAGTCATAGGACAGCCCACTCCGTCGCCCCTGCCGCCTACGGAGGGGGACATCAAGAAGGGGTTCGTCTACAAGCGCGTCCCCCACGTCACCCTCAAGTCTATCGCCAACAATCCAGACATCAAGGAGGGCATGACCCGGGCGGAGATTGACGCCGCCATCGCCCGCCACGCGGAGAGCGAGACCCTCTATGACAAGCCATACGAAGACAACAAAGTGGTGCGGGTTACAGGCCCCTTCACCGTGGAAAGCCTATCGCCCCACCGCGTCATCGCCAACGATGTGGAACGCACTCAGTCTGAGGCGGAAGCGGCAAACGGGGCAGGACCAGGCCAGTTTGAGACCATGATCCTGGACAACCTGCGTAAGGCCGGCGTCCAGAACACCGTCAAGGACGAGCGCCTGAAGTTTGAGACGCTGGAGCCCTTCGCTGGCGTCTATATTCACGGTGACGGCACCTACGTGGAAAACGGTCAGGCAAGGCGGGTTGCCATCTGTATCGGCCCTGAGCACGGCACGGTAGGCAAGGAGCTGGTGCAGGATGCGGCGAAGGAAGCGGTCCGAGGCGTGGGCTTTGACCTGCTTATCGTATGCGGCTTTGCCTTTGACCCCTATGTATCCGAGGAGGTCAAACGGTACGGCAAGCTGCGGGTGCTGCAAACCAAGATCAATCCAGACCTGCAAATGGGGGACGAGTTCCTGAAAAAGACCGGCGCAGGCAACCTGTTCATGGTCTTTGGCGAGCCTGATATAGCAGTCACAAAGCAGAAGGACGGCAAGCTGGTGGCGCAGATTAAAGGCCTGGATGTGTACGACCCCACTACCGGCCAGATTCGCAGCAACTCCACCAACGATATCGCCTGTTGGTTCATAGACACTGACTACAACGAGGAGTGCTTCTTTGTGCGCCACGCCTACTTCTGTGGCGGCGATGAGCCATACGAGCGTCTACAGCGCGCCCTGAAAGCGGACGTGGACGAATCAGCTTGGGCGTCCCTCTACTCCACCGTCAGCCGCCCCTTTGACCCGCCCAAGACAGGCAAGATCGCCGTCAAGGTCATCAACCACTACGGCGACGAGGTAATGAAGGTGTACGATTTGGCCTCACCGAAATAGCCATCAGAAAGGAGCGAGCCTATGAACAGCCAACCCGAAGACCAGAGCCAAGGGATGGAGCCACTTGAACATCTGCAAGAGATCCTTGACCAGCTGCGTAAGACTCAATCCACTGTCCAGTCAGCGTTGTCCCGCCCATTGTCTGAGGGCACCCCTGTGATCCTACAAGGTGCGATATTCCAGGCGACAGGTTCCCTAGTTTCCGTTGTGACTGAGCAGGTGATACTCACCAAGGAATTGGCCGAGTCGAGCCAGCGCTTAGAGACGCTTACAAAGCGACTCAACAAGTTTACTTGGGCATTGATTATCTTGACAGCCTTGTTAGTTGCTGCAGCTGTCTATCCCATAATCATGCCTTCAAATTAGCACATCACCCAAGCGCGAGGTGATTTGACTTCTGGGCCTCTGCCTTGATCCGGTACACGCCAGCCCCGCTAATACCAAACCGCCTACTAACGCCACCACCTTGCGCAACGCCTACGGCGATTCTTCTAGCGTTGGAACTTCCCAAGCCACGCGTCTAGCCTTACCAAGTACCTTCTCTGCGCCAGCTCTCCCTCAGAACACAGCCTCTCGTAAGTGCTCCAATGCATTCCCTTGGGCTTTGGAGGGAACCAGTCAGCCAGAGACGGGCTTCCACCCAAACGCATACGAATCTTCTGTGCCCCCCGTAGTGCGCGGTCTGCCGGGCCTTCGCCCTGGCAGGCGTAGGCCAGCCGGTAACACCGCCGGCACAGGTAGTACGGCCCGGCGCAATATATGATCGCTACACGACTGGCGCAAAGTACACCATTGACAATACCAGGACAGTTGAACCAAGGCCGCTGGCCCCCGTAGTTGCATGCCGTCCAGGCTATGCGTACCGGCTCTTCAATGCTCTGCCATTGCTCAGAATCCGTCCTGCGATGATTGTACGCCAGTACGATTTGGCCTGGGTGCGTGCGCACACCGATGGACGCCACTTCCCGCCCTGTTCCCTTGTCAGTCCAAGACAGCGATAGCACCAGCCCAGGCCGTAGCCACCCCTTCCGGTGCAGTTCACGCACATCCAGAGATCGGCAACCTTCTACCGTGCCCGTGTTGCGCCATCTATCGCGTCCTGAGAAGTAGCCGCCCATATACATCTCCAGGATTTTCCGAAATCAATAGGGAACATAAGGGTTTTCCTAGGAACGCTTGTCTTCAACTTCAAGAATCCCTTGGAGCGTCAAACCTGCCTCTTTGAACCTCTGGTGAATGTAGGCATCGCTACACCCCAGCTCATGTGCAGCCCTTAGCACCTTGCCATGCCGACGCACGGCCTCAATGATAACGTCCAGCTCTAGGTCAAGTCTTGGCCTTCCTCGCAGCGTGTTTTTCATGCCCGACATACCTCTTAGAAATTCTTAGGAATTCGCCCCGGGGCCTGGGACGGCAAATGGGTCGCCCAGGCAGCGGAAACCCACACTGGGGCATGTCTTATGGTGCATCGTTGTACTCCGCATCTACCAGCACCTCGCGCAGCATCCAGCGGGCATAAGACTCTCGCTTCTTATCGCCCCTGACAAGGCTCTGCTGAAGGATGTCCCGCCACTGAGGGATGCTGACCCGCCGCCACTCCTGGAGAATCCAAGGTTCGGCCACATCATCACGGGAATCATGCCGCTCCAGGTAGGCTATTACCTCCACTTTGTGCTGGCGCACAAGCTCTAGCAAGGCGGGCGGTATCTTTGATGCCGGTTCGAGCCACAGGTTGCCGTTAGGCCGTGGCGTGATAGTCACTCCCAGGGCCGACAGGCACTCTAGAACGACGGTGGCGTCCACGTCACACCGCCACGCCATTTTGATTGCCAACTTCGGCGGGGATTGCCCTGTTTTCAGCTTCGGAATGATTTACATTGCCAGAATTCTCTATATGGCAATCTTGGCAATGTAAATCGCCAGGCAGGTGCCACACGAAGCCGCCACCGCCGCGCTTACCGGCTGATCCCTGGCGATGTGTGACGACGCCCATCTTGGCTTTGGCTCTGTTTACAGTACGGTCCTTCAGGCCAGCGTCATGGGTATCCCCCCACACCTGAGTTGCGAGCACCGGCCCAGCGGCCAACTGCGCCGTGACAAAGCCCACTGCTTCCTCCAAAGCGGAAGCACCCGCCCCATCATCGGCGGCTAGGATGTCGGCGGCAGTCAGTAAGGATTCACCCGTCCAGTAGAAGTGACCGCCCCGCAGCTCATAGCCGATAGCTGGCCCAATAGGGGCGAGGTTGGACTTGATATGCACAAGGCCCCGTGCCTGGGGATTATCCGCTGCGTGGCCCGCCAACAATACCGACCGACACGCGGCGGTGAAATCAATCGAGCCAAGTCCCCGGTAGATCGGCTTTGACGCCCCGCCTTTCGTCAGGTGCCGCACCGGCAGCACCGCCAGGCCGTAGGTGTCAGCCAGCCGAGCCAGGTTTGCCGTTATGTGACGGACCTCGTTCGCCCTGTGAATATCCACGTCGCCGCCCAGGTAGGCAACAAGCGGGTCTAGCACCAGCAACCGCGGGCGGACTGTAGCAATGGCGGACTCCAGCACCACGAAGCCCGCATCATCAAAGGTGAGCGGGCCGTCAATAGCGTAGATAAGGCTCACGTCGGCTCCCATCGCGTCCAGACGGGGGCGGATCGTGTCGCCAAGGCCATCCTCCGCCGACGCCAAGAGCACATTGCCAGGTTCCCCCGACGCCTGGCCTGGCAGCCCCTTCCCCAAGCTCACCGCTGTAGCAATCGCCAGAGCTACCCAAGACTTGCCAACGCCGGGATCGCCCTCCAGGAGCGTGAGCTTGCCGGAGGGTATGTAAGGGTGCCAGAGCCACGTCACGGCTTCAGATACCACGTCTGCCATGCGGCGCAACTGGACGCCACCACCGTCCTCTGCCGGCTGGCCGTTGCTGCTTGGCGGTGGCGTCCAGAAGGGCATCGCCTCTACCACGTCCCGAAGATCAGCCCACGTCTTGCCCTGGCAACTCGCATGGAAGCACCCCGCCGAAAGCGCACCATTCTCAAAGCGCACTATCCGCGCAGTCCGTTTGTGGTCAGGGTTCCAGGGGCACTCGGTCAATTCGTACAACATGCCAGTGCCCCACGCCTTCTCCTGCGCTACGTCCAGGCCGGACGCCGCAAGCCAGGTGGGAAAGTCGAAGGCGGGGCCGGTGTAGGGCTGTCCCGTCCCTCGTTGCCTGGCTGGGCGCTCTGGCTCAGGGGCCAGGGCTGCAATGCGCTCCAGAACGTCACGAGGGCAGACTGCCAGGGTGTCCGGCACGTCTAGCAGGCGGGCTAGTCTATGCGGGCGGTCTTGGGTGTTATCGCCCTTCGCATTCAACGTGCAGGGAACACGGGTGATCCTGGCCGCGTTGGACACGGAGCGGTCCACCAGCGCCACCCCGTCTGAAAACAGGCCGTGCAGGGCTTCCAAGACCCCCTTCACAAGGGCCAAGGCGTCAGCGGCATTCGGCAGGTCTATGTGGACGTACAGAGAGCCGCCGTTTCCGCTGTCGGCCAGGATGATGGAGTCCGTAGGGACACCCTGGTCAGTGAGGAAGTTCCTGAGCAGTCGTGCCCGCTCTAGGGCGACATCATGTTCGGCATCTGTGGCCGCGATCCCAGCCGGACGCACCGCGTCCACGTCCACATAAAGCCAGCGCCGCCGCTCTATGTCCGCGTCCGCCGTGGCATACTCGGCGTGTTCTTGCATCCTGTTGCTGGCACGGGCCAGCAAAGCAGGCTTCACAGGGTTGACGGTGAAGTACACCGCTGTAGCCTTGCCGCTCCATAATGCCGCCTCCTTCGCCGACGTATCCAAGTCGTTGAAGTAACCGCTAACAGTCCCAGCACGCCCGGCCTTTGGGACACGGATTTCAAAGACGGCTCCGGGTTCTACCAGACGGTCCAGCGCACGGCGGATAGCCTCAGCGTTCGGGGCCACCATGCCTACCGTTCCCCCTGCCGGCCTTCCAGCATTTTGAGTAGGGCAGCGCGGGGCACCAGCAACCGCCGGCCGATGTGCAAGACTGGGATTTCACCTTTCCGTATTGCCTCATAAGCGGAGGCCCTCCCAAGGCCTAGCAGACGCCGTGCTTCGTCTACGGTGTAGGTGACTCGCTCTATGGTTTCCCTCGTACCTTGTGCACTCATTCTTGCCCCTTTCATGTCCCTTGGATACAATCAGTATTGACCCTTCGGCCAGGCGTCGGTGGGAACTTTTGCGGATTTTGTGGGGAGGTTTTGAGAGATGTCTCTGCGAAGGCCATCTTGGAACAGAACCAACGTACCTTGGGAACAAAAGGTTCAGGCGTGGGAGTCTATGGCTCATGGAGCTACCGACAGCAAAGTAGTCAC
>JAUSCR010000166.1 GCA_030651175.1 Dehalococcoidia bacterium
ATTGCCAAGCTAGTACCTGCTTGCAGAAGAAGGCGTTAGCAATGTGATAGTGTTTATGGCCGCTCCTTGTGCGAGGCATAGTGCCCGCCGTGGCAACCAACCCCCTAACCCCCTTCGTGCATCGAAGGGGGGGGGAGGCTAGTTTCAGGGGGACACCCCCAGTTCCCCCGCCATCCCGACTAGTCGGAATGGACTCCCCTGGGCACGGGACCAGCGCACAACGGCTACCTGTGCTATGGTTTCAGTTCTTATTGCCAAGCTAGTACCTGCTTGCAGAAGAAGGCGTTAGCAATGTGATAGTGTTTATGGCCGCTCCTTGTGCGAGGCATAGTGCCCGCCGTGGCAACCATCCCCCTAACCCCCTTCCTGAAAGGAAGGGGGGGAAGATAGTTTCTGGGGGACACCCCCAGTTCCCCCGCCATCCCGACTAGTCGGAATGGACTCCCCTGGGTACGGGACCAGCGCACAACGGCTACCTGGGCTATGGTTTCAGTTCTTATTGCCAAGCTAGCGTCCTTCCAAAATGGGAGCCAGGAGTGGGCGGTAGGCCAGCGTTTGCCTGTAGTCCAGCGCTGCGCTCAATGGTTCGCCCTGGCGCACCACGTAGGTAATGATACCGTCCTGCTGTAATACGCTTTGAGCCTCCTGGGAGCTCCGGCGGCCTCCGAAGGAGTGGGCGTCTATCAGCACCACGGCAAGCCGGGACCTGTAAGCGGTCAGGCCGCTCAGCTCCTGAAGCCACGAAGAGTCCGTGGAGGGTGTAATAACCACCATACGGGACGTCGGAGTAAAGAAGCCCCACTCCTGGCGGAGCAGTTCTGCCAGCGATTTGCTGCCCGTGGCCCGGGCCATTGCCAAGACACGCAGCATCTCCTCGTGAAAGACGGGGCTTAGCTGAGGCGTCAGGAGATACCGGTGGTCTCCGTGGGCCATGATACCCACCGGCCAGTCCATGGAAAGGAACTTCTCTGCCAGAGACGCCGCTATGGTGATGCCACACTCCTCGGTGTTGTCTATCTCTCCGCCCGTCTGGACGTCCTGGTGCATGTCCAGCACCACCCACACGTGGTTCCTCATCTCGCTCTCGAACTGCTTGACCATCAGCCTTCCAGTGCGAGCAGTTGAGGCCCAGTGGATGCGCTGGAAGCCGTCCCCCGGGTTGTAGTCGCGGATGTTGGACACGGAAAGGGCGCTCTCGTGACTTTGCTGATACCTGACGCCGTGATGGAACATGTCGCTCAAAGAAAGCTGAAAATCGTGGAGGTCAACGGTGGCCGGGTATACTGTGACCTCGTCTACTCCAGGGAAAGCACGGCTGAGCCGGAACAGGCCGAAGGGGTCGCCAGAGTAGGCCCTGGCCGGCCCCAGCTTGTACACCCCCCTTTTCTTCAACGGGGCTCTGGCAAGCCAGCGGACGGTCTGAAAAGGTCTAAGGTTCAGCACCGTGCCGGTCACTTGGCCAGGCAGATCGGCCAAATCTCTTACTTCCAGCAACACCTTGGGCAACGGACTGCGATTTTGGATGTATAGCTCAGCTTCCAGAAATTCGCCCACTTTGGCCAGCCCAGATGCGCGTTTGGCAGAGAGGTGGACCCCAACAAGGTTGATTGCGGACCAGAGAAAGCCTACCAACAAGACACCTATCAGCGTATACACCAGGAAATAGAAGACGGCGAAGCCGGAGGCCACACCGCTGAGGAGGGCCATGCCTATCAACAATAGAACCACGTACAACCGTCTCACGGTACGTTACTCCATCTCTGGTGTCCCACGCCGGCGAGAGGCGTGGGCGGCCACTACCGCCACGCTTAGCAAAAGCGTAAGCGCCCCAGGCACCGTACCCGCAGCCAAGGCGATCCAAGCCGAGAGGCGGGGCAGTCCAAGGTCGAACGGCTTAAAAGCTGCGCTCCCGTATAAGAAGGTGGATACAACCTCCAGTGAGAGTCCTGTGCTCAGCAGCACCATCAGTCCCAACCATGTCAGCCCACGGGTTGTCCCAGTTGTTCCCAAAACGATGAGGGCGCTGGCTGCTATGCAGATACCCAGAGCCAGGAGCACCTTCCACGGGAACACAACGCCAGCCATGGTAGCTCCCATGGCCTGGACTACCTCGGAGGAGAAGAAGAGGAGCATAACGGCTGGGACCAAGGACGCCGCCACCAGAAGCACGGGGGCGGTCCTCTGCCGGCTAGAAAAGAGCAGTTCGCCCAGAAGGGCAAAGAGAAGAGGGATGGTGACGGCGTAGGGCCACAGCGGTGGGAAGAGGGACTCCAGATCGTTCAGATAGACGAACTTAAATACAAATGGGACGTACCTCACCATGGGAAGGGCCATCACCAGCAGGGTGTATGCCCCGAACTGGAACAGAGCCGAGGCGCGGTTCCTACCAGTGATTCCCAGGGCGCTGCCCAGCACCATCAACGCCAGCAGGAAAGTGGCCAGGGCTGCCATTGCTTGATGGCCGGGATGGGGGAACGTCCCCGCGATGCTCAGCAGTACCACCGAGGCAGCTAGAAGCGATCCCCCGGCCATAAGCGCGGCGACGCGGAGAACTGGAGCATTGGAAGGGCGGACCATCCCCCCAGGCTGCAGGCCCGCCAGGGAAACGTCCGTGGCCGTGGCTACCACAACGGTGCTCCCCGCGGGGACGACGATGAAAGTATGGGTTTGAGCAACGGGCTTTCCTTTCCTTGGCCTACCGGAAGGCGTCTCTCAACACTTTCAGGTCTTTTGCCAGCCCCACCCCAGGGACAAGCCCAATCTTGAAACCACCTGGCTATATTGACAACAAGGTGGGCTGCGCCCCGCTCATGGTGAGCTCCGACTGCGTCGAGAGTCCCGATGAAATCGGACCTGTCGAACCATACGAGCGGGGCCTAACAACCGCTCATTCCATTCGACAAACCCTTCGCTTCGCTCGAGGGCTTCGGCTCAGGGTGAGCGGTTATTGTCGCAACAAACGGGGAGTCAAAACCTTCCCCATATGTTGTCAACAAGACCAACCCACCGCTAGCAGCTTGCAGCAGGGCCAGAGCGTACCCTGCCTTCAGCGCAAACAGTTATATGATTATACTCCAAATTTGGCTCGCAAAAGAGCCGCAGCAGGGGAGAGCCTTGCCCTTACCCATCCCATCGCCAAATGACATAGACGTTTTTCGTAACGCAGCTTCAAAGTCTGCCCGCACCGTTGACGCTAAATCTGCTGGGGTATACCCTGGAGGGCTGTGGCTAGAAGCCACCAGTCTCGGTGGTATCTAGGAACTATTTCAATTGTCACCCTGAGCGAAACGAAGGGTCTGGGGTGGTGGGGGATACCCATCCCCAGATTCTTCGTCGCTGCGCTCCTCAGAATGACAAAGGCGTTTTGAGACAGTTCCCGAGAGAGGAGAACCTTGAATAGCGGAAATCTTGGTGTGCCTCGCCCCAGGGGTGGTCCCGGTGGCATGGCCGCAGGGGGCCACGGAGGTATGGGGCAAGGGTCCCTGGTTCTAACGAGGACGATGTTCGCCTCGCTGGCCAACAGGGATTTCCTTCTTGTGTGGTTGAGCAACCTTGCGGCCATGTTTGGCATGCAGATGCAGATGGTGGCCCGGGGCTGGCTCATCTACGATATGACTACGTCCGCGGTAGCCCTGGCGTGGGTGACGTTCTCCTTCATGATGCCCACTCTCATCTTCTCCCTATTAGGCGGTGTCATAGCAGACCGGCTTCGCAAGAAACGGGTGATGATCTTTGCGCAAGTGATGCATTTCATAGCAATGCTTGTGATAGCCACCATAACTATCACGGGTAATGTGACTTTTACTTACTTCATATTTTTCGGGCTCTTGAACGGCACTCTCATGTCCCTGAATGCGCCCGCCCGCCAGGCCATCGTACCAGGAATCGTAGGTGAGTCGGGGCTGGGCAACGCTGTGGCCCTGAACATGGCCAGCATGAACCTGTCGCGGATCCTAGCGCCTACTATTGCAGGCGTACTCATTGCCCTGTTGGCAGGCGGCGACAAGACTTCTGCCCTGGGAGTGGGCATAGTCTTTTATGTTATCGCGGTTCTGGACCTGCTCTCGGTGGTGGTGTTGCTCCTTCTACGTTACGAAGGTCGTGATGTACGGGTGGAGCGCAGAGGCATGGTCAGCGACATGGGGGACGGCTTGAAGTATGTGAAGAGTTCCCCTTTGATTATGGGCCTCCTGGTGATGGGGTTTGTTCCCATGCTCTTCGGCATGCCCCTTATGTTTCTTCTGCCAGTCTTCAACAAGGAAGTCCTGAAAATGGGGCCCGAGGGCTTGGGGTTGCTGATGACGGCCATGGGCGCAGGAGCCTTGATTGGTTCCCTGGCCCTGGCGGGTGCAGGAAATGTAGGCCGGAAAGGCCTAATACTCCTGGCCTCTGCCATGGTCTGGGCACTGTTCATGGGCTTGTTTGCCCTTTCGGGAAACTTATCCATGTCGTTGCTCCTACTGGCCATGGTGGGTCTTAGCAGCACTGCTTACATGGCCATGAACATGACTCTGATACAGCTCGCCGTCCCAGCAAGGATGATGGGTAGGGTTATGAGTCTTGCCATGATGACCTTTGGACTTATGCCTTTAGGGGTGTTTCCCATGAGCATTGTGGCAGAGAGTTATGGAATAGGGACTGCGTTTCTGGCCGGGGCCGTGGGGCTTGGGATCGCGACCATAACATGCGCTATAGTGTTCCAGTCCATTCGGCGCATAGACAAGGGACACGAGCCTCTTGCCGAACCTGTGAGTTCCAACGATTACCCAGGTGATCCGGTGTCTGCGCAGACGGACATGGCTGCGAAGAAATAAGAGGGAATCGGCCCGCCTTTGGGGGGCCGATTCCCTGGTCATGGCAAGAGGCATTTTGGGGGCCTCCTAAGGCTCGTCCCACCCATCGTCCTCCTCTTCCTCCTCTTCCTCGTGACGCCGGGGCCGGGCGCTTTCTAACCCGCCTACCCTGGGCAACAGGGGAACTGACCTCTGCTCGCCCCGCGGCTTACGGCGAGGCAGAGCGTCTATTCGCTGGCGCAGCGTCTTGATAGTTTGGCTCTGACTCTCCTCCGCGGTGATGACCAGGCCGTCCACCCCCATATCACGGAGTTGTTCCATCTCCCTGGCCGTAAGCTCTGCGTCCCACTCCAGCAGCAGGTAGCGGCCCGTGGCCGAGCGAATGTTGGATATGGACAGAAGGTGCGCCAGGCTCAGTGGGCCTTCAAGCGCCGGCTTGCGCAGTATGACGATATCTACTGGCAGGTCCTCCAGGCCCCGTAGCTGGGGCTCGGACAGGTCCGCGGAAATGCGAAGAATCCTGGCACACTGGCCTTCCTCCAAGGCGTCTACCCTTGTCCCCTCGATGCCAAACACAATGAAATCGCATCCCTGGTCCTTGTAGGCTTGCAGGCTTTCCTGTCCCGCCTCCTCCACGGCCACACCCCAGACGGCCCCCTCCAGCGACTTGAGTTGTTGTGCCACTCCGTCGGTCCCTGCGGGGCTGCCAGGCAACACAATAGCGTCCAGGCCCGCTTTGGCCAGCGAAGAGTTATGCCTCTGGTTTTTGCCTGTCAGCCAGGCCAGAAGCACCAAGGTTGGAACAGGCTCCATCTTTCCGTGGGGTGTAAACCCCAGGGCTGGAGCAGCACCCTTAGCTATTCTGTCCAAACGATCCAGTAGCTTGCTCATTTGCCAGCCTCTCTAGCGGGAGATGCCGCTATCAATGTCACGTGTTCAGCATTATAGCAGTGGTGGAGCCACCGACCCGATTTGAACGGGTGACCTGCTGTTTACGAAACAGCTGCTCTGCCACTGAGCTACGGTGGCCCGCTATATCTGACTCAGCTAGGGCCGTGACTCTCCGTCATCCGCTATTCAGGCGGTTTGACACCAATTTTGACACCAACGCGGTGTCTTTCTCTATCGGCCATAGGGCATCGGCCATCTTCTCAGTGGCTTCCTTCTGCAATTCTGGCGCGATGTGGGTGTAGATGTTCATCGTCGTGCTAATCTGGGCGTGACCTAGTATCTCCATTGCCACCCTTGCGGAAACCCCCTGGGCAGCCATAAGGGAAGCGGCCCCGTGCCGTAGGTCATGATAGCGCATCCTGGGCAATCCTGCCAATTGGAGCAGCTTGCTAAAGCGACGGCTCACGTGAAAGGAAGTCAATGGCCCCCCTACCTCGTTGGTGAACACTAGCGCTCCCCACGCATCACCTTCCCACGCTGCGCCCATGACTGTCCGTTCCTCTAGCTGGCGCTTCATGTGCTGGAGTAGGGCCGCCGCTACTGGGGCAGGCATGGCGATGGTTCGGCGGGACCGAGCCGTCTTGGGTGGGAAGAAGGTGAAGGCCCCATTTACCCGCTGTAGGGTGCGTTGAATACTCAGAGAGCCAGCATCCACGTTCACGTCAGACCAGCGGAGGCCCAGCGTCTCGGACTGGCGTAGGCCGCAAGCCAGGGCGACAGTGAAGAGGGGTTCCAGTCGGTCTCCCTTGACGGCGGCAAGGACGCGCCGGGCCGCATTAGGCATAAGGGCAGTGATCTCCCTTGCTGGCGCTGTTGGCGCATCTGCCAGGGCCGCTACGTTCCTTCCTACCAGGCCATGCTTCAGGGCATGATTCAGGGCATTGCGGAACACATCACGGCAACGGCCAACGGTACGGGCGGACAGACCCTTGGCACTGACGGAGGCAAGGACTGCTTCCACGTTCTGAGGGTTGAGTCTGGCAAGAGGAATGCGGCCCACCACGGGCACGATGTGGAGTCGCACCATGTCAGCATATCCCTTTAGGGTTTTTGGCCGTACCCGTGGGGCCGCGCTATCCCGCAACCACGCCTCCAGGAAGTCCCCGGTAGTCTGGCGCTCCCCTGCCACTGGCAGGCCATCAGCCAGGGTTCTTTGCGCCTGTTGGAGCTTCTTGCTCGCTTCCAGGCGCGTCTTCCCGTAGTAGCTTTTTCGCCCTCCATTGGGGAGCGATACGCGGGCGCACCACCGGCCATCCTTGCGCTGGACTATGGAGCCTTCACTGTTGCCTCGTTTGCCGCTTTTCTTAGACATTGGGTTCTTCTCCTTTCTCGTCATAACCTATATCCTTCAGAAGCTCTATTGGCTTCCAAGCTTGCCAGGCCCCGTTAACAGGCTTGGCTAACCGGTCTGGATGTTGTGGCAGCCGACGCAACTCGTCATATAGCTGGTCTTCCGTTTCATGATACTTATCCCATTCCCGCTGATCCAAGACACCCCCTCTCTCAATTACACGAAACAGGCGCGCTCCCACGTAAAACGACTGTTGTAGCTTGAGAGAGATTTTTGCCGACTCCCCTGCGGAATCTATGTACTGTTGAAGCGCCTCTGCGTGTTCTAGGACAAGGGCTGCGAGTTGGCGTCCCATATCTGCCCATTCCTGCCGCTCCTTGTCCCCTGGTAGACTCCCACCGCTTCCCCAGTTAATGCCTTGCCACCTCTTGACCTTTGTGGTTATGTCGCGCAGCCAGTTCGCCATCACTGACTCGGCCTGTGGCCACCATGAGCGCTGCCAAACCTCAACGCCGCCCACGTCCGTGAGAAAGCCCCTGCCGTGGCTCACGAAATACCCTAACGGCACTGGGAAGTTTTCCAGAGCTTTGTGGACTTTGACCTCTCCATCGGACATCAAGTTCTTACCCCCCGGTACGGCCCCAGTCATAACTGCCTGTTCATATTCCCACTCGTGCAACGAGGACTTCCAGTGTTGAAACGCCAACTCTGCATCCAGGTCTGCCGTGTCCAGTTGCCTTCCCTGACTCTCAGCCGTGTGCTCCCGCCTACTGTATAAGACTGCCCAGCGATACAGCAGGCCGGTGCCCACATCCGGCAGGGCTGCCCGCAGTCGGGCCACCCACCGGGCCTGACGAACAGTGAATGTCCATAGGGGGTAAGGGGCAGTCTCCTTCAGCAGTAAAGTTAGCTTCCAGACTGCGATCAAATCGCCCATCGCGGAATCAGGGAGGCGATGCTTGACTGAGGCAGCGATTGACCAGGGTTGGTCCAGTTCGTTTGCTTCCTGAGCCGCCGACCGGTACTGGGACTTCTCGTCTGCTGTTAGCTTCTTCCAATCCCGCTCCAGAATGCGCTCTATCGTGCGCAAGGAAGGGACAGCCTCTCGAATGCTAATTGGAACGTCCTCATATTCTGAGGACTGAGCCTGTTTTCCCGCCTCGCGCAAGATTTGTGTGGCCCCCCATAGTTCATGCGTCGCCTTGATTCTCACAAACAGGCGCACCCAAAAGTCATTGGTCTCTAGTGGCATCGCTTTTCCATAACTGACGGTGTTGTCTAATCTATTGACGCATTGAAACGGCAATGCTCGTCCACATATCATAGCGATGGTCGTCGTACCAATATTATCCTTGATGCACAGGGAAGTGTCAAGACATAAGGGGGGAGCAATGCAGCAACTGCTATACACCGAGGCGCAAGTTTGCGAAGCATACCAGTTGAGCCGGTCCACTCTCAGGCGAAAAATGGCGGAGGGTGCTATCACGCCCGTTCGCATTGGCCGCTCCATCCGATTCCTCGCAGCGGACGTTTTAGCCTTTGTCGCCCGCCTCCGCGAAGAGGCCCAAGCCCAGGCGGAGCGCTAGGCAACAAAAGAGCCGCCAAACTCCGGCGTGGCAATGGCAGGAGCAAGGCGGCTTAGGACAACTGATATGAGCATACCACAGATTGAAGCTGTCAGACAGGCGGCTTGGGCCGCGCATAGGGCGGGCCTTTGTGTTGTGCCGCCTAAAGAGGATGGAAGCAAAGCTCCGCTCGGTGAGTGGAAAGAATATCAAGCTGCCCGTCCCACAGAAAGCGAACTTGACCAATGGTACGCCGACAGTCGGCAGGGCGTGGGCCTTATTACCGGCAAAATCTCTGGGAATGTGGAACTCTTTGAGTTTGACGCCGTCAGCGAAGCCTACGACCCTTTTGTAAAGCTGGCCCGCGCTGCCGGTCTGGGTGACGTGATAGAGCGCATAGAGACGGGCTACCTAGAGACAAGCCCGTCAGGTGGCATTCATTGGCTGTACCGGTGCGCAGAGATCACGGGCAACACTAAACTGGCTGAGCGACCTAAGAGGCCGAGAGAAAAGAAGCACCCTAAAGATAACTCCCAAGTGCTCATTGAAACTAGGGGCGAACGGGGATATGCCATCGTCGCCCCCAGCTTTGGCCGTGTCCATGAATCAGGCAACCCGTATGAACTGCTACATGGGGCCTTTGACACCATCGCCACGATTACGCCAGAGGAACGCACGGCCCTCTGGGAATTGGCCCGTACCTTTGACCAAATGCCCAGGAAAGAGCGCCCCAAGGAACGGGCGCGGCGACAGGAAGAGACAAGGGCAGGTGGTAGGCCAGGCGACGACTTCAACGCCCGCACTACGTGGCCCGAAGTCATTGAAGCGCACGGATGGGAGCGAGTCTATGAGCGGGGCGAAATCGGGTACTGGCGCCGGCCTGGTAAAGAGCGGGACCTTTCCGCAACAACGGGGTTCGGTGGTGATTGGCTCTACTGCTTCTCCACTAGCACCGAGTTTGAGGCGCAGCAAACCTATACCAAGTTCGCCGCCTATGCCCTTCTGAATCATGGCGGAGACTATGCGGCAGCGGCGCGCGAACTGGCTAAGCGGGGCTTCGGGTCCGCCCGGCACGACGCGGCCCAAGCCCAGCAAGAAGGCGACTCTGAGCACTACACCGACTTGGGCCTGGCCCGACGCCTTGTGGCTTTGCACGGCCAAGATATGCGTTATTGTTGGCCCTGGGCGAAGTGGCTTTGCTGGAACTGCCAGAGGTGGGAGACGGACGATTCGGGCCAAGTAATAGCGTGGTGCCAGGAGACAGTAAAGGCCATTTATGCCGATGCACAAATTGCATTTGCAGCCGCAACCGAGGCAGCTTCCCAGGGAGACAAGAACGCTGCCAGCGCCGCCAAACAGAAGGGCGACGCCATTTGGAGATGGGCAGAAAAGTCAGAAGCAACAGCCCGCGTCAATGCTGCTATCGAGGCCGCCCGCGCCCTGCCTGGGATGCCTGTTGCGCCAGAGGAACTTGACGCCGATCCCTGGGTG
>JAUSCR010000096.1 GCA_030651175.1 Dehalococcoidia bacterium
GACTTCCTCCAGGGTAGTGACCCCCTGTTTCGCCTTCAGGAACCCCGCCTTCTGCAAGGGGATCAAGCCCTCGGACTCTGCTCGCTGGCGGATCTCCTGCCCGGTGGCGCCGGACCGGATCAACCTGCGCACCTCCGGCGACACCGCCAGCACCTCGAAGACCCCTGTCCGGCCAGAATAGCCGGACCAGTCGCAGAAGTTACAGCCCTTACCCACGGAGAACATACCCGCCTCCTCCTCCATCTCCTGCTCGTAGACAATGCTCTCCATGGCCCCCGCCTCTTTCGGCTCGGCACAATGGGAGCAGACCTTCCGCACTAGCCGCTGGGCCACGGTGCCCAGCACGCAGGTGGCTACCAGGTAGCTCTCGACCCCCATCTCGGTGAGCCGGACGACTGCTGAGGGGGCATCGTTGCTGTGGATGGAGCCCAGGACCAGGTGCCCCGTCATGGCCGCATCCACCGCTGTCCGCGCCGTCTCCCCGTCCCGAATCTCCCCCACCAGGATCACGTCGGGGTCCAGGCGCATGATGGACCTGAGCCCGGTGGCGAAGTCGACCCCCGCCTCTGGGTTCACCTGAATTTGGTTCAACTGCTCCATGCGGATCTCCACCGGGTCCTCGATGGTCATGATGTTCCCTCTCTTGGTCACCAGCTCCGAAACCGCCGCGTACAGGGTGGTGGTCTTGCCCGATCCCGTGGGGCCGGAGACCAGGATCAGCCCGTGGGGCATGGCCAGCAGCTGACGCACCACCTGCAGCGGCGTGGAGTCCAGCCCCACATCCTCTAGGACCAGAACCCGGCCCGTCCGATCCAGGATTCGCATCACCATCATCTCCCCCCAGGTGGTGCCCACGGTGGCCACGCGGAAGTCCACTCGCCGCTCGCCGAACTGCATGGCGAAGCTGCCGTCCTGGGGCCGCCGCCTCTCGGCGATGTCCAGGCCCGCCAGCACCTTGATTCGGGAGACCATGCTCTCGTGCAGGGTCAAGGGCAACACCGTCCTCTGCGTCAGCACCCCATCGAGGCGGAAGAGTACCCGTGCCGAGTCGGGCTGGGGGACCATGTGGACGTCCGATGCCTTCTGCTTCACCGCCTGCAGGGTCACGAGCTCCACCGCCTGCACCGCGGGGAGCTGGGCCACCGACTCTGCCAGTTGCCCCGCTCCCGGCCCGGCCGCGAGAGCAGGCAGGCCAGCCACGGCCGCCTTCGCCTCCCCAGGCTGGGGACGTGCCACCGGCCCGGCGGCGTAGCACCGGTCGATAAGGGCCTCCAGCCCTTCGCCCAGTGCCAGAGCAAACCGCACCTGGCGCCCGGTGACGGAGGAGAGCTGGGAGGAGAGCTGGAAGTCATTGGGGCTCTTGGTCGCCACCCGCAGGGAGCCGTCTGAGGCGAATCCAACCGGCAACACCCGGTGCTGCCGGGCGTACTGCTCCGGCAGCAGCTTCACCGCCTCCGGATCTACCTCCATTTGCTTCAGGTCTACCACCGGCACCCGCAGCTGGAGGGAGAGGGCGGTGATGAGGCTCTCCCGGCCGATGAAGCGCATGGAGACCAGCGTCTCCAGGAGATCCCCTCCCCGCTGCCGCGCCTGGTCCAGTCGGGCCTCCGTGATGAACCCGCCCTGCACCAGAGCCCGGGCCACGCGATCCTCAAAGCTGCCGACGTTCACCATGGTCTCCTACTGCCTCGGCTTTGCCGCCCTTCCCAGGATCTGGGCGGCGATGACATCCTGGAGCTCCTCCCATAGGTTGGCCAGGGGATCCCTCGCACTATCCACAAACGCCTCCTCCTCGCCACAGGCTGCGCACAGCCGCTCAGCCTCCCTCTTCGCCTCGTTATAGGCCAATTCTACCACGTCCCTATCCGCTATGTCGGGGCCGCCACCATATCAGCGCGTGAGGGCAATGGAGCGCGGAAGACCAACTGGGTATCCCGTACTATGCCTCCCCCTTTGGCTCTTCTTGGGCTGGAGAGATCATAACATCTGGGGCAAACTCCGCCAGGTCCCGAATCCGCATCGCCAGCCACGCGTCCCGTGCCAAAGGCGGTGCATTCCCTTGAGAGGGGACTGGCCCAACGACCTCATCCCGTAACCGCAAGATTCGTTGCTGAAGCTCTGCGTAGTGGGCGATGTCCCTTTGCAGCAAGCGGTTGAGCGCGTCTACCTCACGCTGCCGCTGGATAGTCATGTTGCGCTCCTCTCGGATGGCCTTCCACCCTGTGCGGTAGAGCAAATAGAGGGCTAGGGGGAGTGTAAGTGAGGCTATCACCGCAGCCAGGAATATGGCGTTCCTGATAGAGGCCAGTTGGCGATGGTAAGGCGCATAGGGCAGGTAAACCTCCAGGACGCCCGCGGGCATCCCATCCACCTCCCATGTTAGGGGGATATACACCTCTATGAGCTGTCCCAGGGCGCGCATTTCAGGGGCCTCGGGCTGATCGGTCACCTCCCAAACGTGCTGACCCTGGATGGCCTGGCGGAGATGCTCGTCATCTGGGTAGGAGCTTCCTATTTCGGAAGGCAGGGTTGAATAGACTACCCTGCCCGCAAGGTCCCACAACTTGAGGCGCACCACATTATGCGGCAGCATGCTCTCTCTGAACATCTGGGCCACTTCTTCATATCGCGCCCCCGTCATGGGCTGCGCCAGGTCCTCGGGGCTCAGTTTCTTGAGGACGAAGGGCCGGACTGTCGTCTCGATATCCCGTACAGCTTCCTCTAGCATGGCAGACTCGATAGGGATACGGAGTACGTAAGTCAGGGCACCGCCCAATAGGACCACTCCCACGCCAATCACCAGAACGGTCAGGGCGAAGAGGTTCTCGCTAGAGCGGAAAAGGGCCGCCCGTATCTTTCCCGTCTCAGGCCCCTGACTGGCGTGTCTGTTCCCTGTTCTCATGACACAACCTTCAAGGCGCCGTTCGTCCCTCTGTCAGCGTGGTTGCTGACGGGGCAGAGGATGCGGTAGGTGCCCGGTGGCAAGGGAATCTGCCACTCGACCCGGAGGTCGTGGGTGCACCGTCCCTCGTTCTGCAAAACAAAGGTGATTGTTCTCGCCTTGCCCGTCACGTTATCTGGGTCCAGGCTAAAGTTCTTCAAGCTAATGTGTACAGTGTCCTGGAGGGGCATGGGATCCTTGGGTTCCGTGTTCTGGTTCTCGGTGGTGTCAGGCGAAGTAAGGGGAGCCTCCGCTGTGCCCCTCGGGGTGGAGAGTCAGCATCCGAAATAGTCAACTCAGCAGCAGACCAATAACGCCCGAGAAGGTCTATCACCTTGCCACCTAATCGCTCGTCCCCGCTGTACGGTGTTGCGCAGGACCCATACATGAGGCCTACTGACCTCTTCGGCGCCCCAGCTTTCTTCCCCCCAGCTTCCCGCTTTTCCAGCCCACCGCGCCGTAAACCAGCGTCCCCACACTCACTGCCGCACGCCACCTGGCTAGTCGCTATTGTAATCACCGCTTGCTTTCAGGTCAAGTTGCGCTAGCCAATAATTGGAGGTAAGTTTGAAGCGCATAGCCTGCCTTGTGATAGGAGATACAAATCGAGTGCCAGAGGATCTTCGGCATCTAGTTGGTCAGCGGCTGCGAGAGGCCCGTAAAGAG
>JAUSCR010000010.1 GCA_030651175.1 Dehalococcoidia bacterium
TATTAGGGCCTTATAAGGCCACGTGGGTCAAGACTTACCACACTCACGAAACGGAGCTCTTTCATGCCCAACCAGGCGCTGTCGGACATAAGAGTAATAGACCTGACTCACTATATTGCCGGGCCGGCGTGCACCAAGCTCTTGGCCGACTACGGCGCGGACGTCATCAAGATAGAGCGCCCTGGGACAGGAGACGGAGCACGCAGCATGGGCCCCTTCTATCATGACGAGCCCCACCCGGAGAAGAGCGGGTTGTTCCTGTCCCTCAACACCAACAAGAGGGGAATAACACTCAACCTCAAGAGCAAGCTGGGCAAAGAAATACTCCAAGAGCTGGTGAAGAAGGCCGACGTGGTGGTGGAAAACTTCAAGCCCGGCGTCATGGAGCGCCTGGGCCTCTCCTACGCGGACCTAGAAACGATAAACCCCAAGCTGGTGATGACCTCCATCAGCAACTTTGGCCAGACCGGCCCATATCGGGAATACCTGCTCACCGAGCTGATGGCCTTTGGCATGGGTGGCACCATGCATTCTATCGGCCACCCAGGCAGAGAGCCACAGAAATATGGCCTTACCGTCTCCATATATCACTCAGGAGCGGTGGCAGCCATGGCCACAATGATAGGATTCTATGGCAGCCGGTATCAGGACACAGGCCAACACATAGACATATCCATCATGGAGACCCAGGCTACCAGCGTGGATCGGAGATTTTACGCTCTCCTCACCTACCAGTACACAGGCACCGTCACCCCCAAAGGAGCAAGTTTTGGCGCTGGCTACCCTCAGGGGACGTATCCTTGCGCTGATGGCTACTTTCGGATCAGCGCCTCTGGCCCGCGTTTTCCCCGGGCCGTGGAGTTGTTGGGAAATCCCCAGGAGCTTATGGATCCCAGGTGGTATGTGGTTGAGGCACAAACAGACCCACTGCTCAAAGAGGAGTTCGAGGCCATTTTTCTTGGCTTCCTCCTCCAGCACACAAAGGCGGAGCTTTTCGAGATGGGGCAGCGAGCGGGCAACATCTGCGCCCCGGTGTACACCATAGAGGAAGTGTGCCAAGACCCTCAATTCAACGGCCGGGGATTCTTTGTGGAGGTGGAGCACCCAGTGACTGGAAAGACGAAGCTCCCAGGGCGACCCTTCGTCATGGAAAAGACCCCCTGGCAGCTACGGCGGCCAGCGCCAATGCTGGGCCAGCACAACCAAGAGGTGTACTCGGAGTTGGGGTACACCCAGCAAGACCTGGTGAAGCTGAGGGAGACTGGAGTTATCTAATGGGAAATCAAAGACGTGAACCCGTGAACCGAGGAAAGGAGACGGCCTAATGCAGTCCCTACCACTGAAAGGAATACGAGTCGTGGACTTGACGGTGGTCCTGGCAGGGCCATACTGCGCCATGATCCTGGCAGACATGGGCGCAGAGGTCATACGGGTGGAGTCCCTCCAGCATTTCCCCCCCACCACCCGTGGCATATACGCCAGGCCCACCAAGGAGATGGGGGGCTCCCGAGTTGGGGTATACCCCAACGGCGATCCCGGAGAGAGGCCGTGGAACCGTTACCCAATATTCAATTCCATGGCGCGGAACAAGCTCAGCATGACCGCAGACTTCACCAGGCCGGAGGGCATGGACATCCTGAAAAGGCTGGTGAGGGTGAGCGACGTGGTTGTGGAGAACTATGTTCCCAATGTGATGGACAAGCTGGGAATTACCTACGAAATGCTCAAACAAGAGAAGCCCGATATTATATTAGCCAAGATGTCCGCATACGGGGATACGGGGCCGTATCGTAACTACAAGGCAATGGCCGAGACCATAGATGTAACGCTGGGGCACGCCTCGCTGAGAGGATACAAGGACACGGACCCGTCGGAGGAGCCCGCATCTGTGGCCGAGGACCCGGCCATGGGGGTCCACTCCGCCTTTGCCATAGTTGCGGCATTGCACCATCGCAACCGCACCGGCGAAGGGCAGATGCTGGACCTATGTTTGGCCGAGTGCTTCATGCCCTATATGCCCCAGGCTTTCATGGACTACAGCATGAACGGCAGAGTCCAGGGGCCCCTGGGCAACAGAGACCCGATAGCCGTGCCCTCAGGCAACTTCCCTTGCAAGGGCGATGATGTATGGGTGAGCATCAGCGTCTTCAGCGATGAGGAGTGGCAGGGCTTCTGCTGGGCAGTCGGAGAGGATTGGGCCAGGGACGCGCGCTTCAAGGATGCGCTGAGCAGG
>JAUSCR010000013.1 GCA_030651175.1 Dehalococcoidia bacterium
CCCAAAATGATCATCACCGAACGAGGGGTTGGATACAAGTTTGTGACGCCTCAATAGCCCTCTCCTGAGACTTTCGTTATACTGGTGCACGGACTGTTGGCTGCGAAAGGTTTGAACACCAAGCCATGTAATACTGTCACCCTGAGCAAAGCGAAGGGTCTGGGGTGGCTGGGAAACCCCGCCCCAGATTCTTCGTCCCGATGAATCGGGACTCAGAATGACATCGTCGCTTGAGGGAATCAGTCGAATCAAGAAAGGAAACCGCATGACTACGTCTGAATTTTCGCTGCTGCCACAACACGTCCGGCCCCTGAAGTACCGCCTGACCTTGACACCGGACCTGGAGCGTTTCACCTTCCGCGGGGAGGAGACAGTTGACATTGAACTAACCCGCTCCACCCGTGAGCTTGTCCTCAACGCAATCGAGATAAAGGTCCGGGCCGCTTCAATAGTCCACGGCAACGGCACAAAAACAGCGGCGGAGCGCATCAGCTACGACGAATCTGCCGAGACTGTCACGTTTACTTTCGGCTCACCTATTCCAGTGGGAACAGCGCAACTGGCGCTACGGTTCACTGGAGAGCTGAACGACCGACTCCACGGCTTCTATCGCAGCTCCTACAAGACGCCCAAAGGGGAGACGCGAACGCTGGCGGTCACACAGTTCGAGGCCACAGACGCCCGTCGCGCCTTCCCCTGCTGGGACGAGCCTGGGCTGAAAGCGACGTTCGAGCTGGCGATGGTCATTCCATCACACCTTACCGCTGTCTCCAACACGCCCGTAGCCAAAGAGACCAGCCGGCGCAACGGAACAAAGCGCGTGCTGTTCCGCGAGACGCCTCGCATGTCAACCTACCTCCTGGCCTTTGTGGTTGGCGAGTTGGAGTCCATCGAAGGGAAAAGCAGCGACGGAACTCTGGTCCGCGTGTGGACAACTCCCGGAAGGACAGAGCTGGGGCGCTTCGCTCTGGACGTGGCCACGCGGCTGCTGCCGTACTACAACAACTACTTCGGCATCCCCTATCCCCTGGAGAAGCTGGACCACTTGGCCATCCCCGACTTTGCGGCGGGCGCCATGGAGAACTGGGGGGCTATTACATATCGGGAGACGGCGCTCCTTTTCGACCCGAAGAACTCCGCACCGGGCACACGCCAGCGCATCGCAGAGGTGGTGGCGCACGAGATGGCGCATATGTGGTTTGGCGACCTGGTTACCATGGCATGGTGGAACGACCTGTGGCTGAACGAGAGTTTTGCCTCCTGGATGGCCACCAAGGCGATGGACCACCTTTTCCCCGAGTGGGAAATGTGGACCCAGTTCATCATGGACGACGTGAACGCCGGCCTTAGCCTTGACGGTCTGGAGAACTCCCATCCCATAGAGGCGGATGTGCGTAACCCCGCGGAGGTGAGCCAGCTATTCGATGCCATCAGCTACAGCAAAGGCGCTTCGATATTACGCATGCTGGAGCAGTTCGTAGGCGAGGAGCAGTTCCGGCAGGGGCTGCACAGGTATCTTTCTGCCCACATGTTTGAAAACGCTCGCACCCAAGACCTGTGGGGGGCCATGGAGAAGGTGTCGGGCCAGCCCGTGACCGCCATCATGGATAGCTGGGTGAGCCAAACAGGGTACCCCGTAATCCACGCGGACATCCGCCGGAGGGCCGGCCGGGTGGAGGCGCACCTCTCCCAGCAGCGATTCCTGTACAGCGGGGCTAGCCAGTACACAACGCTATGGCGCGTCCCCATACGCGTATCAGCCAAAGAGGCCTCTGGGACTGACTCCACAGTGATGGAAGGCAGGGAAACCATCCTGCACCTGGAGCAGGCGCTTCCTAAAGGGGACACCAACCCTTGGGTGAAAATCAACCCGGGTCACACCGGTTTCTACCGGGTGCAGTACGCAGACAAGGAGTGGGACGGGTTCATTCCCGCCATAGAGGCATTCGAACTCCCGCCTGCCGACCGGCTGGGACTCCAGAGCGATGCCTACGCCCTGGCCCGGGCGGGCCTGATTCCAGCCATGCAGTTCCTGCGGCTGGCGCAAGCCTACAAGAACGAGTACAACTACGGCGTGTGGGCCGACCTAAGCATCAACCTGCGGCAGCTAGACTTCCTCATCTCTCAGGAGCCGTACTACCACCAATTCCAGGTCTTTGGCAGGGAGCTGCTGCGGCCAATTGCCCGAAAGGTGGGATGGGACGCCGCACCCGGTGAGGGACATCTGGATGCACTGCTTCGCAGCACAGTGCTGGGACAGCTAGGCGCCTTCGGCGACACGGAGACTCTGGCGGAGGCCCAGGACAGGTTCCAGCGGTTCCTGGACAGGCCGTCCTCTCTCATACCCGACCTGCGAGGGGTCGTCTACGCCCTGACGGCCCAGGCCGGAGACCCAAGCATCCACCACACGCTGCGCCGCCTGGCCAGGGAGGCTACCCTTCAGGAGGAGAAGAGCCGGCTGCACGGGGCCATGACCCGGTTCACCCAGCGTTCACTCCTGGAGCAGACCCTGGAGATGTCTCTGTCGCCAGAGGTGCGGCCCCAGGACACCGTAGCCCTGGTGGGGGCGGTTGCATCCAACCCGCATGGAGGCACCGGCTTGGCGTGGGAGTACGTGAAGGCCAACTGGACGGAGTTCAACAGGCGGTACGGCGCCGGCGGCTTTGCCATGATGCGCTTGGTGGGTATCACTGGCGGCTTCATAACGCTGGCTGCCCGCCGGGACGTGCAGGAGTTCTTCGAGAGCCACCCAACTCCAGCAGCCACGCGCACAATCCAGCAGTCGTTGGAGCGCATCGGGCTTAACGTACGCTGGCTGGAGCGCAACAGGGCTGACCTGGCCCGTTGGCTTGCGGGGTAGTAGACTGTTGAAAAATGGGAGTCCAGAGGGGCGAAGCCCCTTTGGCGGGGGCACTGGGGGTGTCCCCCAGAATTCTTCTCCTCCCCCTTCCTGGAAAGGAAGGGGGATACAGGGGGATGGTTCGTTGGCCGAGCGTGCGAGGCCATGCGGGGTCCAGGAGCCTTTCGTATCGGGACTAACACAACCAAGTACTAGTCCACGTTCAGCGGATTTGAAACGACTGAAAACTGCCTTCGGCGGTACTCCACTCAACCTCAACTTGGGTAACGAGGGCCCTGCGCGAGCCGGTTTGCAGGAGTTGCAAGAACTGGGCCAATGCAGGTCGAGGCCCTTCCGCCATCACCTCCACGGTAGCGCCATCCCGCAGATTCCTGGCCCAACCTACCAGCCCCAGGCCCTCGGCCTGGCGACGGGCGTAGTACCGGAAAGACACGCCCTGCACACGTCCCATTACCAGAACGCGGAGCCGTGCGGTTTCCTGGTGATTTTCTGCCTCCATTGCATCGAACAGATTACCAGAGGCACCAGCAATGGTCTATTGCTCACGCCCGCTCATGGTGAGCTTAGTTTACCCTGAGCGAAGCCGAAGGGAACCACATGAGAGGGCATTTGCCGAACCAGTGCAGTTTATTTACTTTGGCCGCTCGACGTGCTAACTTACGTACCGTAGAGCTTCGGCCCTGGCTGATGGCATTAGGAAACGTAGGCGAATCCAATAGGAGGAGAACCATGCGATATGTGAGGTTTCAGGTTGGCACCCATGTGGCCTATGGCGTTTTAGGTGGCGATGTTGTCCGAGAGATAACAGCGCCGCCATACGGTGCCTACAAGGTCACGGACCGCACGCACAAGCTTTCTGAGGTTAAGCTCCTGGCACCTATCGTGCCAGGCAAGATCGTGGCTATAGGGCTGAACTATAAGAGCCACCTGGGGAACCGGGAGGCGCCCAAGGTGCCGGAGGGATTCTACAAGACACCTACCTCCGTCATTGGCACGGAGGAGCCGGTCCGCATCCCCCAGGCAGCCCTCCAGGAGAAGGTGCATATGCAACCCGAGGGGGAGATGGTGTTTATCATGGGCAAACGGGCCAAGAACGTCAAAAAGGCCGAGGCGCTCAGCTATGTTCTCGGATACACCTGCGGGAATGACGTCTCCGCCCGCGACTGGCAGCGGAACGACCTCCAATGGTGGCGGGCCAAGTCCTCGGACACCTTTTCCCCTATGGGGCCTGTCATCGTCACAGACCTGGACCCCAGCAAGATGCAGCTCATCTGTCGCATCAACGGGAAGGTGGTGCAGGAGCAGTCAACCGGAGACCTGGTCCATGACGTGCCTGCCATCATCGAGTTCATCAGCAGCGCCATAACCCTGGAACCGGGCGACGCCATCTACACGGGCACCCCTGGCGCACCCGGAGACATCCATCCGGGAGATGTTGTTGAGGTGGAAATATCGGGCATCGGCGTGCTCAGAAACCCGATTGAAGCCGAGTAAGACATATCAATCCCTGGCGTAGAGTAAGAGGGGCATCCCATAATGGGGTGCCCCTCTTACTCTTAGGCTTCACCAACCCCAGGCTACAAGAGCCGGCAAAGGAGCAACCTTGACGCATCCGCCACTATCCCTATCAGGCCGTCCAGCCCTGGAGGTGGCCCTGGCCACCGCTCGGGGCGCTGGTGAACTGGTGAAGGGCCGATTCTATACAGCCAAAGAGGTCTCCTACAAGGAAAACTCCAGCCTGGTCACGGATGTGGACCTCCTGGCGGAGAGGTTCATCAGGGATGCGCTGGCCAGGGAGTTCCCGGACATAAGCTACCTGGGCGAAGAGCTGGGGGCCACCGGCGGCACCGGCGGTCTCCGCTGGATTGTTGACCCCGTGGACGGCACCCGCAACTATGCCGCCAACGTGCCTCACTTCGCCGTTTCCATAGCCCTGGCCGATGGCCCGGAGGTCCTCTTGGGCGTGACCTATGACCCCATGCGCGACGAGACGTTCCACGCCGCGAAGGGGCAGGGAGCTTACCTCAACGGCAGGCCCGTATCCGCGAGCCGTCGTGACCTGGTGGCCCAGTGCATAGTGGGCTTCGACATAGGCGGCATGGACGCCAGGGCGCTTTGCGCTCTCAAGTTGGTACAGTCGTTGTGGCCTGGGATGCAGAGCGTGCGCATCATGGGCTCCTCCTGCCTGGGGCTGGCCTATGCCGCCGCTGGACGGGTGGACATCTACTTTCATCACACGCTAGCGCCCTGGGACGTGGCGGCAGGACTGGTGCTGGTCGGAGAGGCCGGGGGCCAGGTGGTGGACCGCAAGAGCCGGGGGCCAGCCAGCCTGGAAAGCACTGGGCTGGTGGCCTCCAGCCCTCGCCTACTGAAGGAGTTCCTGCGCCTCACCAAAGACCAGGAGTGGTACAGGGTGGAGTAGTGGCTGCCAGCCCTTGCCTGTCATGCTGAGGGAGTCCAACGACCGAAGCATCTGGGGTGGAGGTGCGGATTTCCGCCGCACCAGATTCTTCGTCCCGATGAATCGGGACTCAGAATGACAAGCTGCCTGATACACCTCTGGTGTGGCACTCTTCCTGCCCAGGAAGGAACGG
>JAUSCR010000020.1 GCA_030651175.1 Dehalococcoidia bacterium
TCCGCCCCTTAGCCTGTGGGGAGTGGGCCAGGATGAGCCCAATCCCCAAGGTCTGGAGCGCTTCCCCGAACTTTCCTAGGACGCCGTTCCCCGGCCAGTTGCTCCTCCAAGCTCTCCGGCTCCTGGGCGGAGCGCTGGAAGTTAAGGACTGACATTATCACTGACCAATGGCACCAGACCCCATCGCCGTTGCCCACGCCGACACCTTATGCTATACTTTTCGTCACGCTAGGCTATTACTCTAGGAAGAAGGTAGGTCTTATGGTGCAACACAGCGGAAGCGTCCTGGAAGCGGCAGCGCCCGTTGCCAGAGAAACCAGAGACGTCCTCCCAGAGGCAGGTGCAGGGCCCGTAACAATGAAGTCCCTGCTGGAGTCGGGGGTCCACTTCGGGCACCAGACACACCGGTGGAACCCCGAAATGAAGCGTCACATCTTCGCCACACGCAACGGCATCCATATCATTGACTTGCAGCAGACCCTCACCATGCTGGAGAGAGCCTGCTCTTTTGTGAGCGATGTGGCGAGCACTGGCCAATCAGTCCTGTTTGTTGGCACCAAGAGACAGGCCCAAGAGTCCATTGCCCAAGAGGCAACTCGCTGTGGAGCCTTCTACGTCGCCATCCGCTGGCTGGGGGGCACCTTCACCAACTTCACCACCATCCAGAAACGCATAGACTACCTGGTCCAGCTAGAGGAGCGTAAGCTAAAGCGCCAGTTCCAGGTCCTGCCGAAACGGGAGGCCCAGAAGTTGGAGGAGGAGATAGTCCGGCTGAACCGGTACTTGGGAGGCATAAAGGAAATGACCAGGCTCCCGGGCGCCATATTCATAGTTGACATTGGCAAAGAGCGAATAGCCGTGGCCGAGGCACGTCGGGTGGGTGTTCCCATCATTGCCCTGGTGGACACAGACTGTGACCCACGGCTGGTGGACTACGCCATCCCAGGAAACGATGATGCCATTCGCTCCATACGTCTCGTCAGCAAAAAAGTCGCCGACGCCGTAATCGAGGGAAGGCAGCGGCCTGGGACGGACGTTAACTTTGCGACCGAGACGGCGGCACCCAGCCATCAGCCTGTGTCCAGCGCCGTTGTTGCCGCCACGGCCCAGGCGTAGATTTCCCCAGGAGAACACCCTTTGGAGATTTCCGTAGATCAAATCAAGGCCCTGCGCGAATTGACGGGCGCAGGCATCATGGATTGCAAGAAAGCCCTTCAGGAAACGGATGGTGATTTACCCAAAGCCCAGCAGATTCTCAGGGCCAAGGGAATAGCCAAGGTAGCCCAGACGGTGGGGCGCGAGGTCAAAGAAGGGCTGATAGAAGCCTACATCCACAGCGGCAGCCGCATGGGATCACTGGTAGAGTTGCACTGCGAGACCGATTTTGTTTCCCGGCTCCCCGAGTTCAGAGAGCTAGCTCATCAGCTAGCAATGCAAGTGGTGGCCATGACCCCTCACTTTGTAGACCGTTCCCAAATGCCTGAGGACGATTCGCGCGACCCGGAGGAGGTCTGCCTCCTTCAGCAGCCCTACATTAAGGACGATTCCAGGGTGATCCAGGACCTGGTGACGGACCTATCAGCGCGGGTAGGGGAACACATACTTGTTCGGAGGTTCGTGCGCTTCGCCCTGGGCGAATGAGGAGCCCCGGAGATGCCGGAATCACTCTACACCCGTATGGTTCTGAAGCTCAGCGGGGAGTCCCTCAAGGGCAGCCTTAGCTACGGCATTGACCCGGAGGCCCTGGCCTATTTGGCCGGCGAGATCAAAGAGGCATCCAAGGGTGTTCAGTTGGCCGTGGTGGTTGGCGGCGGAAACTTCTGGCGAGGGGAGGCATGGGAGTCCAGGGGCATGGATCGTGCCACCGCTGACTATGCCGGCATGCTCGCCACACTGATGAACGCCCTGGCCTTGCAAGACGCCCTGGAGCGAAACGGCGTGGAAACCAGGACCATGTCCGCGCTGGATGTTCACGCCGTGGCAGAGCCTTACATACGCCGCCGCGCCATTTCCCACCTGAAGGATAGACGGGTTGTCATCTTCGCCTGCGGCACTGGCAACCCGTACATGACCACCGACACCGCCTCGGCCCTGAGGGCCTTGGAGATAGACGCGGACGTGCTCCTGATGGCCAAGCACCGGGTAGACGGCGTGTATGACTCTGACCCCCATAAGAATCCAAACGCCAAGAAGTTCCAGCACCTGACGTACATCCAGGCGTTGAACCTGCGACTTGAAGTGATGGACGCCACAGCCTTATCCTTATGCATGGAGAACCAGCTTCCCATTGTGGTCTTTGACCTGTTTGCTCCGGGAAGCATGGCCCGGGTAATGGCCGGAGAGCCTCTGGGAACACTGGTAGCTCAGGAGCCGACCCACAAGCCAGCAGCCAGAGCCCTTCGGTCCTAAGCCACTCCTGCAAATGGGCTTCGCTCTTGGGATGGGGTGTGCTCGTACACAGGGAGCCTGTCCTGGTTCCGAGAGAGTCCAGGGAGGGCGGAGCCCTTCCTGGCGGGGGGAAACGGGGGTGTCCTCCGTCTTTTTCTTCATTCCCCCTTCCTGGCTAGGAAGGGGGACAGGGG
Source organism: Dehalococcoidia bacterium (assembly GCA_030651175.1). Lineage (GTDB taxonomy): Bacteria > Chloroflexota > Dehalococcoidia > Lucifugimonadales > SHYF01 > SHYF01. The sequence continues at coordinate 2,583 of JAUSCR010000020.1, forward strand.
GATGGTCGAAAAGGTTTTTCAGCAACCTGCTAGCCACCAAGGACACTAATCATGACAACCTCACTACTTTCGGACGCTGAATCAAGAATGCACAAGGCCGGGGATGTGTTGAAACGGGAGATGAACACCATCCGCACTGGCAGAGCCAGCCCAGCCTTGCTAGAAAGCGTCATTGTTGACTACCACGGCGTGCCCACTCCCTTGAACCAGTTGGCCACCATATCCGCGCCCGAGGCCAGATTGTTGCTCATCCAGCCGTGGGACAGGGGATCCGTCACGGAGATCGAGCGAGGAATCCTCAAGTCCGGCTTAGGACTCAATCCGGCTGCCGACGGCGCCATGATCCGCGTGCCAATTCCCCAGCTCACAGAGGAGAGGCGAAGGGACTTCGTGAAAGTAGTCCGGCAACGTGCCGAAGAGGCCCGCGTGGCCGTGCGCAACGTGCGCAGGGATGTTCAGGACAAACTCCGGGCAATGGAGCGCAGCAAAGAGGTCTCCCAGGACGAGAGCCGTCGGTTGCAGGACCGCCTCCAGAAGCTCACGGACGCAGCCATAGTTCAGATAAACACCGCAGCCGAGGAAAAAGAAGCCGAGGTAATGGAGGTCTAGGGTCCAAGTTGTCCAAACCCGCCGTATCCTCCACCAGCACCGCCGGCGGGCGCGACTCTCTTCTACGCCGGCTGGCCGCCGCCGCCGTAGGCATCCCCGTACTTCTACTGTTCATCTGGGCCGGGGGCTACCCCTTCACCGCCCTGGTGGGCCTGGCTGCCATCCTGGGCCTCTGGGAGTTCTACCGGCTCAGCAACGTCCAAAGCATCTGGCTCCAGCGCACCCCAGGAATGGTGGTTACGGTGCTTCTGGTGGCTACGGGCTACCAGACAGCCAACTGGATGGTCCTCCTGGTGCTGTGTGGCCTCCTGGCCCTCCTTTCAGCCCACCGCAGGCGGGTTCCATCTTCCGCCCGTCCGTGGCTTCTTACCCTGGCAGGCCCCCTCTACCTGGGAGCCACCCTTTCTTACGCCGTGGCCCTGCGGGGCCTGGTTCAAGGCAGGGAATGGGTGTTGCTGGCCCTGCTGGC
>JAUSCR010000034.1 GCA_030651175.1 Dehalococcoidia bacterium
ACTCGAACTTTCCCCGCCTAGACCTCGTCCCAGGCTGAGGCAATTGTTGGTCGCCGATTCGTTCCTTACATTATGTTCACTGTTTGAACCTGGGCCATATCTGAGCGAAAAAGTTTTCCTGAGAAACAAATCCGATTGTCGTAATTGCCGCCGAGGGAGCGCAGGGAACCGATGTGATGCCGGAGAACATGCCTGGAGTGTAGGCGGTGCGCTGTGGTACGGGGAAGGGGGAGATGGCGGTGAGACATTGATGGCGCATATGCAAAGGGGGTAAGATGTGGCAAGGGAACTGGAGGTGGAGCCATGGCACGCAAGACTAAGAAGAGCAAGGAACCTTTCAAGTTCAAACCGGCGGTTAACTTCGGAGCAGCCGCGGCTGAGCTAGATACCCTATTGGGATCATGTTTCATCTCGACCGCCTATTATGACCAGATTTCTGACATTTCCAATCCCAAGTGCGGAATAGTAGGTAGGGCTGGTACTGGGAAGACAGCGATTCTGGAGCAGCTGAAGCGAGAGAAAGACCATTATGTCGTCTTGAACCCGGAGGAGTTAGCTTTTCAATTCCTGGGCGGATCGGAACTTATCAGAGCATTACGGAAGAGTGGAGTAAATCTAGATTATTTTTACAAGCTCCTTTGGCGGCATGTGTTCGTTGTCGAAATACTGAAACACTTCTTCCCCGAAGAGTCGCGACGGTATGGGAAAGTATCCCAGCTGATGGAGCGGATAAAAGGAACGATAAGGCCGGATCGCGACCGAGATCGTGCTCTCCAATACCTCGACGATTGGGGAGCCACCATTCTGCAAGTGCCTCAGGAGAGGATAAGGCAAATTCACGATACGTTTGAGAAACGTTTGCAAGCCGATTTGGGCGTAACCGGTCCATGGGCCACGGTGTTTGGCCTGGAGGCTAGCGCAAAAGGTGAAATGACCTGGAAAAGAGACATAGATGAGCGGGTTACAATAGCCAAAAAAGTCGTTAATGGAATTCAGGTGCAAGAACTGAACGCAGTAAAGAAATACCTTGGCACAGTGATTTTGGACGACCCGGAAAAACCGTGTTATGTGTTAATTGATGATTTGGACCGCTTTTTAGGGGAAGACCCTTTGGTGTATGAAATCATTAGAGCGCTACTTGTAGAGATTTACGACTGGTCAGATGTGGCACGAGTTAAAATTGTCTTCGCACTTCGAGACAACATTCTCCACAGAATCGAGGCTGGTTTTCAGTCGCGGGCTTATCAAAGGGAAAAACTCGCTGATCAAAGAATCGGTTTGAGGTGGACACACCAAGAATTAATTGACCTCTCTGATAGGAGACTATCGGAAATTGCCAAAAACATGGGCGCTTCTGATTCTCCGAGACTTACCGACATACTACCCAAGCAGAACAGCCGCAGGCCGGCCGGCGTTGCCTACATTCTGGAAAGAACCCTGGATCGACCGAGAGATGTAATCGATTTCCTTAATAAGGCTAGCGCACTTGCAGTTGGCAAAAACAAGATCTCTTGGCAGTACTTGCTGCAGGCAGAGGGACCTTATTCGAATAGCAGGTTTGAGGCGCTGCTAGATGAATGGAGGGAAAACTATCCTGACCTTGAGCTTGTAACTAAGCTACTAGTAAGCCGACCCCCAAGATTTCCCATTGGCGATTGGACTGAGGAAGATATCCTAGAAATCATGACTGATACTTCGATGAGTCAAGCGGGATGGATAGATGACTTAACTAAAGAGTACAACCGGGACAAATCTCATGACCACGGTCTTGCTTTACGAAAGTTCAGACAGCAAGTGTTAAGCATTTTATACGAGGTTGGACTGGTAGGAGTCCGTACGGGGGCTGGAGCTTCTGACAGATATAGCTATAATTCCCAGCCGGTCCTAGCTCCAAACGAAATAGCCGAAGATACCTCGGTGATCGTTCATCCAACATTCCATCAAGCATTATCAATAGGGCAGTCAAACTAGCTGTACCGGCATATATCATTATGAAGATTTGCCCGAGCAATGATTGGTTTTGAGCTAGTCCAGCTTCGGGTACGCCTCTATCCTACTCCTCCTCCAGCGTGGAGGTGTCGCCCTCGGCCAAGGGCCAAGATTACGCGTCTGTTTGCTACACCCTGGCCGTCAATGCTCCACCGACCTTCTCTTCTACAAGGCGCATGGAGACTATGTGGCGCTCCAGGCCCATGTCCTTGGGGCTGAACCCCAGGGCCAGGCCAAGAAGCTGCGGCAGGTGCAGGATTGGCATGTGGATGCGGATTCCAGACTGGGCAGCAGCCTTGGGCTGGTAGCTGTCCAGGTTCAGGTGGCACAGGGGGCAAGGTGTCACCATAGCGTCGGCCCCCAACTGCTGGACCTCGGAAGTGTGCTTGGCCACCATGGCCAGGGAGTTCTTCTCGTTGATAGTCAGGATTGGGAAGCCGCAGCAGCGCGTCTTGCCCTCAAAGTCCACCACTTCGGCACCCACGGCCTCTATCAGCGTCTCCAGAGAGTTCGCACGGCCGGGGTGTGCCTCGAACTCCAATGCCCAGGAAGGGCGCACAATGTAGCAGCCGTAAAACGGGGCCACCTTCAGGTCGGTAAGCTTGCGGGTGAACTTGGACTTCAGGGCGTCCACGCCAACGTCCTCCACCAGCACCCATAGCAGGTGCTTGATGACGGCGGTGCCCTTGTACTGGAGGCCCTCTTCCTTCAAAGTCTCGTTTACCTTGGCCAGGTATACGGGGTCGTCCTTGAGGCGTTTGTTGGCCTGGCTCATGACGCCCTGGCAGGTGGAGCAGATGGTCAAGATGGGCAGGCCCTTCTGCTCGGCCATGGCAAAGGTGCGGGCGTTCAGCGTGTCGCCCAGGAGCTGGTCCTTCTCCTGTAGCACTCCCGCGCCAGTACAGGAAGCGCCTAATAGCTCATCCAACTCAATGCCCAGGCGCTGGCAGACCTTTATGACGGCGGGGTACAGCTCAGGGCAACCTCCGCGGGAGACGCAGCCTGGGAAAAAGGCGTACTTCATTTGGGGGCCTCCACCTTGTCAAAGATGCGGCGAACGTGCTGGATTCCAGGAATGGGCTTATGGAACATGTGCGGCAGCTTATTGTGGCGCACGGCGCGCAGTGCCACTGGAAGCGCGCCCAGCAGCGCGGGCAGGCTCAACGGATTGAACATACCTATTGTTTTGGGCAATAGCCAGAACTCGTTCAGCCAGCCGGTGTGTCGTACCGACCCGGCAAAGACCTCGGCGTGGCGGGCGCCGGTGGTCCCCGTAAAGCCCGCCGTGATTGCTTTGTCTCGCAGGGCCATGATGCGGTCCATGGGAGCGACGCCCTTGGGGCAGACCTGGACGCACTCGTAGCAGCGGGTGCAGTCCCACATGCCTCCATACTCGTTCAGCTTTTTGAGGCGGGACTTGGAGGCTCCGTCTCTGGGGTCGCCTACAAACCGGTACGCCTTGGCCAGAGCCGCCGGGCCCAGGAAGTTGGGGTCCACCTCCAGCACGGTGCAGTCGGAGACGCAAACCCCGCACATGATGCAACCCATGACGCCAGTCAGGTGAAGCATGGCTTCGTTGGAGGCCAGATACTCCCTCTCAGGCGCAGGGCCTTCCGGCTGAAGCCAGGGGTCAACCGCACTGACCTTGTCCCAGAACGGCTTCATGTCCACGATGAGGTCCTTGACCACAGGCAGGTTGCCAGCGGGTTCCACGCGGACGCTACCCTGGGCATCCATGACGCTGGTCAGCTTGGTCTTGCACGCCAGCCTGGCATGGCCGTTTATGCGCATGGCACATGAGCCACATATGGATGCGCGGCAGGAGCACCGTAGGGCCAGCGTGGCGTCCTGGTACTCCCGGACGCGGATAAGGGCGTCCAGCACTGTGAAGTAGTCCTCTGCCTCCACCGTGTAGGTCTGATGATACGGCTTCGGGTTGGCTTCCTCTGGGTTGAACCGGCGGACATCCAGTGTAACCTGCATCAGTAACTCCTTACCTGGGGTTGCCATCGGGTGATTGTGACGGGCGAGTAGTCAATGCTAGCAGGGTGACGAACCCCGACGTGTCGGAGCGGCCATTCCCCTGACCCCCTTCCTGACCAGGAAGGGGGAAAAAGATATATCTGGGGGATACCCCCAGTCCCCCACCAAAGGGGCTTCGCCCCTCTGGACTCTCCTTTTTCAGCAGCCTGCTAGTACGTCCTTTTTTCAGGCTGCCACCGAGTAAACTTCACTGGAGCGTAGTCCAGCCGTGGCCCATCCGGCGTGTAGAAGGCCAGCGTATGCTTCATCCAGTTCACGTCGTCCCTCTCTGGAAAGTCTCGCCGAGAGTGGGAGCCGCGGCTTTCCTTGCGGGCCATAGCCCCCGCCACCATGGTCTCCCCCAAGTCCAGGAGGCTTTGCAACTCCAGGACGGAAATCAGGTCTGTGTTAAATACGCTTCCTTTGTTCTGCACCGAGACGGACTTGTATTTCTCCTGCAACCCCCGCGTTGTCTCCACGGCCTGAGAAAGCTGGTCGCCGGTGCGGTAGATGCCTACCAACTCCTTCATGCTGGTGCCTAAATCGCTACGGACCTCCGCCGCTCTTATCCCTTTGTCCGGCCTGCCCACAAGCGCCTTGATGCGGCGCTCCTCGTCCTGGAGAACGGAGGTGCTCATGGGTGGCAAAGGCCCTACATCCTTCAGGTCCTGGGCAGCGGCACGACCCGCGCGCTTTCCGAAGACTATGGTCTCTAGCAAGGAGTTGCCTCCCAGCCTATTAGCGCCGTGGACGCTGACGCAGGCGCACTCACCGGCAGCATAAAGCCCGGGTAGAGTAGCGCGCCCGTCCACATCTGTCTTCACGCCGCCCATCTGGTAGTGCATCCCGGGGCGGACAGGCACAGGCTCTGTTAGCAGATCGACGTTGGCAAGGTCGTGGGCAAGCTCGTATATCTGATAGAGGCGCGTCATGATGAGCTCGCGGCCCAGGTGCCGCAGGTCCAGGAGCACACAGCCGTTGACTCCCAGGCCATTGTCTATCTCCGTCTGCTCGGCGCGGGACACAACATCGCGAGAGGCAAGCTCGAACCGGGTGGGGGCGTACTTCCCCATGAAACGGTCACCCTTGGAGTTGAGCAGGTAACCACCCTCGCCTCTGGCCCCTTCTGTGATAAGGATGCCGCTGGGGTATAGAGTAGTGGGGTGGAACTGGGTAAACTCCATGTCCATTAGGGCTGCGCCGGCCCTGTATCCCAGGGCCATGCCATCGCCGGTGCAGATGAGGCCGTTGGTGCTTGGCTGGTAGACACGCCCCAAGCCACCGGTGGCCAGCACCACCGCCTTGCCCTCGATGAGGTGAAGCTGCCCTGTCCTCATCTCCATGGCAATGACCCCGCGGCACCGGCCATCCTCAACCACCAGGGAGGTTACAAACCACTCTTCATAGGCAGTGAGGGCCGCTCTGACCAGTTGCTCCCACACGACGTGCAGGATGGCCTGGCCGGTGATGTCGGCCACATAGCAGGTGCGGGCGAATCCCGCCCCTCCGAAGGGCCGCTGGGCCAGCTTGCCGTTTTCCTTCCGGTTGAAGACGACTCCCATGTGGTCCAGCTCCAGGATGTTCTCCGGGGCCTCCCTACAGAGCACCTCCACCGCATCCTGGTCTGCCAGGTAGTCACTCCCCTTGGCAGTGTCGAAGGCATGGCTCTCCCAGGAGTCATCCTCGCTCATGGCGGCGTTGATGCCGCCTTGAGCTGCGGCGGAGTGGCTGCGCGTCGGGTAGACTTTGGATACCACGGCCACATTGGCTCCATACCGCTGAGCTTCCAGCGCAGCCCTCATGCCCGCCAGTCCAGCTCCCACTACAATCACGTCATGTTGGTAGACAGCCATGCCGCACTTCCTGTTCTGAAGATTAGCGTCGAAATCCGTCTGCAATATATCAGAGCGCCAGCCAGTCTGCAAGCTTGGTTCAGCTTGCGGTTTGCTCATAGCAGGGTGATGAACAAACCTTTCGTCCATCCCCCTGTCCCCCTTCCTGGCCAGGAAGGGGGTGAAAGAGAGATCTGGGGGGACACCCCCATGCCCCTGCCAAAGGGGCTTCGCCCCTCTGGACTCCCATTTTCAGCGACCGGATAGGGGCGTACGCCCCAAGACCAGCAGCAGGGCGGCAATGGTCTTGGCGTCCTTTATATCGCCGCGCCGAATCATCTTGGGAATGGAATCTATGGGGACGGCCACCACCTCTATACTTTCGTCGGACTCTGGGTGGGGCTGGCCTCCGGTCAACCCCGTCGCCAGGAAGGCATGCATCTCCTCGTCGCAATATCCTGGCGACATGAAGAAGCTGGCAAGGTGCTCCATATGGCCGGCAGTATAGCCTGTCTCCTCCTCCAACTCTCTCCTAGCAGCGTCTTCAGGGGACTCTCCATCCTCAAGTCCGCCAGCGGTCACCTCCAGCAGCGTCTGCTCCACCGCCTTGCGGTACTGCCTGACCAGGAGCACGTTCATATCGCTGTCCAACGGCACTACGGACACAGAGGCGCTGTGCTCCACCAACTCTCGCTGGGACACACGGCCCTCGGCAAGCTGGACTGTATCCACACGCAGGCCGACCACTCTGCCCTTGTATATGCGGCGGCTCTCTATGGTGGGTTCAAGCGTTGTCATTGCAGGTTCGTCTCTCTATCAAGCTGGCAGGTTGAAACTGCCTAGCAGTGTGATGAAAAACTCTCCACCATCCCCCTGACCCCCTTCCTGTCCAGGAAGGGGGTAGAGAGAAAAGGGTTGGGGGGACACCCCCCCAGTTCCCCTGCCAAAGTGGCTTTGCCCCTCTGGACTCCCCTTTTTCAGCAGGCCGGTCACAACGTCGGACGGGGCGGCATGTCGCCGGGCTCCAGTCCCAGCCGCTGCGCAAGCACAGTGTAATAGTGCGAGGGAGGCTGCGTCCTGAGGAACCGTGCTACGTAGGGGCTTGCCTCCACAAGGACGTGCTCGCCTTCGCCCAGTTTCACATCAATGAAACCATCCACACTCAGCCTTGCGGGGCCATCGGAGAGCGCCGTCAACTCAATGCGGCTGCTCCCAGGGAGGACCAGGGCTGTCCCCATTCCAAGGTGGGCCGCCACTGGCTTGAGCAGCATGTCTTTCGATTGGGGATACATGATGGGCCCGCCCGCCGAGAGGGCGTAGCCTGTGCTTCCAGTGGCCGTGGCCACGAGTACGGCATCGGCTCGATAGACGGTCAGGGGCGCACCGTCAATGGTGACCTTTACGGTAGCCATGCGAGCCACCGAGCCACTACCCACCACGGCCTCATTCAAGGCGTGGCATATCTTGGGGCCTGCCTTATGCCTTTGGCTTCCGCCTCTCCTCTGCCGTGGGGAGATCACGCTGGCCTTGAGCATTGCCCGCTCCTCCACCCAGAGGCTATCGTCCAGGTACTGGCCCAAGCGCTCCAAGGCATCCTGCGCGCTAAGCTCTGTCATGAAGCCAACCCTGCCCATATTGATCCCCAGGATGGCCACGCCATGCACCGCCGCCACCTGGACGGCGCGCAGTATGGTGCCATCGCCGCCGACGGTGACCAGCATCTCAACGCCTGGATGCCTGTCCTTGATCTGCTCCAGGTCCTCCACGGAGCAGACCAGAGCGTCATCCGCCAGCTTCAGGCGCTGGACCATCTGGGCAACCAGCTCCTGAGTGCCCTGGATGCGTGGGTTATAGACAATGCCAACGGAACGATGAGTAGTCATGTTGGACTATCAGGGTGATGAAGAACCCTCTTCGACCATCCCCCTGCCCCCTTCCTATCCAGGAAGGGGGGTGAAGATTGAATCTGGGGGACACCCCCAGACCCCCGTCAAAAGGGCTTTTGCCCCTCTGGACTCCCTCTTTAGTGAATTTTAGGATAGCTTCCTGACACACCGAAGGCGAATGGTATCACAGAAGCGAGTCTAGCATTGGCCTAATGGGGTGTCAACGAAGGTGGGTGAAACACTCACCCAAGTCTTGAAACGTATTCTAGACCAGAGTACCGGCGAGTAGGCCGGATATTGCAGCATCGAGGCTGAGGCCCTGGTTTGGACACCCCGTTAGAAACCTATCTTTCCTTAGTTGAGGGCTCTTTCCACTGGATCGCCGTCCCATCTGCTTCCACCGTATAGTACC
>JAUSCR010000044.1 GCA_030651175.1 Dehalococcoidia bacterium
CAAGAACCATCCTATGAACGCGATCCAAAGCCCGCCCAAGTAGTTGCCCCCCAGGACCTGATACACCCCCCAGGCAATAAGCAGCCACCCAAACGCCTGACCCACGCTGGCCGCGATGCGGGTTGCTTTGGCCAGGCTGCCCGTGGTACCCCACAGGATGGAGCGCAGCACCCTTCCACCGTCCAGCGGAAACCCTGGGAGCAGGTTGAAGGCCGCCAGCATCAAGTTAATCAGGGAAAGGTAGAACAGGGTGGCAGCCAGCGGCTCTCCCTGGCCCGACCATAATCTTGAGGTATTCATCAGCACGCTGTACAGCAACCAAAAGAAGCCCGCCAGCACCAGGCTGGTCAAGGGGCCCACTATCGCTATGACAAACTCGTCCTTGGCCTTAGCCGCTTCGCCGCCAATGTTGCTGACGCCTCCAAATATGAACAGCGTAATGCCTCGCACAGGCAAGCCCTTGGCCTTGGCGACAAAGGAGTGTGCCAGCTCGTGCAACAGCACCGATACGAATAGCAGCAGTGCCGCTGCGACGCCCGTAGCCCAATAAGCCACGGGTGACCATCCTGGAAAAGAGATGGGAAAGAACCCTGCGGCCAGTGACCAGGCGATAAGAGCGAAGGCAAAAAGCCACGTGTAGTGGACACCTATCTCAACCCCAGCGATGCGCCCCAGTCGGAAAGATGGCCTCATTTGTTGCCTCGCTCCCTTTGATGTCTTGTCCCGCTCATGGTGAGCCTGGTCAAATCCCTCACATTGGTAGCATACACCCGCCACGTCTGCACTTTGAAGCCTGGGCTGTCCCAGCGCATAGGCGTTCCTCGTCAAAGTGTGGCATCTTCGGCGCCGCCCTGGTGACGCCGTTGCTCTCCTAGCCCGGTACAGGACTTGACAAGCTGCGTCCCAACCCATACTGTTGCCACCGCGGAGGGCGATGCTTCCAGCTAGGAGCATCGGCTTGAGAGGGCAACAGCAATTCAGGTAAGGGGGAACCCAAGATGGCCAATCCAGTGTTCGGCAGCGGAAAGTTCAAGTTCCAGGTGGTGGAGAACTTCTTCAAACGCCCCAGAAAATGGTCCTATATTGATGTGGCGGACGTGGCCGTGGACAAGGACGACAACGTCTACGTGTTCAACCGCAGCCCTCACCCCATCATGGTCTTTGACAAGCTCGGCAACTTCCTGGACTCCTGGGGAGAGATCGGGACGCACTTCGCTATCCCCCACGGGATCACCATAGCCCCCAACGGCGACGTCTTCACCGCAGACACCGGAGACCACACGGTCAGACGCTGGACCAAGGAGGGGAAACTCCTACTTACCATTGGAACGCCCTACCAAAACGCTCCTGAGCAGAGCGGCAAACCCTTCAACCGCCCCACTCACCTGGCGGTGGCATCCAACGATGACTACTACGCCACGGACGGCTACGGCAATTCCCATGTCCACTGCTTCGACCCTAACGGAAAACTGAAATTCTCCTGGGGTAGCAACGGCAGCGGCCCAGGCCAGTTCGATACCATCCACAGCATCTTCATAGACTACGATGACCACGACAAGATGTACATCGCCGACCGGTATAACAACCGAGTGCAGATTTTCACGCCCAAAGGGGAGTTCGTGGGGCAGTGGCCTGGCTTGAACCTGGCGAACAGCGTGCGCAAAGGACCCGATGGCAACTTCTACGTGGCCGAACTGGACCACCGCATAAGCATCGTGGACAGCAAAGGTGTCTTGCTGACCCGCTGGGGCGACACAGGTGTGGAGATAGATGACACGCCTACAGGCGGGGGCCTGCCCACATCTCCCAGCCGCCACCCCATGCTCAAAGGCCGTGTGCGCCACGAGCCTGGGCCAGGCCTTTTCAGCGGCCCCCATGGGATTGCAGTTGACTCCCAGGGCAGCTTCTACGTGGCGGAGGTGTGCGAGACTGGCGCTGGGCTGGACCGAGGCAACCGCAACATCCAGAAGTTCGTTAGAGTCAGGTAAGCTGCAGAAACCAAGCGGCCCACAGGCAAGAGGAGGGAAACTAAGATGGCTAATCCCGTATTTGGCAGCGGAAAGTTCAAGTTCCAGGTGGTGGAGGACTTCTTCAAACGCCCCAAGAAATGGTCCTATATTGATGTGGCGGACGTGGCCGTGGACAAGGATGACAACGTCTACGTGTTCAACCGCAGCGAGCACCCCATCATGGTCTTCGACAAGCTCGGCAACTTCCTGGACGCATGGGGAGAGATCGGGGTGCACTTCGTTATCCCCCACGGCATCACCATAGCTCCCAACGGAGACGTCCTCACCGCCGACACAGGAGATCATACGGTGCGGCGCTGGACCAAGGAGGGCAAGCTACTGCTCACTTTGGGGCAACCCAACCAAAACACTCCCGAGCAGAGTGGGTTGCCCTTCAACAAACCCACTCACCTGGCGGTAGCACCCAACGACGACTACTACGCCACGGACGGCTACGGGAACTCCCATGTGCACTGTTTCGACCCTTACGGAAAGCTCAAGTTCTCATGGGGTGGCCACGGCAGCGCCCCCGGGCAGTTCGATTGCATCCACAGCATCTTCATAGACTACCTGGATGGCAACAAGCTCTACATTACTGACAGGTACAACAACCGCGTCCAGATTTTCACCCCCAAGGGTGAGTTCCTGGGCCAGTGGACAGGGCTGCTGCTGGCCAACAGCGTGCGCAGAGGACCTAGTGGTAACTTCTACGTGGCGGAACTGTACCACCGTATCACCATCGTGGATCCGAAAGGTGTCGTTCTGGCCCGCTGGGGCGACGACGCGGAGGTAGACAGCAGCGACCCCACCTATGGCTCAGTTCTGCCTACATCTCTCGCCAAGACCATACCCATTATAGGACGTGTGCGCCACGAACCTGGGGCTGGCCTCTTTGCTGCTCCCCACGGCATTGCCGTGGACTCCCAGGGCAGCTTCTACGTGGCAGAGGTGGCCGAATCCTACACGGGCCTGGATAGAGGCAGCAGAAATATCCAGAAGTTCATCCAGGTCAAGTAGCCTCCCAGACCGTCCCCGACCAGGCACTAAGTGGGCCGCCCTGCTTGCAAAAACGGGCCGCGCTCGCCAGGAAGGCCCATTACCTGGTCTGGGCACCCTCCCTCAAATAGGCGTCAGAACCGTCCAGCCAGTCAGTGCGGATGGGGCTGAAGGCGTCTATCTCATCTGTTGCTTCCACGGCCTCGGCGCTGTGCTCCATGTTGGACGGAATAATAAGCGTCTCTCCTGCCCTCACCAACACCCGCTCTTTCCCATCCAGCACAAACGCCAGCGCCCCCGTGAGGACGTGAGTGATCTGCTCGCTCACATGGTGGTGGGCAGGCACCTTGGCCCCCTTGGGGAACCTGATACGTCCCAGCATTACCTTCTCGCCGGTGACAATCTGCCTGCGGATACCTTGGATAAGTCTATCTTCTTGTACGCCACTCCACGGAACAGCTTTCATTGGACGCCCCCGTTTGAGTTTGTATAGCCGCAAGGCAACATCCCAGCGGCGGCCTCCAAGATACTAGCGCCTACAAGCCCTGTCAACCTCATTACCAATGCCAGACCTTGCACCAACAATGTTTTGTCATTGCGCGGAGTCCCGATGGCATCGGGACGACGAAGCAATCTCATATCAGCCGGAGATTGCTTCGCGGAGTTTACCCTGAGGAACGAAGGACTCGCAATGACAAGAGTGACGACATTCCGTTCAAAGCCCGCTGCCCAAAACACCTACTCTCTTACCGATGTAGACGATGTGCTATGGGAGTGATAATCTTATGCCCGGAGCCAAGGTCGTGGCGCGGCAGAACATCACCGCGCCGAAAGAATGTAACCGCCTTAGCATAAAGGAGGCCAAGATGGCAAACATGGACTTGGGGGATGTAACCATCCACTATGAGGAGGTCGGGCATGGTCCAACCGCCTTTATCCTATGTGAATCTGATCACATGACCTGGGGGCCAAAGGCCCATGACCACAGGTACCCGGGCGGCGATAACATGATTCCTGAGCTGAATCACTGGAAGGCTGATATTGGACGGGCGATCTATTGGGAGTATCCCGGGAAGGGGGAGTCTTCTGAGCCAGCCAAATACAGCCTTCCTTTTGCGGCGTCGGCCCTGGCCCGTCTGATTGACAAGCTGGGGGTAACGAAACCTATTGTATATGGACTGGAGTGGGGAGGCGTTTTGGCCCAAGAATACGCCCTGGACTACCCGGAGCAATGTGCTGCCCTGGTCTTGGACTCCGCATCCCCCGAGCTGAACGAGGCTGCCTCGGAGCCCTGGTACAAGCAGGCCTATTCCCGTCTAGAGGACCCTGTGAGCTTCCCAGAACGCCCAAAGTATTCTAAGTTCGTCTGCAGGGTTTTTGGCTCAATGTATGAGCGGCCTATGACACCCAGGCTGCATAACATAAAATCGCCAACATTCATACTGGCCGGGGCCAAGGACACAGCCACCCGAGGGGCGGGAGGTTCGGTCATAATGTCCCGCCAGATAAAGGGGTCTCAGCTCAAGATCTTCGATGAAGGTGGCCACGGCCTGATCCGAGAACGGCCAAGGGAGATACAGCCACTGGTGGTCGAATTCCTCCGAAAACACGGGGTAATCTAAAGCCTTGCTTGTTGAGTTGAGGCGTTGGCTTAAGCGAGGGTGCGGGACTTCCGTCCCTCACTAACGAAAATCATCCTCACCTTCGCCATAACCCTCTCCCGCAGCGTATAAGGAGACCAAGATGGCAAAAATGGACTTGGGGGATGTAACAATCCACTACGAGGAGGTCGGCCAGGGGCCGCTGGCCTTTGTCCTTTGTCAGTCCGATCATATGATCACGGGGACAGAAACAGGTCACGGCCGGACCCGATACCCGTCAAGCCAGGCAGAGGCGGTAGCTGAGATCGAACACTGGAAAGCTGATTTCGGGCGGGCAATATGGTGGGAGTATCGCGGGCAAGGGGAGTCTTCCGCGGCAGCCAAGTACTCCCTTCCTCTGGTGGCATCAGACCTGGCGCGTCTGCTTGACAAACTGGAGATAAGAAGCGCTGTGGTACACGGATTAGAATGGGGAGGCTACATGGCACAGCAATTCGCTCTGGACTACCCGGAGAAATGTGCTGCCCTGGTCCTCGACTCCACCTCTTCTGAGGTTAATGCGGCTGCTTCTGAAAACTGGTATAAGGGCGCCTATGAACGTCAAAAGGACCCTGTGACCTATCCAGAACGTCCGGAGTGGAGCGTTTTCGCCTGCAGAGCCGTTGGCAGTACGCGAGAACAACCTCTCACTCCGAGACTGAAGCATGTAACATCGCCAACGCTGATATTGGCTGGGGCCCAGGACCAGACTCGAGCGGTGCCCGCTGGTGTCATAATGTCCCGCCAGCTACCAAAATGCACGCTCAAAATCTTCGATCCCGGCGGCCACGGCTTAATACGAGAACGGCCCAGGGAAGTCCAGGAGCTGGTGGCCCAATTCTGTCGGGAGCATGGGGTAATTTGAAGTCTTGCCCGCTCAGTGGAGGCGTTGGCTTCAAAAATGTCTGGTTTCAGAATCGGTGCTACCCGTAGGGTGGGGGCTGAGGGACGCAGTTCAGAGCCAGCCGGTGTCCTGGTCTTACACTTCACCAACCCCAAGCAAACAGGACTCTAGCAGCTAACTTTCCCCAGACGGCCTGCGGCGGGGTATCCACCGCCAAATCAGGTCACCCCTCCGAAGCAGAAACCCAGGTATGACACCCGTCAGATGCCAGGCGAGGAAAGGATAAACAGCCACCTCCCTGTCCAAACCGTACTTGAGCACTCCGTAGGGTGCCCAGGCTGTCATGCCTATCAGAATCAGGACAAGGCCCCACCGACGCTTGTTGAGAGATGCTGCTCTCATGCCATCTCCTACGCAGCCAGCCCACCCGCAGCCCTATCCCAGTATCTGGGCCTCAATCTGCTGGGCCAGCCCATCCAAGTCCCTGATGCTGTACCAGGGCACACCCTCCACTGTCTGCCCATCACTGACCACGGCGATGAGGTTCTGCGGCAACGGCGAAATTGGTTCCGCCCCCAGAACCAGTATCTTGGGCACACTGCTGCCTTTGAACCCCTCCGCTAACACCAGGTCATATGCAGAGTCCAAAGAGGCCAGGACATCCTCCAGCGGAGAGTCGCCCTCCCTTCTCTCTATGCTCGTCCGCTGCCCCGGGGAGCTGAGAATTACCCTAGTGGCTCCCGCCTGGAAAAGGCGGTCGCTGTCCTTCCCCGGCCGGTCCACCTGATGACCGTGAGAGGCGTGCTTCACGGCAGCAATGCGAAACCCCTTGGCCACAAGCCGCTGGACAAGGCCGGTGGCAACCAGTGTTTTCCCGCTGCCAGAAGTTCCTACAATGGCTATGGCCAAAGGCATGACCGGGGCACCCCTCTCTTACCGGAACCGTTCTGCCAGATTTTGCGCCGCCCGGTACTCCTCCTGAGTATCCACATCTCGGAAGGACAAGAACTCAGGATAGCTCCATGAACTCAGAAGCATCAATAGTGCGGACTCGGCGCCGATCGAGCAGCGCCAGGATAGCGGTTATGCCGCTTTCCAGCAACTCGCTGGCTCGGGGAAGACACTCGTGAGAGTAAAAGGCGTGTAGCGGCTGCAACCGGTCATTCAAACTAGGCGCCAGGATTTCATACCCTTCCACGTACTACGCCATGCGGCCAATGCCCCCCGGATAGTCACTGGCCTGTAGCGGCCCAGGCACTATCTATGCTACCAGCGCCGGTTCCCGAACCTCCTCCGCCTCCTGCGCCACAGGATACAGGCAGCTACCCATCGAAAAGGCTTCCATCTCCCTGTCGCTAAGGTAGTAACCGCATTGGAGACAGACCGTGTACTCTCCGTATATGTCTCTATTCTGGCACAGATCGCCGTGGCACCTGGGGCAACCCTTTAGCATGAACATGCCACACCTCCTCGTGCGTTTGCTGGGGCCCAAACCCCACTGCCTGGATATGCCCGCGGTGGCCTGACCTACACTCCGCGGCCATCGAGGCAACAACCTTGCACCTACTAACTTCTGGGGTTCTGGCCCACATATTCAGCATGCTTCCTTAGCGCTTTCTCCAGGCTGTCCTCCTCTCCTATCCGGTGGCCCGCCCGGTACAGCTCCACCGGTTCGCAGGCAGAGGACGCCGTGATAACCAAACTCGTGGGAAGAAGCTGGCCCACCCGGCGGACCGCCTGAGCAACGCTGACGTCCCGGGCGGCGTGGTCAATGACAATCACCCTCGCAGGATGCCGCTTTAGCTGCTCCGTGGCATCGGGGGCACGCCCATCCACCGGATAGGCCTCCAAGCGCATGTTCCCCAGGGCGGCCTCCAGTTCGCGGCGGGCGTCCCGGCTGTAGTACACCAGGAGCACTCCCGCATCGGCAGCATATTCAAAAGAAGCCGTCATATGGCTACGCTCCTCCACATCTCTATCTCTCCTTCCGCAGTCTCCATTGTAGTCAAGCTGGACTGGCTGTCCCCACCCACGAGGGTAGTGGCTGGGTAGGTTCAAAGTGGGAGAGGGCCAGCAGGGTTGAGACTCCTCGGACTTTGTGATACGTTGGAACAAGAGATTAGGGAAAGATTGGGAGAGTAACCGTGATTGAGCTTGCCACCAGTGCCAGCACTGCAAAAACAAGAGGCGACATTGCTAAGATTCTGGATACCATCAGCCATACCACTGATGGCGTATATGCCGTGGACGAGACCCACAGGATAATCCTGTGGAACGCCGGAGCAACCCGCATCCTGGGATACGCCGCCGACGAGGTCCTTGGAAAGCTATGCTATGAGGTCTTCGCCGGCCGGGACGAGAAGGGTACCCTGGTGTGCCAGGGAGGATGCGGGGACATGGTCCTGGCCAGGACTGGCGCATTGGTCCCCACCCGGGAGCTCCTGACCAAGACCAAGGATGGACGCCAGATATGGACGAACGTGACAAACATACCTGTGCCATCGGACCAGGGAGGCCTATCTACAGTAGTCCACATCTTCCGGGAGGTTACCGCCCAACACAAGACCGAGCAGTTGGTCCAACGCCTCTCATCCCTTATGAATAATTTCGCCGTTTCCCAGGGAACCGTGCCGAACACCGCCCAGGACGCACCTTCCCGCCCATTGGCCCTCACCTCACGAGAGCGGCAGGTGTTGCGCCTCCTGGCAGAAGGCTCCAACACCCCTTCCATAGCTCAGGCCCTGGTCATCAGCCCGGCCACCGTCCGAAAGCACATCCAGAACGTCCTCAAGAAGCTGGGCGTCCATACCACACTGGAAGCCGTCGCTTACACCTCCAGGCACAACTTGTTGAGCCCCTTTGCCGAATAACCTGCCCTCCCTCCCCTATCTGACTACTCAAAGAAAGGTACTCAAATACTCTCTTTGCGTCATTTACACCTTTGCGCAATCCGTAATATCCTGATAGACGCAAAAGGAGAACACACATGACAACACTACTCTCATCCACTGGGCAGGCGGCCACAACCGGCCAGCGCTTCGTATCCAGGGCCAGGGTTGCGCAGATGCTGGGCGTTACTCCCAGCACCGTGACCCGTTGGGCCAAGCTGGGCCTCATACCCACCAGAGTTACCGTTGGCGGGCACCACAGATACTACGAGTCGGACATCCAGCAGTTGGAGGTGGAGCTGGCCAAGGGACGGCTCCCTGCTACCGTTCAGGAGAGGGCCAGAGAGGTAAAACAGCCAACAGCCAGACGGGCAGAGGCTCCCCCAAGGGAAGGCATCGCAAGAAGCCGCTCGCCCAAGCAGCCGGTTTCAAGCATCGGCCTGCAGGACATGGTGGAGATACGCTGGCACGGGCGCGGAGGCCAGGGCGTAGTGACCGCGGGGGAGATACTGGCCGAGGCGGCTTTGCTGGAGAACATGTATTTTCAGGCATTCCCAGAGTTCGGACCGGAGCGCACTGGCGCTCCCATACGAGCCTTTACCAGGATCAGCAAAACCCCCATCACCCTTCACTGCCCCATCTCTCATCCCAATATAGTTATGGTCATGGACCCCACCCTGCTGACTACCGTGGACGTTCTCGAAGGGCTTCGAGAGGACGGGACGTTGATTGTCAACACACCCCTGGATCCCGCGGCGCTGAAGGCTCGCATTTCACCATCGGCGACCTGGAAGGTGATCACCGTGAACGCCACCCGCATCGCCATGGAATCCTTCAAACGCAACGTGCCCAACACACCCATGCTGGGCGCGCTGCTACGGGCCTCCCCAGTGGTATCCAAGGAAACCTGCCTCCGGTTCCTCAAGGAACGCCTGGGATCAAGGTTGGCGGCCCCAATAGTCGAAGCCAACATCAAAGCATTTGAGCGGGCCTACGCCGAGGCTGCCGTAGAATAGGCTATTATCAAAACAAGGAGCGCTGGCCAAAGATGACAAACAAGATGGACCTCTCTAGCTGGCAGACCATGCCCATAGGCGGACTCATCACAGAACGGGGCAACTCCAAAGAGTACGAGACAGGCGGATGGCGCGCCTTGCGCCCGGTGGTGGACATGGAGAAATGCACCCAGTGCATGATCTGCTGGATATTCTGCCCCGACAGCTCCATTCTGGTGCAGGATATGCGGTTTGCGGGATTTGACCTGGCCCACTGCAAAGGATGCGGCATCTGCGCCGTGGAGTGTCCACCCAAGGCCATCGTAATGATGGACGAAGTGAAACTTAGAGAGGAGGGATAGCCCGATGACCATCACTATTCCCAAGGCTCTGGTGACAACAAGCCCGGTGAAGGGCATACCGTCCAGCCTCAATGGTTCCATGGCTGTTTCCCAGGCCATGCGCCAGACCAATCCTGACGTGGTGGCCGCCTACCCCATAACACCATCCACCATTATGGTGGAGAAGTTCAGCGAGTACGTTGCCAACGGAGAGGTTGACTCCGAGTTCCTGGCAGTGGAAAGCGAGCACTCCGCCATGAGCGCCTGCATTGGCGCGGCGGCGGCAGGAGCCAGGGCCCAGACTGTCACATCAAGCCAGGGCCTCGCCTTCATGTGGGAGGCCCTGTACGTAGCCGCGGGCCTGCGCCTGCCCATCGTGCTTCACGGAGCCAACCGCGCCCTCTCTGCCCCCGTCAGCATTCATGTGGACCACACGGACACCATGGGCGCTCGCGACTCCGGTTGGATCCAGCTCTACGCCGAAAACGGCCAGGAAGCCTACGACAACGCCCTCATGGCCGTGCGCATAGCCGAGGACCCCGGAGTCATGCTGCCAGTGCTGGCAACCCAAGACGGCTACACCGTAAGCCACAGCGTGGAGCGTCTGGAGCTCTTGCCAGACGCCGCCGCCAGACAGTTCGTCGGCACCTACCATGCCCAGCGTTCCCTGCTGGACGTGCGGAATCCCATAACTGTGGGAGGCATTGTTTCGCCTCAATACCTCTTTGAGATCAAGCGGCAAGTGGTAGAGGCAATGGACAATGCGCTGGAGGTCATAGCACGCATCGGCCAGGAGTACGGACGCCTCAGCGGCCGCTCCTACGGGCTGATAGAAGGGTACCAGCTAGACGATGCCGAGGTAGCGATTGTGCTGCTGGGTTCCACCGCCGGCACCACCCGGGTGGCAGTGGACATGCTGCGATCCCAGGGCATACGCGCCGGCCTGCTCAGAATCAGGTCCTTCCGTCCCTTCCCCGTAGACGAGGTTGCCGAGGCACTGAAAAACAAGGGCGCCGTGGCTGTCCTGGACCGCGCCTTCTCCTTTGGCGCAGCGGGTAGCCCGCTCTTCCAGGACGTATGCAGTGCCCTTCACCGCAAAGGCGTATCCATACCACTTGTCAACTACGTCTACGGTATCGGCGGCAGAGACGCCACCCCCGATGACCTTGCCAAGGTCTTCCAGGAGATGGAGCTGGTGGCGGATTCTGGTCAGTCAATAGAGAGCATCCGCTTCCTGTCCATGCGAGAGTGAGAAGGAGAGAAGAAACCAATGGTTACCAAAATGCCCATCAAGATGAACCTCAGAGAGCTTTCCGGCCAGGAAGACCTGCTGGCGCCTGGGCACCGCCTGTGCGCCGGTTGCGTGGAGTCGGTGGTGGTAAGACAGGTGCTCCAGGTCGCTGGCCCCAACACAGTGGTGGCCAACGCCACAGGGTGCCTGGAGGTGTCCACCTCAGCATATCCCTACACCTCCTGGAATGTCCCCTGGATGCACAGCCTGTTTGAAAACGCCTCAGCCTCCATATCCGGAATAGAGGCAGCCTACAAGGCCCTAGGCAAAACTGGCAGGCTCAACGGAGGCCAGCCCCTGAACTTCATCGTCTTCGGCGGCGATGGCGGCACCTACGACATTGGCCTTCAGTCCCTCAGCGGCGCTATTGAGCGAGGCCACCGCTTCCTTTACGTCTGCCTCAACAACGAGGCGTACATGAACACAGGCATACAGCGCTCCAGCGCCTCGCCCCTGGGCACATGGACCACCACATCGCCCGTGGGGACCCAGACCCTTGGCAAAACCCGGCCGCGCAAAGACATGACGCGCATCATCGCCGCCCACGGCACTCCCTACGTGGCCCAAGCTTCCCCGCACCTGTGGAAAGACCTGATGAGAAAGGTTGAAAAAGCACTGGCGATAGATGGCCCAACCTTCATCAACGTGCTGGCTGCCTGTCCCAGAGGCTGGCGTACTCCTGACGACGCAGGCATTCAGCTAGGAAGGGTGGCTGTGGAGACCTGTGTCTGGCCCATCTACGAGGTTGAGCACGGCGCGTGGAAGCTCAACAGCCGCCCACGGGAAAAGAAACCTGTCGAGGAGTGGCTAAAGCTCCAGGGTCGCTTCAGCCACCTGCTGAAACCCGAGAACAGCCACGCCTTGGAGCGATACCAGGCAGAGGTGAACCGGGAGTGGGCTGAGCTGCTTGCCGCATGCGGCGGCGCCGGAAAAGTCGCCGGGAGAGCCACCGAAGAGTAGCAGGCTGCTGAAAAAGAAGAGTCCATCCCGCCTAGTCGGGATGGCGGGGGAACTGGGTATGTCCCCCCAGATCTTTCTACCCCCTTCCTGGCCAGGTCCGCCGAAGGCGGACGAAGGAATCCTGTCACAAGAGGCCGGACGTACTATCACCGCACACCATGAGAGCTTGTGAGGGAATTGTCATTGCCACGCCCCGATGAGTTTGCGAATCGGGGCGTGACAATCTGGGGCGGGGTTCCCTGGTATGCCAAGCCAGGGGTTTCTTCACAAGCTCTGAGCGCGTTTTTGGCAATGAGCCTGTGAGGGAGAGTCAGTCTTGGCTTACCCTCCGCCAACCCAAAACAACGGAACCTTACACTCAACGATGTTTGCGGCCTGGAAGCCAGGTGTGTAAAATAGGTCTTTCATTAGCCGCCTAGCCGTAACGTAACAGCACCCCCAAGGAGGGACGGAGTGGCTACCAAAGTGCGCACAACCAAAACCAGGGCCGCCACCAGCGACTCCCTGGTACGTTTGCTGGAAGAGATCAGCAACAAGGACATATCCATAGCCGGCGGGAAGGGAGCCAGCCTGGGCGAAATGACCCAGATAGGCGTTCCCGTTCCACCAGGCTTCATCGTAACCGCCGACGCCTACAAGTCGTTCATGCGCCAGAACAGGCTGTACGAGCGTGTTATTAGCCTGCTGGATATTGTGGACATAAACAACTCCACCACCCTCCAGGAAACTGCCGGTCACATCCAGAGCATCATACGCTCCGCGCCCATGCCTCGCGGCTTCAAGCCCGCAATTCAGAACGCCTACACTCGCCTGGGAGAGGGCCGAGTGGCCGTCCGGTCCTCCGCCACTGCCGAAGACCTTCCCTCCGCATCCTTCGCGGGGCAGCAACGCACCTATCTCAGCGTCGCGGGGGCCGAGAGCGTTATTGCGGCGGTAAGGGCCTGCTGGGCCTCCCTCTTCGAGGCCAGGGCCATTTTCTATCGCGGCAGCGGCGGCTTTGGCCATAAGGACGTGGACATCGCGGTGGTTGTGCAGCGGATGGTGCAGGCAGACGCCGCAGGTGTCATGTTTACGGTACACCCGTCCTCTGCAGACCGCCATGTCGTTTTCATCGAAGCCCTCCTCGGCCTGGGTGAACCCCTGGTCTCCGGAGAACTGAACCCAGACGCCTACGAAGTGGACAAGGACTCCCACGAGGTGGTCTCCCGCGTAGTGGTCCCCCAGCCTTGGCTCCTGCGCCAGGGCGACAGCATCGGCGGCTACGAAACCGGAACGGTGAAAGTGGCGGTGCCTAAGCGCATCCAAGAGCGCCAGAAGCTCAGCGACCCCCAGATTCGCAAGCTGGCGGAACTGGGCCTACGCCTGGAGCAGCACTACGGCACTCCCCAGGACATCGAGTGGGCACTGGCCGCCGGGGAGCTTTTCATCTTGCAGTCGCGCCCCATCACCACGTCGCAGAAGCCTACCACTGCTCAGACTGAGGCGGCGGGTAAGTTGGCAGCAATCCTCACGGGCGCTGCGGCCAGCCCAGGCATCGGCGTGGGGCGGGTGCAGGTAGTACACAGCCCCAGGGAGATCTCCCACGTGATGGACGGAGATGTGCTGGTGGCGGAGATGACAACCCCAGACTACGTTCCAGCCATGAAACGCGCCTCGGCCATCGTCACCGACCGGGGCGGGAGGACATGCCACGCCGCCATCGTCAGCCGCGAGATGGGCATACCCTGCGTGGTGGGCACTGGCAACGCCACGCGTGTCCTGTCGAAAGTCGCTGTGGTCACAGTGAACGGCAGCACCGGCAAGGTGTACGAAGGCGACCAGCTATCAGTCATGCAGCCTGCCAAGGTACAGGCAGGGCCTTCCGCCAGGATCAGGACTCGAACCAAGCTGTACGTCAACTTGGCCAGCCCCGATGCCGCGGAGCGCGTAGCAAGCATGGACGTGGACGGGATAGGTCTGCTGCGGGCGGAGTTCATCCTGGCCCACATCGGGGAGCACCCCCGCGCCATGGTGGAAAGGACCGGCAAGGGCGACGAGTTCATCCAAGGCCTGGCCGAGGGCCTGGAAGTCTTCGCCAGCGCCTTCGACCCACGGCCTGTGGTCTACCGCTTCTCCGACTTCAAGACCAACGAGTACCGGAACCTCAGGGGCGGCGAGGCCTACGAGAGCTTTGAAGAGAACCCAATGCTGGGATACCGCGGTTGCTCCAGATACCTGGCCGAGCCAGACCTGTTCCTCCTGGAAGTGGCAGCTGTAAAGCAGGTGCGCCTGCGCTACCCCAATCTCTGGGTGATGCTGCCCTTTGTCCGCACCGTCCAGGAGCTGCAAGGGGTCAAAAACATGCTGGAGGCCGCCGGACTCCGCAGCAGCAACGACTTCAAGATATGGATGATGATGGAAGTGCCGTCAAACGTCTTCCTGCTGGACGAGTTCCTGGACGCCGGCGTGGACGGCGTCTCCATAGGCAGCAACGACCTCACACAGCTAATCCTGGGCGTGGACCGCGACAACGAGAAGCTGGTCAACGTGTTTGACGAACGAGACCCCGCGGTCATGCGCGCCCTGGAACGGATCGTCACGGGATGCTCCAGCCGTGGTGTCACCGTCTCAATCTGCGGCCAGGCCCCCTCGGTCTACCCAGAGCTGACCCGCCAACTGGTGGCTTGGGGCATCACCTCCGTCTCCGTCGCCCCCGACATGATCGAAGAGACCCGCCGCATCATCCAGGACGCCGAAGTCCACGCTGCCGCGGTACTCTCAAAGGCCTAGCAGCCCTGCGGTGCATCCGCTGTTGGCGCTTAGCGGTAATCAAGGACAACCCAACCTCAAGGCTGGAATGACGCGCAACCTTGTCTAGTCATTTGAACTGAACTTACTTACTTACAATCGGCGATACTTTTGAGTCGCCGCTGAGTTCTCAACATCAGTGCGGAATTGCTCCAGCAAACGCAGGACTTCACCGTACAGATCTTCGTAGTCCCCGCTCTCGATCGGCAAATAAGTTCCATGCGCAACATTGTTTCTGCTGCGGAGCAACCTTTCATCTATGAGAGCCTTCTTCTTCATATAATTTGCCGTGTCAAAACCCAAGATGCCGAGTATTTCTCTCAGTCGCTGTGAGTTAAGATTTGACCCTGCATCTATTGAATCTTGGAATGGAATATTTGGCCTTCGATTCAGGCCTGCTAGCAACGTTTCCACTATTGCGGTGCGGTGTTCAATGGCATTAGGTACACCTGCGGTCACGAAATCAGATTTTAATCCCAGAGCCACAAAGTTATAGCTTAAATGTCGAAATGCCAGCCTACGGCGCGCGACATACTCAAGATAGGCGTTGGCAGCCGCCTTGATATATCCCTCCCAATGGGCATAGAGCAAGCATATCGCAGCTCTTGCAAAAGTGGGCCTCTCATGTTCTCGGCAACGGTCGAGGCTGAACTTGAGCGTGGTTAGCTCTTTTTTGCGCCACGCTAGCTCATTGTTCAGGAGGTCTTGGAGTTCTTCCAGCGTCCGAACAGTCATTGGCTCAGCAATTTCCGTCCATATGGGATTATCACCGGAATCCTCGACGAGGCTCTCACTCCAGAACCACTGGATTTGGTGAACATTGGATCATTCCAAAGCTGCTTTGAAACCGCAACTATTTGGGTGGGATCAGGCCTAAGGCCATCTTTGCCCATATGATAACCTAGTCCGATAGCCAGAACCTCGAAGGCTGAGATCGAGAAGCCACCAGCGTAATTGTCTCGGTTCGAATCAAATTTTCGGAAACTATCGTCACCCAGTGACTCAGCCAAGACAGCAAAAGTATTCTTGAAAATCAACTCCTCTTTCGACTTGTGGAATTGCTTTGATTCCGCTAAGGCCACTATCTGTTCCGTTAGGAAGTCTCCGATGTCTCCGATGCCCCTCAAGTTTTTGTCAGATCGGTTCCGAAACACCAGGAACCTTACGGCTAACTCAACGTGGTACTGCTCCAATAATGCTTGATCCGACAAGGCAGCGCACTGGTTGAAATTTTCATCACGCGATAACTTCATGAGCCATCGGTAAAACGGGGGACTAACCATTATTAGCACTACATTTCTCATTTCTTGATCAGAAAGAAGCGAGCCACCACTGTTGAGGCGCTGGAAAAGTTCATACTTGCTTGCTTCGCTGCTTTCGCGCAGAATGATTTTGATGTCTATCTTTGACCGCTTAATCAACAGTTGATGCTCACTACCGAGAGATTTCTTGCCCTCCCATGTTCGCCCTTCAAGGGAAGGCAAGTATTTAGTCTTCGTCAATACTAACGGAGGAACGAGCTTTTCTCTTTCATCTTTAAGAATCCCAATTGTCTGGAAAATGGTAGATAGGCGTTGTACACCATCTATTACGTCCCAAACTCCGTCGTTACGTTGGGAGACAAAGATTGAAGGAATCGGTATGCCGAGCAACAACGACTCAATCAAGCGCGATTTCTGTGTATCTGTCCAACGATATAGTCTTTGGAACTCTGGATGGATATCAAGTTCATTGTTTTGATACAGGCTAATTAATTCCCCTATCGACATGGGATAGCCATCGCTGTGAATATCGGCTCGCCACTTCTTGATTTCTCCGGCTAGATCCATGGTCACCCCCCGGTTCCACATTATTGAGAACTGTCAGACTGCGAAGAGAGCCGTACAGGAGTTGCAGCGGAAATCAGCTACGTTCCCCTTGACACCCCGATTCTATCACTTGCTCTCGCTAGCGTACACAGCCTCCTTCCCCCTGCCACCCTCCCCTATCCCATACCCTTCTGTTCCCGTATCATTTGGGTGGCATCCTTTCAACCCATCTGAATACGGAGCCGCATGTCCGAAAAAACAATCAAGCCCCAGCTTTGGCCTTTTCGCCCCTCTTCGTACCTGCTCAAAGCTGCAAAAACCACAGAAATCAATCAGTTCCCAAAGGGGGACAATCAAACCATCGGCCCCCTATGCCCGCCGCGCTACCCGAAAACCACCCGTTCGGGTAAATGAAGCTGACATCATTGCCGTTACAATGGTATAATTGCAACATTGGTATGCTGTACACTAGTCAGGCCAGAGTCTTGTCCTAACGTTGTAACCAATCACCTCATAGAAAGGTGGCAATACAAAATGGTTCATGCGAAAGCAGAAAAACCACAGCAGCGCCGGCTGATAGCCCCCTGCACCCGAGATTGCCCCGCTGGAATAGACGTACCCCGCTACATAGGCTACGTGGCCCAGGGAAAGTTCGCTGAGGCCGAGGCAGTCGTCAGGGAGCGTATCCCCTTCCCAGCGGTGTGCGGACACGTCTGCTACCATCCCTGTGAGCCAGGCTGCCGGCGCAGCCAAATGGATGCTCCGGTTTCCATCAACGCCCTGAAGCGCGCCGCAGCGGACTACGGTTTCGAGCTATGGCGGCAACGGTGGGAAGAAACCATAGCGCCGGACACAGGCAGACGCGTGGCCATAGTCGGCTCAGGGCCAGGCGGCCTCACCGCCGCGTACTACCTTGGAAAGCGGCTCGGCCACAATGTGACCGTCTTCGAAGCCCTGCCCGAGCCAGGAGGCCAGCTACGCGTAGGAGTCCCCCATTTCAGGCTCCCCAGAAAGCACCTGGACGCAGAGATTTCAGTCATTGCCGAGACCCGGGTCCAGATACGCACCGAATCCCGCATCGAGGACCTGGATGAACTTCTAAACCAGGGCTACGACGCCATTCTTCTGGCGGTGGGAGCCATGCACCCCAGAAAGCTGGGCGCCCCCGGTGAGGAGTTGCCCAGGGTCATGGACTGCGCCAGCTTCCTCCAGGCCGTCAACCTGGGGCAGAAGGTCAACATTGGCCAACGGGTGGCTGTTGTGGGAGGCGGCAACGTTGCAATGGACGGGGCCCGCACGGCCAGACGCTTGGGTGGCAGCGAGGTCCGGGTGCTTTACCGACGCACCCGCCAAGAGATGCCTGCCTACGCCTTCGAGGTGAAGTCCGCAGAGGAAGAAGGGGTGATATTCGACTTCCTGGTCGCTCCACGTGCCGTTGCTTCGCAAGGCAAAGGCCTGCAGGCGCAGCTCTTCCGCATGGAGCTTGGACAGCCTGACGAGTCGGGTCGGCGCCGGCCTGTGCCCGTGCCCAACAGCGACTTCAACATTGCGGTGGACACACTGCTGGTGGCCATAGGACTGGAGGCCTCGGTGCCATCTCAATGGAACGTCGCCCTCAAGCCTGATGGGACCATCAAGGCCGACCCGAAGACCCAGGAGACCAGCCGCCCAGGTATCTTCGCCTGCGGCGACGCAGCCACAGGCCCCGTCAATGTCATCGAAGCCATTGCGGGAGGACGCCGAGCAGCCGAGGCCATTGACCGCTACCTGGGCGGCGACGGCGACATCTCCGAGACCCTGGCGCCCGAGCCGGGAGACGAGATGGCCTACCCTTCCTACCTGCTCAACGCCGGCACGTGGCCGCCCCACCAGCACGAGATACCCCGCGACAGGCGCACGAGCACCTTCGACGAGGTGGAGCAAGGCCTTACAAAAGAAGACGCCGGCCACGAAGCTCTGCGGTGCATCCGCTGCGACCTGTGGCGCATCCAGGGAATCCCCTCCGTCTGGCCCCGTAAGCAAGCCGGAAACTCAGCAGGCAGCGAGTAATGGCGACGTGGCAGAGCTTGGGCTACCCTTCCACTTTGCACACACTATTGCAGTCAATCCATGTCAGTAGGGCGGGATTGCTGAGATGTGCGTTCTGCCCCTGCGGTACTCGCCCCAGATAGCCATGCGCTGGCGGAGACGCGTTCCAAGCTCCGAGAGGCTAAGCGGTTCGCCCTGGCCGACTCCATCCGTGCCCGGCTAACTCAGATGGGCGTTGTGCTGGAGGACTCGCCTCAGGGGACCACATGGCGCTTCCAGCAGCCTGACCGCGCCTGATGCCGAAGGCGTGGCCACGCCATGTCATTCTGAGCGAAGCGAAGAATCTGGTGGAGATGGGGTCTCCTCTCCACCCCAGATTCTTCGGGCTACGCCCTCAGAATGACAGGGGTATAATCAACAAGTCTTCACTCTTCCAGGCCACCCGCTTCAGTACATCACAGGAGGAACAACATGACAAGCAGGACCCGCCCGGACACCAAGCACAAGAGCAAGGAGATCACCCAGGGGCCGGAGCGCGCCCCAGCCCGCTCCATGCTCCGGGCCGTCGGCCTGGACGACGCCGCCCTGGCCAGGCCATTCGTCGGCGTGGCCAGCCTGGCCAGCGAGGTTACTCCCTGCAACTTCCACCTGGGCCGCCTGGCCGCCAAGGTCAAGGATGGCGTGCGAACTGCCAAGGGCACCCCCTTCGAGTTCGGCACAATCACAGTCAGCGACGGCATATCCATGGGCACTGAGGGCATGAAGGCGTCGCTGGTCAGCCGCGAGGTCATCGCCGACTCAATAGAGCTGGTGTCAATGGCCGAATGGTTCGATGGCCTGGTAACAGTGGCCGGGTGCGACAAGAACATGCCAGGGTGCCTCATGGCCATCGCCCGCCTGAACATACCGTCGGTTTTCGTCTACGGCGGCACCATCCTGCCTGGCAGATACAAGGGTCGCGACATCAACATCCAGGACATGTTCGAGGCCGTGGGCGCTCACTCGCGCGGCGCTCTCTCGGACGCGGAGCTACTGGATATGGAGCGAGTGGCCTGCCCCGGCGAAGGCTCTTGCGCCGGCCTGTTCACAGCCAACACGATGTCCTCGGCCATCGAGGCTCTGGGCATGTCCCTGCCGGGCGACGCATCCATACCAGCCGTTGACCCACGCAAGAGCGAGGAGTGCCGGCAGGCGGGAGAGGCCGTGCTTCGCCTGCTAGAGCAGGGCATCAAGCCCAGGGACATCCTGACCAGGGATGCCTTCGAGAATGCCATCACAGTGGCCCTGAGCATGGGCGGCTCCACCAACGTGGTGCTGCACATGCTTGCCATCGCCCACGAGGCGGGTGTCCCGCTTGTGCTGGACGACTTCGACCGCATCAGCAGGCAGACACCGTACATTGCTGATATGAAACCCGGCGGCAAGTACGTCATGGCCGACCTGGACAAAATAGGCGGCGTCGCTCAGGTGATGAAGCGGCTGCTGAACGCGGGCCTGCTCCACGGCGACGCCCTGACAGTCACTGGCAAGACTGTGACGGAGAACCTTGCCAACGTGAAGCTCAAGGAAGACCAGGACGTGGTGTACTCCATCAAACGGCCACTGTCGCCAACAGGCGGGCTGGTCATCGTAAAGGGCAACCTGGCTCCCGAAGGCGGCGTCATCAAGGTGGCGGGCAATCAGCACCTGCAACAGCGAGGCCCGGCGCGGGTATTCGACAGCGAGCAGGCCACCTTCGCCGCCGTACAGCGCAGAGAGATAAAGGCCGGCGACGTGGTGGTCATCCGGTACGAAGGTCCCAAGGGAGGGCCAGGAATGCGGGAGATGCTGGCGGTGACGGCGGCGCTGGTGGGCCAGGGCCTGGGCGAGACCGTGGCGCTGCTGACCGATGGCCGGTTCTCCGGCGCTACCCACGGCCTGATGGTGGGCCACGTGGCACCGGAGGCCGCAGTGGGTGGGCCTATCGCCGTGATCCAGGATGGCGACATTGTCAACGTGGACGCCATGAACCGCAAGCTGGATATGGAGGTGTCGGCTACTGAGATACGACGGCGGCTCCGGGCATGGAAGGCTCCGGCGCCCAACCACACCACTGGGGCGCTGGCCAAGTACGCTAAGCTGGTAGGCTCCGCAGCGCAAGGTGCTGTGACGTGGTAGGAGGATGTTCGCATAACCGTTCGTGGTTCGACAAGCCCACCACGAACGGATAATGTCCCCGCAAGCGGAAGCAAAAAGCGTTCGCCCTGAGCTTGTCGAAGGCTACCCACTCCTCACCTTTACCTCATCTCCCACCTTCACGCCCAGGACTTGGGCGGCGCTGCCGTTGGTAAGGGCTATCTCCAGATAGCCGTTGCTGCCAATCAGGGCCGCCAGGCCGTTAGCATCAGCGTAGGTGTGAACCAGCCCTGGCACGGTGGTGCCCGCTACCTCCACGACCACATCCTCGCGGCCAGCCAGCGCCGCCTCCGGCACGGTAGTGACCACGTTGCCAAACCGGTCCGTGTGGAGCACGTGGCCCACCAGTTTGCCTGCCTGCCAGTGCGGCACAGGAACAGCCAGCCGGGTGATGGCGTCCACAGGCTCGCCGAACTCCTGAGACGAAACACCCAAAGATAGATGTCCCGCCACAGGTGCGAAGACATCGCGGCCGTGGAAGGTTGCGCTGACAGGGTGTCGCAAGTAGTTCTGGTTTGTCAGGGCAAAGGCACGGTAGCCCTTGGGGAGCAGGGCACGGTACGGTTGAAAAGGAGGCGCGTCGGCATTCGCAGGAGGAAGGATGAATGTCAACAGGCCGTTGTCGGGGGCCAGGAATAGATGGCCGTGAGCTTCAAGGAGCAGAGCGCGCCGCTCCGTCCCCACCCCGGGGTCAACCACTGCCACGTGAATAGTCCCGGCAGGAAAGTATCGCCACGCTGTACCCAGCAGGAACGCCCCTTGCAAGACATTCTGAGGCGGAACGTCGTGGGTGAGGTCCACCAGCGTAGCCTGGGGATTGGTCGCCAGCACCACGCCTTTCACAGTGCCCACGTAGGCATCGGACAGGCCGAAATCGGTGAGCAGCGTGATGACAGGACCGAACATCGCCGGCCTTACCCTACCAGAAGGCTGGCGATTGAGAGCAGGACGAAGATGCCGCCCAGGACCAGGGTGAACTGGAACATGATGCGCTCTACGCCCCGGCGAGTGCGGAAGGTGGACTGCCCGCCGCCAAAGACTCCACCACTCGTTCCCTTGACCTGCGTGAGCACCGCTATGATCAGAACGACGGCGACTATGATTTCCGCAATGCTAAGATAAGTTCGCATGGATTGCCTCTTGCAGGATAGTGTAACACAAGCTCCTCTGGATTCGGTTTACCCTTTCTTCAACGCCTCCAGTTTGTCCTTCACCACCTGGTTCACCAGCGCTGGGTTGGCACGACCCCGGGTGGCCTTCATCACCTGGCCTACCAGAAAGCGTATGGCGGTGTCCTTCCCCTTCAGGTAATCGGCGACGGCGGCGGGATTGGCTCGCAGCGCTTCCTCCACGGCAGGCTCAATTGAAGAAGCGTCGCTGATCTGGCTCAGACCCTTCTCGCGGACTACCTGGCCAGGAGCCTTACCCGTAGCGAATGTCTCTTCCCACACCGTCTTGGCCATGGTGGTGCTCAGGGTGCCCGAATCCACGATGTCCAGAAGCTCGGATAGGTGCTCTGGACGCAATAGACTCTTCTCTAGCTCCACGCCCGAGGCGTTCAGAAGCCGCGCGACCTCTCCCAGCATCCAGTTGGCGGCAGCCTTGGCACGTTGCCGCAGGGCCTCTCCATCCAACCTCTTGAGAGCCACGACCGCCTCAAAGAAGTCCGCCGTCGGCTTGGACGCCGTTAGAAGCGCAGCGTCGTAAGCGGGCAGGCTGTACTCTTGCGTGTACCTGTTGCGTCTGGCCTCTGGAAGCTCAGGCATGCGAGAGCGTATCTCCTCCACCCACTGGCGGCTGATGGCCAGAGGCGGCAGGTCCGGCTCCGGAAAGTACCTGTAGTCGTGGGCGTACTCTTTGGAGCGCTGGGAGACGGTGACACCCCGCTCCTCTACCCAGCCTCGTGTCTCCTGCACGATGCGGCCACCCTCGCGTACCACGCGCTCCTGGCGCTCGATCTCGTACTCCAGCGCCCGGAACACGGAGCGGAAGCTGTTCATGTTCTTGACTTCCACCTTGGTGCCAAGGGTGGTGCTTCCCTTGGGCCGCACGCTGATGTTGGCGTCGCAGCGGAAGCTGCCCTCATCCATGTTACCCGTGGATACGCCCAAGTACTGAATGATGGAATGCAGGTTGACCAGATACTGCCGTGCCTCCTCGGGGGAGCACAGGTCTGGCTCACCGACGATCTCCATGAGGGGCACGCCGGCGCGGTTCACGTCCAGCAGGCTGTATGTCTCGCCCGAAGGGTCGGCGCGGTGGAACAGCTTGGCCACGTCCTCCTCCAGGTGGACGCGGGTGATGCCCGCCTTCTTCTCCTGGCCGTCCACCAGAATAGCCATCCAGCCCTTGCCGGCGATGGGCTGGTCGTACT
>JAUSCR010000047.1 GCA_030651175.1 Dehalococcoidia bacterium
TACCTCTACTCCCTGCTCTACCTGGCGTTGCTCTTCACTCTTGTCATTGTGGAGAGCCTCGTAAACCCGTGGCCAAGGTGATGCGCCTGCTCCCGTATCACCGCTTGGGCTGGCCGCTCCTTGCCTTCGCCGCCGCGCTGATGCTCTCCGTGGGCTGCACGGCGAAAGCCTTCTTAGCGGCACAGAGCTTACCCCTGCGCAAACTGCGGCCCCATTCACGCTCCGGGACCAGTTTGGCCAGCCGGTGTCCCTGTCCAGCTTCAAAGGCAAGGTGGTAGGACTGACCTTCATTTATACCAGTTGCCCAGATGCCTGTCCTTTGACTACCCAGACCCTCGGCATGGCCTACGACGCCCTGGAAGCGGATGTCACGAAAACCGCCTTCCTAGCTATTACTGTGGATCCAGAACGGGACACCGTGGAGCAGGTGTACCGGTACTCGGAGCAAATGGGGATGCTCCACAAGTGGGCGTTCCTGACCGGCACCCGCCAGGAGCTGGAGGCTGTTTGGCGTAACTACCACGTGGCCGCGGAGAAGGAGACTTCCCACGAGGCAAGTGCGCAAAGCGTCGCCACAGAATACCTGGTAGGCCACTCCGCGCCTGTCTATCTGATAGACCGCGAAGGCAAGCTCCGGGTAGTGTCCGCCACTCCTCCTCTGGTCCCACAGCCCTTGGTTCACGACATCCGGCTGCTACTGAAGGAAGGTAGGTGAGTGGGAAGGAATGAGGTCGCATGGTGTTCCGCCCATGTGGTTCGACAGGCTCACCATGAGCGGAACACCCTTATACCGCTCATCCTGAGCTCGTCGAAGGAAATGAGCGGTGGACCCTCCTCCTGTCACCCGGCGGTTGCAGGAGGAGGGTGAGGGATTCCCCCGCACCCGCTACTCAAACCTGAAAAGCTTGATAGCCAGCACAGACGTAACGGCCATCCATGCTCCCAGGATAGCCAGCTCTGTCGGGTACGCCCAGAAGGGCTTGGCTTCCAGGGCCACGCCGCGCATGGCGTCCAGCAGGGGCGACAACGGCAGATACCCCACTACGCTGGCCATAACAGGTGGTAGGCTCTCCCTTGGGAAGAATGTGCCGGATAAGAACATCATTGGCATGGAAACGGCGTTGGCAAGCCCATCGGCGGCGCGGACATTCTTGGCAATGGCCCCCACGATGAACCCCAGGTTGAGAAAGACGATGTTGGCAATGATCACCAGCAGCAGTAACCCGAGGAAGCTGCCGTACACATGGGCCTTGAAGAGCAGAATACCCGCCCCAACTATGACGACGGCCTGAAGAACGGAGAGGAGGAGGTAGGAAATGATCTGGGCAATGAAAAACGTGCGTACCTTCAGCGGCGTTGCCAGGATGCGCTTTAGGATTTTCTGCTCCCTGTAGAGGGTTATCACCGAGGCAATTCCAATAATGGAATAGGTCATCACTCCCATGCCCACTAACCCAGGGAGCAGGAAGTCGAAGTAGGTAAGCTGGCGTGACTGTACGCCCTCGGCCTGTAACGCCAGAAAGGTAGGAGCCTGCACTATTTGCTTGTTGGTCTCCTCAATGAACCGCTGCACTGTCCCGATGATGGTGGGCGCTGTCTGGCTGCCCCTGTCGTAGAGCAGCGTGACCTTGACAGGCTCTGGGTTGATCCTATTATCCAGAAGGGAGGCCATCCCCTCAGGGATGATGAGCAAGTAGCCCTTGTCGCCGTCCTTCACCTCCTGCCGCGCCGTTGCGACGTCCTGGCGCTCCTCCAGCTTATAGCCCGCCATGGCCGACAGGCTGGCTATAAGCCCCTTGGATAGCGCGTCTTGCGACTGATCGATGAAAAGGATCTCCACATCCGGTGGCTCGTCCAGGCGAAAGAGTCCGAAGATTACAACAAAGATAAGCGGAAATGCCATGGCCCAGAAAAGGGCCTGGCGGTTGCGATAGATCATCTTCAAATTGGCCAGGACAAGCGCAAGCAGCATTTTCAGTCCCTTAGCTGGTGCCCTGTGATCTCCAAAAACACGTCTTCCAGGTTGGCGGGCACCACCTCCATGTAGCTAAAGCCTATTCCTTTGTCGCTGGCCCAGCGCATTAGGGCCTGGAGGGTTCTGGCCGCATCCGCCGAGCGCAAATGGCAGAAGCCGTCGCCATCAAAGCGCACGTTCTTCACGGCGTCGAGAGCTTCCAGGTTGGCCTGGGGCATGGGGCCATCGGCCATGACCTTTACCTCGTAGGGCACAGGTAGCGCCCTGACCAGGTTGGTGGGCGTGTCCAGCGCCACTATCTTGCCTCTGTCCATGATCGCCACCCGCTGGCAGAGCAGATGGGCCTCCTCCATGTAGTGTGTGGTCAGCACCACCGTGCGTCCGTCCTGGTTTATGGACTGGATGAAGTCCCAGAGGTTGCGCCGTGCCTGGGGGTCCAGCCCGGTGGTAGGCTCGTCCAGGAATACCAGCTCCGGGTCGTTCACAAGCGCTGCGGCGATGGTGAACCGCTGCCTCTGCCCGCCTGAGAGCTTTCCTACCGTGGTGTTGGCTTTCTCGGTGAGGCCGACCTTTTCCAGCAGATCTTTGGGCGACAGACTCCGTGTGTAGAAACGGCTGTACAGGCGAAGGATTTCCATGAGGGTCAGGTATTCGAAGTAGGCCGATGCCTGAAGCTGGACGCCGATGCGCTCCTTGACCTTGGCTGCCTCCCGGTGGCTGTCCATGCCCATCACCAGTGTGCGGCCGGAGGTGGGTTGTTGAAGGCCCTCCATAATCTCCAGGGCGGTGGTCTTGCCCGCGCCGTTGGGGCCAAGGATTCCGAACACCTCCCCCTGGTGGACCGAGAAGGAAACGCCATCCACGGCGGTCAAGCTGCCGTACCGTTTTACCAGGTCTTGGACCTCAATTGCTTCTGACATAGGCTCCTGGCTATAAGTTAGGGGGTTATGCTTTGGAGTCACGTAGGTCAGGGTAATTCTGGGATTTCAATGTCATTCTGAGTCCGCCGCAGGCGGACGAAGAATCTTATCAGCCTTTAAGGTTGCTCCTCTACGGTAGTTGGGGCTGGCAGGTAGCCGGCATACAAGATTCTTCGTCGTCCCGATTGCATCGTGACCCCTCAGAATGACATGGCCTGCCCACGGAAGGCCGTTACCACTTCCCTGGCCGCCTGATAGTTCCTGCGCCCGCCCCGCAGGATGGGAGGGATCAGGTACA
>JAUSCR010000067.1 GCA_030651175.1 Dehalococcoidia bacterium
GTCGAGTTGCCCTAGGTCAATACTACCATAGAGGCCGAGGCCCCCCTTCTTGACGTACTTGCTTGATGCGGATTTCAAGGCTGAGACTTCCCGCTCCAACGAGCTGACAGTTGACTCGAGGGTAGAAAGGCGGCTCGCATCTCTGGAGGACAACGCCGCGACACCTACAGGCCCGTCTGGCCCTCGCGCTCCGACAGGGCCTTGGAGGCCTTGCTGTCCCTGAAGCCCTCTTTCTCCTGCTGGGCCTCTTTCACCCTGCGGCCCAGGAGGGCCAAGCGGCCCTTGCTTGATTTGGGCCACAGCAGCTTCAAGCTCCGCCCGAACTGCCGCTTGTACCTCCGCTTGAACCATGGCCTGAATCTGCTCCTTGGTCGGCCCTTGCGAACAGGCAGCCAGCGCCAAGCCCAGGGCAACAGTAAGCAGGAGCAATATCAATCCCCGCATGGTGCACCTCCGCACGTCATTCAGAAGAGATAGTTTAGGGATCATCGGTTCAGGGGTATGCTGGCGAAGCTACTCTCGCGCGAAATCCTTGAGTACGAAAACCTCATAGCTGATTGAGCCTCAGAGTGGCGTAGTCGCCCCGCGTTCGAACAGGTTAGTATGCACGATTGCCCTCCAAATCCCGTGCGGACTCCCTGTTTCCAGGGCTAGTTCCAGCCGGAACTGGCCACCACGATCTACGATCTCTCTCTTCCCTCGCCATTTGAATGTTGCGTGGTCTTCGAACGGCTGCCTCTCTGTGCGTCTGAGCTGTCTGCGATACCTGGGGTCATCTTGGCCCTCAATGCGTATGCCGAGCACCCGCTGAGATTTCGGGCGTAACAGATTCCATAGCTGCCACCAACGCCTCCGACGAAAGCTTACGACATTCAGAACGAGCTTAGCGGTGTCGACATCTATATCGGTCCAGATCTCAAAATAGATAGTGGTTTCTATGCTCACCTCGTCAAGGGGTAAGGGCTGTCCAGGGGCAATCGGGTAGTTAAGTGCGTAGGTGCCTGGTCTTGCCGAAAAACGTATCCTCTCCTGGGTTGCATCAATCCTTACTTGCAGTCTGACTAACCGGATAACGACGATTGCGGCGAATAGGATGAACACACCAGGGTACAGCCATCCCTTAGCTGGCTTGTACCCAGAGATTGCTTCAACCAACCCTGCGCCGTCCAAGATTGTGAACGCGGCAGCAATAAAGAGTGCCGAGACCACGACGTATTCCCGCGCAAGGCGCCTGAGCCAAAGCATAGGGAGAGTCTATCATGTAGCCTCGCCCGTGTATAATTCCCAAAAGCTTTAGCCCGTTTACCGTAACGCCTAGCCCGCTTTCGGCCTCTCCCCCAGCCGTGCCTTGGCATCCGCACCGGGCCACAGGTGGCAGGCGGCCCAGTGGCCTGGGCGCACCTCCACCAGGGGCGGAGCCTGCGTAGGGCAAGGCCCGAAGGCGTAAGGGCAGCGCGGATGGAAGTGGCACCCGGAGGGCGGGTGGGCGGGGCTGGGCGGCTCGCCCTCAACCACGGCACGGCGCCTGAGCCTGTTGTCGGGGTCTGGCTCCGGCACAGCCTTCAGCAGGGCCTGCGTGTACGGGTGCAGCGGATTGCCTATGACCTCCCTGGTAGCGCCCGTCTCCACTATGCGCCCCAGGTACATGACGGCGATCCTTTGGGAGAAGTGGTAGGCCGTGGCGATGTCGTGGGTGATGTAAAGAAAGGCAGTGCCGTGCCGCTCCTGAAGCTCTCGCAGCAGGTACAGTATCTCCGCGCGGCTGGATGCGTCCACCATGGACACAGGCTCGTCGGCCACCACAAGCTCCGGCTGGAGCACCAGCGCCCGTGCAATGGCAACCCGCTGCCGCTGGCCTCCCGATAGCATGTGCGGGAACTTGGCCGTCATCTCATCCGGCGGCGTGAGCTTCACCTCCTCCAGAGCTTTGTATACCTTGTCCAGGCGTCCATCCCGCAGGCCGTGGATGATCAGGGGTTCCTCTACTATCTGCCCCACGGTCATGTTGGTGTCCAGGCTGGAGAACGGGTCCTGGAATATGCCCTGGGCGCGGCGACGGAACTGCTGGAGACGCCCCGCAGTCCAGTGGGTAATGTCCTGCCCATCGAAGCTCACCTTGCCACTGGTGGGCTGCTGGAGCCGAAGGCATACCCGCGCCAGTGTTGTCTTCCCGCTGCCCGACTCGCCCACCAGGGCCACAGTTTCGCCCCGGTCAAGACGCAGAGAGACGCCGTCCAGCGCCCTCACCGGCACGGAGCCTAGCAGCCCCTTGCGGGCCTGAAACTCGACGACTGCGCCATCCACAGCAAGGAGAAGGCTCATGGGCGTTGCTCCACCAGCCAGCACCGCGCCTGGTGTTCCGGGGCTGCCGCAAGCAGCGACGGCTCTTCCGCTATGCACCGCTGAAAAACAAACGGGCAGCGGGGATGAAAGCGGCACCCCGATGGCAGGTCAAGCATGTCCGGCGGGCTGCCGGGGATGAACCCTGGCTGCTCCTCCTGGTGAAGCCTGGGCACGCTGGCCAGAAGCAGCTTGGTGTAAGGATGCGACGGGCTGCGCAGCACTCGTTCCGCCGGGCCAAGCTCGGCTATCTTACCCGCGTACATCACGCCTATCTGGTCGCACACGTCGCTGGCCAGGGCGATGTCGTGGGTGATGAACAGGATAGTCAGATTCATCTCCTGCTTCAGCTCCTTGAGCTGGTCCATTATCTGCGCCTGCACCGTGACGTCCAGCGCCGACGTTGGCTCGTCCAGGATGAGCACCCTGGGCTTCAGGATGAGCGCCATAGCTATGAGCACCCGCTGCTTCATGCCACCGCTTAGCTCGTGAGGGTAACGGTCGTAGGCCTCTGCCGGCAGTCGCACCACCTCCAGCAGCCGTAGGGCCTCCAGCGCCGCCTCCTTCTTGGTAACGTGGCCCTGCACAAGCATCGGCTCTATCACCTGCTCGCCCACGCGCACCACCGGGTTAAGCGACTCCATAGCCCCCTGGAACACCATAGCCATCTTGCTCCACCGTATCTGCCGGCGGAACGTCTCATCGTCCATGCCGGCGCAGTCCACGCCCTCCAGCTCCACCACGCCGCTGTGCTGGGCCACATTCCTGGGCAAGACGCGCATCAAGGCTAGGGCCAGGCTGCTCTTGCCTGCCCCCGACTCGCCTACCAGTCCTAATGCCTCGCCAGCCTGGATAGAAAAAGATACGCCGTCCACCGCGGGCAGGTCGCCTCTGGCCGTGCTATAGGACAGGCGCAGGTCTGAGACCCGAAGCATAGGTGAATTGGTCATCGCATAGTCCGCAGGCGTGGATTGATGATAGGCTCCAACGACAGCGTCACCAGGGCAAAGGTCATGGCGGTGGCTACAATGAGCAGCCCGGGCGGAAGCACCCACCACCAGTACCCCACGTACACCGCACCTGTCCGAAAGCCGGACTCCAGAATCTGGCCCCAGGTGGGAATGGACGGGTCGCCCAGGCCCAGGAAGCTAAGGCCAGCCTCGGCAAGGATGGCGGCTGGCGTGAAGAAAATCATCTGGGCAAAAACGAAAGGCGCAATCTGGAAAAGGATGTGACGGAACATGATGCGCTTACGGGAGGCCCCCAGAGCCTGTGTGGCCTCCACAAGCTGTCCGGTGCGCATCTGCAGCACCATGGAGCGCACCACTATGGTCAGTCCAGGCCAGCCGAACAGGATCATGATGACCACCACCAGCCACAGCTTTTGGCCCAGAATGAATATGAGGAATATGAGGATGGGCAGAAGCGGTATATTGCTCCAGACGTCGGACAGACGCTGGATGGCAATGTCAGTCTTGCCCCCCAGAAAGCCGCTCACTATGCCCAGAAATGTCCCGATGACAGTGGATAGGATAGATGTGGAAAGGCCGATAGCCAGGGCGACAGGGAAACCGAACAGCAGCCCCAGAGCCAGGTCTCGCCCCAGGGCGTCCGTGCCCATCATGCCGTACGCCGTGCCGCCCAGAATTAGCTTGACGCCTCCCAAGGTGTCCGAGGCGTCTCCTACCATAGCGCGCACGTTGAACTGGTATGTGCCATTCAGGGGCTGGAACTCCCCAGGCGACCCTTCCACTGGGATGCCAAACAGGGCTTCTTCCAGCTTGCCTTGGAGGTCAGCGGGCGTCAGGGCAACGCCGAACTCCCGGCGCACCATTGCGGAAACAGCGTCAACGCTCTCCTGGTTCCCAGACAGGTTTATCCTGAGTGGTGTTTCCTGGTAGCGCAGGTAGGGAGGAGACTCGCCGGATCGCGGCCCCCGCACCACGGTCTGGAGCAGAACTACACTCCGGCCATCGGGACGGACCACATCCACGGAGACCACCGGCGGGCGGTCGAGGAAGCGGACATCGGATAGGACGAAAACCATGAAGGTGGGAGGCGATAGCCCCTTGTGGTCATACGTAAATGTGTACAGGCGCTCCTGCCCGCCCGCTACCTGGGCCACCGACGCCGGTTCCGTCCCAGCAAAGACCGTGTGGGGAACAAATCTATCCCTATGGATCACGCTCCACCATACGGGGGGTGCGGCTTTGGGATTGTCCGCCCACTGCGCGGGGTTGTTCCAGCGCCGAGGGCCAAAGTCCAGGGGGAACCGCAACAGCACGAAGGCTGATACCAGCACCAGGGTGGCCAGGAAGGCTACGCCCAGCCTGCCTGAGCCGCTGGCCATCACCAACTTAAGCGAGTCACGCAAGTTCATTGGAAGCGCCTCAAACCCTCACCCCCTAGCCCCCTCTCCCGCATGAGGCGGGAGAGGGGGAAGAAAAGGAAGTTGGGGGACACCCCCAATCCCCCGACAAGGAACCAGGGTTCCTAGTATCCTCCGGACTTTTGGAACAAGACGGGGCATGGGTATCACGTGTACCGTATCCTGGGGTCCAGGACAACGTAAATCACCTCCAGCGCAAACCTGGCTACCACGTAGATAAGAGTGAACATGAATGTCAGCGCCACAATCACTCCCTCGTCGGCGGTGAGGATGGCGTCGTAGTAGAGGCGGCCCATGCCCGGCCAGTTGAACACCGTCTCGGTGAGAATGGCTCCGCCAAGAGAGCCGGCCAGACCCAGCACCAGGTTGGTGACTATGGGAGGAGCCGCCACCCGCAGAATGTACCGGCGCATCACACGCCCTTCCGGCAGACCCTTGGCCCTGGCCACGGTGACAAAGAACTCCTGCGCCGTGTTCAGCACCATGGTGCGCACTGTGTATATCCACGCCCCCACGGACACCAGCACCAGGGTAGTCACCGGCAACAGGGCATGGTACAGCAGGTCCAGGAACCGGACGATGCCGCCCGCGGGCGGAGGCGAGCTGTAAAGGCCACCCGACGGCAGAAGGCGGACCTCAAAGGCCAGCAGCAGTATGAGCAGGATTCCCGTCCACCATGCCGGCAAAGCGTAAGAGATGGCCGAAAGGTAGGAGACGCTCCTGTCAAGACGGCTTCCCACCCGGGTCGCCAGCTTGACGCCCACCGCCAGGCCAATGATCGCCGTGATGACGGATGAGGTGGTCAGGAGCAGCACTGTGTAAGGCAGGCGCTCCATTACTATGGATGTGACCTTGGGACTGCCCTTGAAGCTGCGTAATGTCCGGGCCTCTCCCATGTCCAGGGTGATCACTCGCCTGACCGCATTTGGAAGGCGGGTGTACCACGGCTTGTCCAGCCCATAGAAGCGCTGAAGCTCTGTCCGCCTGGCCCGCAGCGTTTGCTCCAGTTGGTCCGGATCGCGGATTGTCTTGGCCAGGCCCTCCCGGATACCCCGCAGCTCCTCGCTGACGATGGCGGTGAGCATGCGGTCGGAGAAGCCGGTGGCCCCCAGCACCACCACTACCAGCACCAGCACCACCAGAAGGACACCCAGAAGGGTGACGCCTCTCACGGCCAGCGTAAGCGCAAGGGACATGGTAGCAGTCTAACCGATACCGATGGTGCAGGGACAGTCCCTGTTATCCTTGGGCAAGGACAAGTACCTGCTTGCGAAAAAGCGCGTTATCATCCTCCGCTCGTGGTGAGCCTGTCGAACCATACGAGCGGAGGGAATTTCCCGCTCATGTCCTTCGACAAGCTCAGGATGAGCGGGAACTTAGAGCACGCCCTCGTGTACGCTGATTTACGATAGTAGGTACTAGCTCAGCAATACCTGTG
>JAUSCR010000070.1 GCA_030651175.1 Dehalococcoidia bacterium
CTAAGACCTTACATAATGCACGCGGTAGCCACCCCGTCTTTGAAGGGGTTGCTAAGGGGGAACCTTTCAAGGCGAAAGTTCCCCCTTAGTGTGTGATGGTCGTAGCCTGGCCCCGGCGGGTGGGCCTTGGCCCAATCCCGCTGTTCGGCCAGGCAAGACTATCAGCGTCCCGTCCAGGTCACGACTGTACCCAGTGGTGACCTGGTGGTGGCATTCTGTGTAAAATACCACTTGACTTTGTGTAGGGAGCGGTGGTATATACTCTCCTTAGTGGGATTAACACCTTCATGGGCAATGAACAGGGTAAAGGCCGTGATACTCAGATGATCTCAATGTCTAGCGAAGGGCTCACGGCGGCGGCGGGCGCAGCCCGCCTTTGCTTGATTACGGAAAGGGATGGTACTTCATCCCTGATGTCCTCGGATGCCACTCTTCGTTTTTCTGGTCGGCCAGCTAGGAACCTTCTGCCCCCGCCCGTCTCACAGGGGGGCAGAAATTAGTAAAAAATCAAGGCGAAGCTCTCAGAATGCAGGGAACGGAATTCGTTGGTGTGGGAGTTGCAAGACCTGAAGGGTGACGCGGCGGGCACTGTCGCCTGATGCCATGTTCGGCCTCCCCTGACCTGCCTAGGCGTGCTCCCGGCCCTTGTCACGTATG
This sequence comes from Dehalococcoidia bacterium, assembly GCA_030651175.1. Lineage (GTDB taxonomy): Bacteria > Chloroflexota > Dehalococcoidia > Lucifugimonadales > SHYF01 > SHYF01. The sequence goes on from JAUSCR010000070.1 coordinate 658, forward strand.
TGCTCTAAGAAGCCGCCCTCTTGCGGCCTAGCCACAGCCGTGCATAATGGTGGGCATGGAAAAGGCCTGGCTCTCTGGGGTGGCAACTTCTTGAACCACTGCTGTAGCCAGGATTGGGACCGAGATTCCTGACCGCCTGGATCTGGAGAAGATGATGGCAAACCAGCAACTGGCGCTGTTTGAACGGCATGATAGTGGTTCCAGCGTTGAAGAATTGGCCCACCCCAGTGGATATGTTGGGTTGCAAGCGTTCCACAAATACTGGGGCAAGAAACCGCTGGAGCCACTCCTATTTCTAATTGATCACTTGTCCGAACCTGGGGGCCTTGTTGTGGATCCCTTCGTCGGCTCCGGCTCCTCGGGCGTCGCGGCTACGCGTCTACACCGAAAGTTCATTGGAATAGACCTGAACCCTGTAGCGGTTCGGTTGTCTACGCTCTTGGTGTCGCCGCCGCCCGTCGATGACATCAAGATCGCATTCAGGCAACTAGAGACAATAGCCAAGTCGCCAATCCTCGCAACTTACCATTGTCCTTTAATAGGCCGCGCGATTACGCATTATTTATGGGAAGGTAACAAGCTGCGTGACATGTGGGTGATGGGTAGGGGAACGGGACGACGGGAAGTTGCTCCAAGCGAGCTGGATCGTACCCTTGCCGCGAACTATGAGGGGTACGAGTCAACTAGGATTAGGAAACCCCGATTCTTCACCAATTCTCGCATCAATGCTGTGGCATCCATGACGTTGACTGACGTATTTACGGGCCGTGCGGTGCACAACATTGATGTTTTGCTCTCTGCTATAGACGCCGTTCCGGCCCGATCACGGCCAGCGATGTTGTTGGCCTTGACGGCGGCCGCAGGCCAAATGTCCAAGATGGTATTCGCAATTACGGGCCGAGGGAAAAAGGAAGGTCGATCACAGAGCAACACAGAGGTTGGATCGTGGGTCATCGGGTTTTGGCGCCCAAACGTCCATTTTGAAGTTAATGTTTGGAATTGTCTTGAGATTCGCGTTCGGAAACTTATTAGGGCACTTGAGGAGTTGGAGGAACAGGAACGTGTCTCGGTTGGAAACATCGATGCGGTCTTGACTGGAAAGGCGCAATGCGCTCTCGTGACGGGCGACGCGTTAGCAGTGCTGGACGTGATTCCCGACGGCAGCGCAGATCTCGTTCTTACAGACCCGCCGCATTCCGACCGAGAACCTTACCTTGAGCTGTCGGAGATATGGAATTGTATTCTTGGTGCAGACGTGGACTTTGCGTCAGAAGTTGTCGTTTCGAACGCAAAAGAGCGTCACAAGACCCGCACTGAGTATGTTGTCCGCATGAGAAAACTGTTAGATCAAGGTTCTCGCAAACTAACACCCACGGGTTCGTTGGCGTTGATGTTCAACGCGAGGGACAAGTCTAGTTGGGAAGTCGTTCAAGAACTTGAGGGGGCGACACAGTCAGGTTTGACATACTTGGGGTGTTTTCCACTCAGGTACTCGGCGACGTCTGTGGTCCAGGACAACCGGAAAGGGGCGCTGAAGACCGACTACGTTTTGGTGTATTCTCGTTCGACTTCTGTCATTCCGCAGCTTACAGGCATAGGGGGGTGGAACACCTCAATGCCTAGGTTGAGGGAGTAGCGATGCCACTGTCTTTTGCCGAGGCAGATAGGCTGTATCGAGCCAACCAACTCAATAACCTTACCGCCGTCGCCGCCGGACGACGTTTTCTCAAGTTGCGCTCGCTCAACCGCTCAGCGTATCTTCGGCGACTATTTGAACGGTCAGGAGTCGCGATGCCAGAGGTGGGGGCGCGTGCCCTGTTCGAAGCGGCATTCGATTCAAGAGTCACGACTCAAATGATCGAGGCCTGTATTCGCGAAATCTACCGGGAGGAGCGGATAGAACGTGACCGCCTGGAACCGGATCTTGTAAATCAACTTTACCGAGTTCAAGAGTTCAACTGGGGAGGGCTTCGCCAAAACAACTTGGAGCAAACCATCGTCGATAACTACGTTAAGAAAATCCGTAACTACGACCGCCTTTGTCAATCTATCGACAACGAATTGTTGGTGAGCATGAGGGGCTACGTCATCTGTTCATGGTACAACCATTGGACATCGATCATAATCGAAGATGTTTTCAAGGAGCATCCCGACGTTCTACCAGCAGTTGGCTTGGTGAAGAAGATTGACTTCTTCGTCAGAGACGTTCCCTTCGATCTAAAGGTAACCTACCTACCGGAAGGTTACCTTGCTAAAGAGCGCAAGGGGGCAGGTGAGAGACCGGAGATGACACTCCTGAAGCAAGTCGCTCGGAGGAGAGGGTTGCCCATTCCCGCGGATCTTGCTGATGCAGACCTGTTGCCAGACCTTTGGGCAAAAGCGGAAGACGATCCCAGTGAGGACGCCAGGGCAGTGATTGAGCAGCTTCGCGCATTTCGTAACACTGTTGTGGATGGCATTGCTGAGGATCCAACCGACCTGATTCGTTGGTTGTACGAGAACCAGGGAGATAGGCGTTTCGACGCTGCAAACCGCCTGTTTCTAGTGCTTGTCGACCAGAGAAACTACTTTGATTCATGGAAACTGAAACGGGCCAAGCCTCTCATTACCGAGGAAATCCGTGAATACCTCGACGACTGCGGCGAGCGCCCCGGTCGGAACATCACATTCACTTGGGAGGGGACCGAGTACGGAGTCGTCTCTGACGTGGTGTTGGTTCGGCAAATGGCTGTCAGACGGTAGGGGCTGACGTCCGAGCGCTGGCGACCGCGATATGATTTGCTAAGATCCGACGCTTTCCTTGACTCCTCTTGGCCGATGATTGTTTCGAAAAAGGAGAGCCTGAGACGTTTGGAGAATGATATGGATACTGGCTAGACAGGCATTCCAAGGGTGTGGTTACGGTGCAGTTCGACTCTAGTTGAACTCCGCGCCGGGCGGCACACGCAACTGCCGGTTGAAAAGGAAATGGTTTCGAGCATGGGGACGAACTTTCGCCTCGTTGCTTACGTGGGCAGAATGCTGATAGACTCTTTCCCAGAAGGATAGCTATAAGTACAAGAAATCAGACATGCCGATGTTTGTTCAATGGTAGGTCGATGCTTTACACGGCAGGCGAAGAGAGTTACGGAAGGTAGTGGATGCCGACCGTCCTGCATGTTGGGCCGTACCGGTTCTTCTTTTATGCTGGCGACCGAGATGAGCCAGAACACGTTCATGTCGAGCGAGATGATAGCGTGGCAAAATTCTGGCTAGACCCGATCCGGCTAGAGCGGAGCGGTGGGTTCGGACGGTCCGAGATGAGGCGTATCCACCGCATTGTGGAGGAGCAACACTCCGTGTTGTTGGAGGCTTGGCATGACTACTTCCAAGGTTGAGATCAAGGTTCCAGACGCTATAGGGGTGGCGGTCACCGACGAGGCCCTAACGGTGGAGCTGAGCGATGGCAGGACCATTTCAGTGCCACTGGCTTGGTATCCCAGGCTATTGCACGCCACGCCAGAGGAGCGAGGCAACTGGCGATTGATCGGGAAGGGCCAGGGCATCCACTGGAAGGCCCTGGACGAGGATATTAGCGTGGAAGGCCTGCTGGCTGGGCGCCATTCCGGAGAAAGCCAGGCATCCTTAAAACGCTGGCTGGCAGGCAGAGTCAAGGCGTAGGGGAATCGCCCTCGGGGGAGGTAGTATGCTTGGTCTCAAATACTCTCTGGTGATCGAAGCCACAGAAGACCCCACTTTCTTTGGCTTTTATTCACCCGACCTCGAAGGGTTCACAGGCATTGGGCATTCTGTAGAGGACTGCATCTACCAGGCGAAGTGGGGTATGGACGAGCACATTGCGCTGCTGAAAGAGCAGGAGCTTCCCGTCCCTCAACCAAACCCTGATCCCACTGTTACCATCCAGAACGAACGCCTGGTCGCGGCTAAGCAGAGATAATAACCCAGGGGAACTACTCAACCTACCCGGTCATGCCCATGTTTGTTCAGTCGTTGGCCTGCCATAGCCCCCTCCACTCTGCTACCATAGTCGTATGCAATCCCAACAAGCCGCTGCGTCTCCACCTTTCCACTACGGCACCGTCAGCATCGCGGGCCGGCCCAACGTGGGCAAGTCCACGCTTCTGAACATCCTGGTGGACTTCAAGCTCTCCGCCGTCAGCCCCAAGCCCAAGACTACCCGCCACAAGATCCTGGGTGTGCTCACAGGCGAAACCTACCAGGTGGCGTTCCTGGACACCCCCGGCCTACCTTACCGCAGGCATGACGAGCTTGACAGGCGCTTGCTATCCTCGACCCTTGAGGCCCTCCACGAAGCCGACCTGGTAGTCATGGTGGTGGAACCGAAGCCGCCTGGTGAGATCGAACACAGGCTCATAGGCGAGTTGCGGAGAGAAACCAGAGCGGCCATCCTTGCCATCAACAAGATAGACCTGGTCAAGAAGCCAGAGCTCCTGCCCGTGATGGAGGCGTATGCTCGCCTCTACCCATTCCTGGAGATCGTTCCCATCAGCGCTGTGCAGCAGGACGGCGTGGACACGCTGCTGGACCTCATAGTCCGCCACCTGCCGGAAGGCGAACCGCTCTTTTCTCCCGACGATGTCACCGACCGTCCGGAGCGGTTCCTGGCCGCCGAGCTAATCCGAGAGCAGGTGTTCAATGCCTATGCCCAAGAGGTCCCATACGCCGTCGCCGTGGAGATTGATGTCTTTCAGGAGCAGTCCGAGGAACACGGCGGCAAGGACTACATTAGCGCCATCCTCTACGTTGAGAAGGATTCGCAATAGGCCATCCTCATAGGCCGCGGCGGCGCTATGCTGAAGGAGATTGGCACCCAGGCGCGCCAGGGGATCGAGGCGCTTCTGGACCGGCCCGTCCACCTGGAGCTATGGGTGAAGGTGCATCCCAACTGGCAGATGGACCGAGCCTTCCTGCTGAGGCTTGGGTACTAGCAGGCTGCGGAAAAAGAGGAGTTCAGGGGGCAATACCCCTTACGGGGGAAGACGGGGGTGTCCCCCGTCCACTCTTTCCTTTCCCCCTTCCCGCAGCGGGAAGGGGGACCAAGGGGGTTAGGTCAAGAACTTACTTCAATCCCACCTTCTCGGCCACCATCTGGCGCATCTCCTTGATAGACTCCTGCTGCCAGACCAGTTGCCTCGCCTGCGTCCTGGTCCGCGTCTCCGCTCTTATCGCCTGGTCATCGGCGCCGGGCATCGCCCGCTTGACCTCCTCCTGGATCTGGGCGCGCTCCCGGTCAGCAAAGGCTGGCCGCTCTATCCAGTGGCAGATGTACCGCATATCCTTGGTGTAGAAGACCACCACTGGAATGGATAGGAACTCCCCCTGTTTCAGGAACTCGTTCGCGATGTCGAGGTGCTGGTCCCGCGGGAAGACCCGCATCTCCAACCCCGCCGCCTCAGCTATGCGCGCCATGACCGGCATCCCCCGGTACACATCCGGGCACCAGTCCTCGCCTATCACCAGCATCCTCGCGGGGCCGTTGCGATGCTTGGCCGCCTTCCGGAAGAAATCAGCATCCCCGGACGAAACCTGGCACTCGTTGTAGAACTGCTCGAACCTGTCTTTGTTCACCTTTACCTGGCCCAGGTACTCGCTGTACGTAAGCCCAGAAGCGAAACGCTCCGGGGTCACCACGCTTGTCTTGCCTACCATCTGTCCCTCCTCTTCTATTACGCCTATCAAGCCGCTTTGCCGATACCCCACCCCCACGCAGCCGGCCACGCCGGCTATCCGATGTGTCAGCCAACCTCACCCGCGAACCCTATCTCAATCCGCCCATCCTCATAGATGATGATTGGCACAGTGTCATCGTATCCCAGCGCTTCATCCAACCACTCCTGGCTCTGGTCCACCGTGCGCTCTTCAAAGGCGATGCCACGCCTTGTCCAATCAGCCCTCAAATCCTCGCACGTGGGACAGGTGCTCAGGGTATAAACGATGGGTACCGCCATTTCCTCTCCCTCTCGACCTTGGATTCAGCCCCACATATGACATAAATGTGATGGTTGTGGGAAAAGAAGCTAACAAAATCCAACCTCGACGTTACTAGGGGTGTATTGCTTTGTCAAGGCCCGATGGTTCCGTCGCCGGGGCAGCCTAACTCAGACAGGATGAATCAGCAGGCTTACGCATTATATCTCATGTCAGCCAGATTTCCGTTGGTATGATTCAGTAGGATTACAGTAGGTTCTCTAGCACCCCTTGACAAAGCCGCAGGGGAATGGTAGAGTCTTAGACAGAATAAACAGCAGGAATGCAAGAGGAGTTGCTATGGCCAAGCTAGGTACCTACTCTTACCCGGATATCCGCTTCGGCGACGCAGTAGAAATCGCCGGGCGCATCCTGAGCAAGTTCCGAGGCACAGTGACTGTAAAGGGACTCGCCTGGGAGCTGACCATGGCGGAGAACAGCGGCACCCTCTTCGCCAAAATCGCCGCGCTGAGGGACTTCGGCCTGGTGGAAGGGAGGGGAGAGCTCAGGATTTCAGACCTCGGCCGCAGGATTCTCCGTCCCGCCAACCCCGAAGAGGCCCGCCAGACTCGGATAGAAGCCTTCCAACGGGTGGACCTGCTGCGAGCGCTCTACGAGAAGTTTGAGGGCGAGGCCCCCGATGACTCCACCCTGCTGATAGCCCTGGAGGAAATCTCCAAGGCCCCCCGGGAGGAGATCGTCCGCCGCTTCTCCCTTATCCAGAAGCACCTGGGCGATGTCGCCAGGGCCATGCGGCATTTATCAGCCCCAGTTGGCGCAGAACATTCTGCCCCCAGCCAGCAAATATTCTCCAATTCCTCTCCGCGCGGGGAACAACCGTCCCCAGAACCTTTGGCGGATAGCTCAGTCCTTTATCTTATCGCCGGCGGAGCGCGCCTCAACGCGCCTCTGACCCCCGAGTACGTGGACGTGGCCATCGGCCTGCTCCGCGCCCTCAAGGCAAGCATGGAAGACACAGTCAAGGCCAGGGTGGGCGCATCGCCTGTGGGCGCATCAGAGGAGTAGGGCAGGGGGTACAGGGGTAACGGCCTCAGCCGCCGCTTTCTTTAGGCAGCACGCCGCCCTGGATGCCTGGCCGCGCCTCTTCGACTGATATGGGCGCTACCTGAGATAACAAGGGCAATAACCTAGTTTACACACCAACACCTGTGGCTGATAATGCCTATTATGAGCCGACAACCAGTCTGTCGGCCTTCAACTACAGGAGATTCCTAATCTTGGCCGTAGCCATCAAAGCATACTGCGACTGCAGCGGCAAGTCCGATGACCCGCGTAGTGAGTATTTGACCTTGGCAGGCTGTATCGCAACACCAGAAGCCTGGTACGCATTTGAAAAGCGGTGGGGTGAGGCGCTTATACGGAACCACTGTGATTACCTTCACATGAAAGAGGCCAATGCCCTGCAGGGTGCCTTTTCGGTCGCAAATGGTTGGACGGCCATTCGCGTCAGTGACCTCCTTTCCGACTTGGCGAGCAGTTGCTTTCCAACGGAAACCATCGTCAGTGCTAATTGCACGGTGAATCTGCCTGATTACCGAAGAGCAGTCGAGATCTATCCTCAACTCCGAAACTATCGGCCGGAGCAGTTTTGTGTCACCCACGTTGTCAACGTCGCTGCAAGCATGTTGCCGACTGACAACTCTCGGCCCTTCGGCAAAGATGGAACTGCGGAACTCTTTTTCGACAAAAACGAGTCATTCATGAAACACGTGTATAAGGAATGGAAACGGCGGGGCGCGAAAAGAGATGTGAACTGGGGCCTGATAAGTAGCGTTGGTGCGGTCGATTCAAAAACCGTGTATGGGCTTCAGGCTGCGGATTTCTTGGCCTGGAACATAAACCGATATTTCGTGACGCGGGACGCTGACCACGCAGAAATTGCCATGAGGGCCGTGCCGAACATTGACCCGGTGTACATGGACTACGACTCTTTCATAGCCACAGCGAAGGAAGAGTGGCCGTCATGACTCCGCTTGCTGCTTGTCCTTCGGCTTACGTTCCCGTTCGCGCTTATCGATCTCACGCTTCGGCACGTTCACAACATGCCAGCCTTCTTTTACAGCCTCCTACCTATTCCTCTCCTCCCACTCAGGCACAGGCTCGTCCACCCGCCACAGGAACACAAATACGCCCGTGGGGCCCAGGTGACTGAACTGCCTGGTCAACGCCTTGCGCTTCTGGTCGTAGGTGAGGCCGTCCAGCGACCGCAGGTAGTCGTGGAATGAGCCGTGCTCCTGGGCCAGGCCCTGAATGGTACGCGCGTTCACCATGGTCGCCACCACCTTCCGTCCGTTGCGGACTATGCCGCTGTCGGATAACAGCCGCTCCAGGTCGTCGTCGTTGTAGTCAGCCACCCTGTCCACGCTAAAGCCGTGGAATGCCTGCTGGAAATTGGGCCACTTGTCCCGGATGACCGACCAGCTAAACCCAGCCTGGAAAACGGCCCTGGTCATCTCCTCCAGGTAGCCGTCGTCGTTCTGAGGCTTCGCCTGCTGGGGAATCTCATGGCCTGCTTGCATCTAAAGATACTCCTTCACCTTCTGCGCCAGCTTCATAGTCATCCCCGGCACGCTGGCCACCTCTTCCATAGACGCCGCCTTGATTCCGGCCACTGAGCCAAACCGCTGTATCAGCAACCGTCGCCGCTTGGGGCCTATGCCCGGCACCGAGTCTATGACCGATTGTATGGCCCCCTTGCTGCGGCGCTGCCGGTGGTACGTGATAGCGAAACGGTGCGCCTCATCCCGGATGCGCTGCATCAGGAACAGCCCCTGCGACCCGCGAGGCAGCATGACAGGCTCCGGGTTATGCGGGACGAACAGTTCCTCCCGCTCCTTGGCCAGGCTGGCCAGGGGAACGGTGTCCACCAGCCCCAGCTCCAGGAACACCTGTAGGGCCGCCGTCAGATGTCCTTTGCCGCCATCAATGAGCACCAGGTCAGGAACAATGCCCCACGCCTGCTCCTTTGCGGCGGGAGAACCCTCACCCTCCTTCGGCAGGCTCAGGACAGGCTCTTGGTCCCCCTCTCCATTGCCAAGGGAGACGGGGATAGAAGAGGGATTTCCAGGGGACACCCCTGGCACCCCGGCAGAGAGGCTTTGCCCCTCTGCGCTCCCCGTTGGTGTAGTCTCTTCTGCCTGCACGTTACCACCGGAGCGCATCTGCTCCGACAGTCTGCGGAAACGGCGGCGCAGCATCTCCTGCATCATGGAGTAGTCGTCCACGCCCTCCACGGACTTTATTTGGAACCGGCGGTAGTGGCTGTTCTTGGGCCGCGCTCCTTCAAACACCACCATGGAGCCCACGGAGTTGGTCCCCTGGATGTTGGAAATGTCGTAGCACTCCATCCGTTGAGGCAGGCGTGGCAGGCTCAGGGCCTCTGCCACCTCCTCCATGGCCTTCTGGAGATTGTTTGTATCGGCCTGCCACTTCACCGCCCGCTGCTGAAGTCCCTGCGCGGCGTTGTCCGCCACCATCTGCACCAGCCGTCGCTTTGCGCCCCGTTCCGGCACCAGTAGCGTTACCCGGCGGCCTCGCTTTTGCGCCAGCCACGCCTCGATGACGCCTGCTTCCTCCGCCAACGGGTACTGAAGAAGCAACTCACGCGGTATGTAGGGCGCTCGATCGTAGAACTGCTTGACGAACTGGCCGAGAATCTGGGGCGGCTCGTCGTCCTTGGTGCCCTCCATCAGATAGTGCTCTCTGCCCAGGAGCTTGCCGTGGCGTACGAAGAACACCTCTACCCACGCTTCGCCTCCGCTCATGGCCAGCGCCACCACGTCACGGTCCTCCTCGCCTTGAGCCTCCACCTTCTGACTCTCGCCCACCCGCTCAATAGCCCGAACCTGGTCTCGCAGCAGCGCCGCCCGCTCGAAATGCAGCTCGGCGGCGGCCTCCGCCATCTTTTGTCGCAAGTCTCGTAGCACCCGGTCGGTTTTTCCCTCCATGAACAGGACCACCTGATCAATTACCTCGCGGTACTCCTCCTGTGACACAGCTCCAATGCACGGCGCCACGCATCGGTGTATGTAGTATTCCAGGCATGGGCGAGTGTCTGTCCCCGTGATGGGCTTAGTGCAGGAGCGATAAGGGAACAGCTTCTTCAGCAAGTCCATGGTTGTACGTACCGACCATGCGCTGGCAAAAGGGCCGAAGTACCGAGCGCCATCAGGCAGGACGCGGCGGGTGAAGTAGACCTGGGGGTACTCCTCCGCCAGGTCTATCTTGATATATGGATACGTCTTGTCGTCTTTGAGGCGCGCGTTGTACTGAGGCTTGTGGAGCTTTATCAGCGTGTTCTCAAGGATGAGCGCCTCGGTCTCATTTTCAGTCACCACATATTCAAAGTCGGCGATTTGGCCCACCAGGTTGCGTATCTTGGGCGACAGGTTCACCGGCGACCCAAAGTAGGAACGCAGGCGGTTGCGCAGGATAGCTGCTTTGCCAACGTACAGCACCGCACCGCCACCCCCGCGCATGATGTACACGCCGGGCACCATGGGTGTGGCCCGCAACCTATCAGCAATAGCCTGCGCAGTCATTGTCATGGCACGGGTATTGTAGCATCGTGGCGGCGGCAAGGCCTCCTAGAGTACAATGCAACCACCATAGGTACTGTAAGACCTGGCTAACAATCCAAATTGGGAAGGACAGTTCATGGCAGAACAGCAAATCGCGGTACTGATAGATTATGAAAACGTTGGCCTCGGGTCTATCCGGTGGCTATTCGACCAGATCTCTGATATTGGCCGCATCGTTGTGAAGCGCGCATACGCCGACTGGTCCGCAGAAAGCACCAGGCGGGACAGAGGTCAAGTGCTGGAGCTTGGCATTGAACCTGTGATCCTTTTCCATTCCGCGGCGTCAGGCAAAAACTCCAGCGACATCCGGCTTGCCATTGATGCTGTTGACCTTTTGCACGGGTCCTCGTTCATAGATACTTTCGTCATTGTGTCCGCGGATAGCGATTTCGTTCCATTGGTGACTAAGCTGCGTTCCGCAGGCAAGTCCGTTATTGGAGCTGGCAGAAAGGCGGCGGTATCCAGTACGCTTGTAGCCTCGTGCGACAAGTATTTTTATCTTGACCTGGAGGCCAGCCCAACCCCGTTGGCAGATGCTACTCAAGCGCTGCCAGGCGACTCCCTCTTGGTTCGTGCCATGAAAGTATCCGTTGATGACCAGGGCAGGGTAACGGGCAGCAAGCTCATAGGGACCATGCAGCGTCTTGATCCAGCCTTCAACCCTAGAGCGCTTGGTTACTCCACTTTTTCCAGGTTCTTGGACTCGTCTCCAGAAGTAAAAGTGACCCGGCAAAGGGGACGGGGCGATGTCATAGTTGAGCTATCTAATGGCATGGAGTCCATTGACCAGATAGCTCTACGGATACGCCGGAGTAGGGGGCAAAGGGGACGAGGCGATGTCATCGTAGAGTTATCTAACGGCCCTGCAACAGGTAACAGGATTCAAGAAAGCCCCTCTGGCTGGGATGCTGCTATAGACAATGCCTGGTCTAATAGGTCTACCGATGACAGAAGTTTCATCCCTGGCACTACCGCTGCCGCTGTTGCGGCAACCGCCCTGGGCGTTGCGAAACTGAAAGACTCAGAGTACAAGACACTTCAGCGACTCCTCGATGCCAGCACACTTCTCCGCGCCAAATGGCTGCGAGATGGGAATAGAATCCTTAGGCGAACCGAGTAGGAGAGCCTATCTTCTCTCCCCGCTCATGGTGAGCTTGTCGAACCACATGAGCGGGTTCGGGGCGGGTGGGTGGGAAAATCTACTTTGGAGTGGCGTGATCCTGCTCCCTGGCTTGCCAGTTAGTTGAACCATCCCATCCCCTCAGCTACAATACCCTTAGCTTCTTGCAATCGGAATTCGTCATGCAGCTATCGCGCCGCCTCAAGGGAATGGAAGACTACGGCCCCCAGGCGACCCAGACCATAGCCTGGGCCGCCGATGCTCTTTGCTCGCTCATGTCCACCTATGGTTACCGCCTCGTGGACACTCCTCTTCTGGAAGAGACAGACCTGCTACTCCGCAAGTCCGGCGGCGAGCTTGCCAGCAAGATGTACACATTCACCGATCCCGGCGGCCACCGCGTCAGCCTCCGTCCAGAGTTCACATCATCCATAGTCCGCGCCTACCTGCAAGGTATGAACGGTGGCGGGCCTCTGCCTGTGCGCTGGTCATACCTTGGCCCCGTCTTCCGCTACGAGCCGGAGGTTACGGAGCACCGCCAGTTCACCCAGGTCGGAGCGGAGCTAATCGGCGCTTCCGGGCCCTGGGCCGACGCGGAGGTCATGGCCGTGGCCGTCAAAGGCCTCTCCCGCGTGGGCATCACAGGACACCGCCTGATAGTGGGCCACCTGGGGTACGTGGCGGCGCTGCTGGACTCCCTGGACCTATCCGATAGGGCGCGTCTTTTCCTGCTGGCCAATGTTGGCACACTGAGCCAAGGCGCCGCTGGCGTCCGCCAGGTGCGGCAGCGAGCGGAGGAGATGGGGCTGCTAGCGGGACAGTCTACACTGGCGGGCGCAGAGAGCGCCGTGACATCCGAAGCGGCCCTGACCCTCCTGGAGCAGTACGTCCAAGCCTCCGAGTCGTCCATTATCGGCGTGCGCACACCTCAGGAGATACGCGATCGGTTCCTTCGCAAGTCCCGACAGGTCGGGATCACCCAGGACAACAGTCGCTTTGAGACGGCCATGAATCTGCTGGCCAACGTAGTACAGACACGCGGCGACGCCAAGGATGTGCTCAGGAAAGCCCGGCAGAGGAGCGACTCAGCCCAGGCGCGGCTGGAGCTTGACCGGCTAGCCGAGACTCTGAAGCTACTGGCCCTCTACGATACCGGCGTGCCAGTGTCCGTGGACTTCGGCCTTGCTCGTGGCATCGCATACTACACCGGTGTAGTCTTCGACATTCAGCCTCCAGCTTCCGGCGGCGTCTCCCTCGGCGGAGGTGGCCGCTACGACGGCCTCATTCAGGCTTTGGGAGGCGCTGAGCCGACGCCGGCCATGGGTTTCGCCTGGAACCTGGAGCGCGTGCTCTTTGCCACCGGGGAGAACCCGACCATGCATATCCCTCCACAAACGCAGCACGAAGCGCTCCTGGTAAGAGCTGGCAACGTATCCGCAGCGTCTGCGGCGGTCCGAGAAGCGGAACGTTTGCGAGCCCAGGGGAAAGTGGTACAGTTGGAGTTGGATGGCCGCTCTCTGAAGGAGTGCATTCTCCTGGCGCAGTCGCAAGGGTTGGCATACGTCCTTACCGTGGACGCCGACGGCAAGACCCGCCGCAGGAAAGCCCTGGTCTGACGACCAGACAATCGAGCTGGCTAGCAGGCTGCTGCAAAAGAGGAGTCCAGGGGGGCGAAGCCCCCTTGTCGGGGGAACTGGGGGGTGTCCCCCCAGATATTATTTCTCTCCCCCATCCCTGGACAGGAAGGGGGCCAGGGGGATGGTCGTTAGAACCCATCAGGGCTACACAACACATGCAGCGCAACAACAGCACCGAACTCCTGAGACTCGCCATCCCCAGCGATGGCGAGATGTATGACTCCACCCTCGGCTTCCTCCGCGAGTGCGGAGTCCCTGTGGACCGCACCAACTCCCGCCGGTACACGGGATCGCTGCACTCTTTGGAGAGCGTCATGGTGCTCTTCCAGCGCGCCGCCGACATCACCGCCAAAGTGGAGGACGGCAGCGCCGACATCGGTATCGTCGGGCTGGACCGTTTCGCCGAGTCCCATCTTGACGACGGCCCTGGCTTCGTCATCTGCGACGACCTGGGCTACAGCCAGTGCGAGCTGGTTACGGCGGTGCCCGAGGCATGGGTGGACGTCACTGATATGGCAGATGTGGCAGACCTGGCGGTGGAGTTCAGGGAGCGTGGTCGCGACCTCCGGGTCGCCACCAAGTATCCGCGCCTGACTCAACGGTTCTTTTTTAGCCACGGCATCAACTTCTTCGCCGTGGTCCCCTCCAGCGGCACCCTGGAGGCGGCTCCCATCATGGGCTTCGCCGACCTTATTGTGGACATCTCTGCTACAGGCACTACCCTGCGGGAGAATAAGCTGAAGGTGCTGGCCGACGGGACCGTTTTGCGCTCCCAGGCCTGCCTTATCGGCAACCGCACCACATTGAAGCGGAGCGCCGCTAAGCAAGAACTCGCACGCCGCCTAATCGAGCGCATGGAGGCCTACTTGGAGGCACGCCGGTTTTTCCGGATTGCCGCCAACGTGCGCGGCCCATCCGCTGACCATGTGGCCAGGGCGGTGTTGGAGCGGCTGGAGTTGGCCGGCCTCAAAGGCCCCACGGTGTCCCAGGTCTACACGCCCGAGGGCGACGACTGGTACGCCGTTACCGTGGTGGTGCCTCAGTCCAGCCTTCAAGCAGCCGTGGACCACTTACGCGCCATTGGCGGAACTGGCGTATCCGTGCTCCAGCCCCGCTACGTTTTCCACGAGGCCTCCCAGGTCTACCGGAAGATGCTCAAGACACTTAGCCAGGATTAGAGATAAACCCGTGCCCAATCCAATAGCTCACCTGGACATAGCCCTGGAGCTCGCCGCCCAGCTTCCCGCCTCCGTCATCGAGGCCAACCTGGGCAGCTTCCTCCTGGGTAGCTGCTCTCCCGACATCCGTGTAATAACCAGCGGACAGCGGGATGACACCCACTTTGCGCCTCTCAGCAACGCCACCATCGGC
>JAUSCR010000074.1 GCA_030651175.1 Dehalococcoidia bacterium
GCTCCGACTGAAGCCGTACCAGGCTGCATCCGGTATCGAGACGCCGCTGCTCAGGCTTCTGACGGCCGTGATGTACTTCTGCGTATGGACTGTCAATAGCTCCAACTCAGTAGCAGGCCGTGGCTCCACCAGCAGCGAGTCCGGCAAGCGGAAGGCACCCAGGGAGTCCAGAAGCTCGTATGTGTAGCGCAGGCGCACGGGCCGCATGGGGTGGTCTTCCCGCAGCACGTGGCGCGAAAGCTGGTCGGAGTAGACGAAGGCTGCGGTAGCCACTTACCCTCACCCCCTGTTTCCCCCTGACAGAGGAGGCATAGCCCCCTCTGCACTCTCCTAGAAGAGGGCCCACCAAACCGCTTCTTGAATCCCTAACAAGTTGCTACAAGACCTTTCGACTATCCCCCCGTCCCCCTTTCCTAGCCAGGAAGGGGGAAAAGAAGAGAAGAACGGGGGACACCCCCGTTATCCCCTGGCAAAGGGGCAAAGCCCCTCTGCACTCCCCAGGCGCTAAAGAGTCAGCAGCACAGCATTTTTAATACAAAGCCCTTTCTCATGGGAGAGAGGGAACAACAAAGTCTGGGGGATACCCCCAGACCCCCGACAAAGAACCTGGGTTCTTTGTATTCTCCTGGTTTTTTGTGCAAAGTTAGCTAGGAGCCACGGTGCCACTGGCGTCAGAACCAACGGCGAAGGGTGAAGAACACCAGCAAGCCGGCACCGATAATTACGTTTAGCAAGAATATCATGGCGAAAGCCCACGGCGATTTTTCCCAGGGCAGCGCGACGTTCATGCCGTAAAGGCTGGTGATAAGCAGGAAAGGAAGCAGCACTGTAGCCGCCACCGTCAGAACCCGTATGATGTCGTTGGTGCGGTGCATCCCCAAAGTACCATAGGTATCGTAAAGCCCATCCACCACTTCCCTGAGCGTTTCCAACTCACTTCGGATGCGGCGCATATGGTCCGCCAGGTCGCCGTAGTAAATGTCCTCCTGCACCTTCAAGAAAGAGAAGCCCTTCTCCTCCATCTCCTCCATCACGTCTATCTGTGGCCTGACCAGGCGCAGGTAGGAGAGGATGTCCCGCCGGAGCACCGCCATCTCCCGAATCAGCTTCTGGCCCCGGGTCTCGAACACCTGCTGCTCCACGAAGTTCACGTTCTCCACTATCTTGCTGAGGATGGGAAAGCTGTTGTCCACCAGGGTGTCCAGAATGCGGTAAAGCAAGTATCCAGAGCCTCGGCTCATGACATCCTGGCGGATCCCCTCACTTGCCTGGCAGTCGTGGAATAGCTTGACCAGAGGACGCAAGTCGCCGGCGTGAACCGTGACAACATAGTTTGCCCCGACAAAGACATCCACCTCGCTGGGGATCGTCAGCCGCCTCTCCTTGTCGAACCTGGGGAAATGGAGCACCAGGAACAGGTGGTCCTCAAACTCGTCCAGCTTGGGAATCTGAATAACGCTAAGACAGTCATCCAGAGAGAGCTGATGAAATGGGTATCGCTCCTTGAGATATTGCATTTCCGCCACGCCAGGCCGCTGCATATCCACCCAGGTTATGGAGCCACACTGGACTGTCTGGACGTTGAGCGGGTGCTGGGAGGTATCTACCGTCGTCAATAGTCACCTTCTGAAACTGGTATAATGCTCATTGTAGCAAATCGGCGGCGCTGTTTCGCCTACCCATGGAAGCCATTATTGCGAGCGTGTGGTGGTGAAACATGCGAACAGCGGGATCTCCGCCTATGTCGAGAGTTCCGATAAATCGAGAATGTCCCGACTCCATCGAGGACGCCCGATAGAATCGGCGCTCGACGGTAGTCGGAATCGTGACGAAGGCGGGGCGGCTGCGTTGACGCGACGCTGAGGGAATGTTACTGTTGATGTCAGTTTGATAGTTAGGATTCCGGGAACACCACTTCTAGTTACATGATTTCCACTCCTCATAGAGATAGAAAATCTACGTCTCAACCTGAACTTCCGCTTCTGATCCAAGGTGGCATGGGAGTTAACGTTTCCAACTGGGGATTGGCAAGAGCCGTATCTTCAGGAGGAGAACGCTTGGGCGTTAACACAATGGGTGTAGTTTCCGGGACCGGAATTGCCGTGGTGGTTGCAAGGCGGCTGCAAGAAGGCGACATAGGGGGGCATCTTCGCAATGCTTTTGATGCTTTCCCCTATCCAGAAATGGCAGAGCGTGTTTGGGATACTTGGTATATCGAAGGTGGAAAACCCGAAGGCAAACCTTATAAGCCCATCCCCATGGTCAACTTTAAGCTACGGCCCGACGTAGCTGAACTCATAGTTTGCGCCAATTTTGTAGAGGTTTGGCTGGCAAAAGAGGGCCACCACGGCCCAATCGGCATAAACTATCTGGAGAAAATACAGGCCCCACGCCTACCCGAGATTCTGGGAGCAATGATCGCGGGAGTAGATGTGATACTGATGGGAGCTGGGATTCCACACCAGGTCCCGGGAGTACTCGACAGCTTTGCCGCCTACAAGCCTGCCTCCTACTATCTGGATGTTGAGGGCGCTGAGTCCAGAGAGTTTGCAATGGTGCTTGACCCAGCCAGTATCGTACCTGAGAGGTTCATCGAGCGATTGGGCAGGCCAGCTTTCTTTGCCATAGCCTCTACCAATGTTCTGGCGCAATACCTTTCAGACCCTCGAAGGACAACAGGCCGAGTTGACGGGTTTATCATGGAAGGCCCAACTGCTGGGGGCCATAACGCGCCTCCAAGAGATAGGTCAAAGTTTAATGAACGGGGCGAGCCGATATACGGCGAAAAAGATGTAGTTGATCTGAGGAAGATGCGTCAGTTGGGAATGCCGTTTTGGGTCGCCGGTTCATATGCCCATCCTGAGAAGCTGGCGGAAGCCCTGGCAGAAGGGGCTACTGGATGTCAGTTCGGTTCCATATTTGCCCTGTGTCAGGAATCCGGCTTGAGGGATGATCTCAAGCGGGAGACAAAAAGGTTGGCTTTCAGGAGACAACTGGATGTGGTAGCCGACCCCAAAAGCTCTCCCTCCGGTTTCCCATTTAACGTGGTGCAGCTTTCAGGGACAATGTCAGACCCAAACGTGACTGAAGCAAGGACAAGGATTTGTGATATCGGATACCTAAGGCATGCCTACAAGACTGACCGCGGAACAGTTGCATTCCGCTGTCCCTCTGAACCTGTTGATACATATGTCAA
Organism: Dehalococcoidia bacterium; assembly: GCA_030651175.1. Lineage (GTDB taxonomy): Bacteria > Chloroflexota > Dehalococcoidia > Lucifugimonadales > SHYF01 > SHYF01. Next base: position 3,197 of record JAUSCR010000074.1, read on the forward strand.
CCGAGGGGGCAAGATTGAAGACACTGCTGGAAGGCAATGCCTTTGCAACGGGCTTATGGCCACAGTTGGATTAGGACAACAGCATAAGTGGGGACAAGAGCCACCGATTGTAACCCTGGGCCGTAACACAGATTTCATTCACGACTTGATTGACAATGAACAAGGAAGTTACACAGCGATGGACGCGCTTTCGTATTTGCTCGAAAAACAACCTCAAGAGGTGGGAGTCCGCGCTGTATCGAAGTCGCGCGTCTAACGGGTTGCTGAAAACGGGAAGTCCAGAGGGGCAAAGCCCCTTTGGTGGGGGTCTGGGGGTATCCCCCAGACTCTTTTTTGTACCCCCTTCCTGGCCAGGAAGGGGGTACAGGTCCGATGATGCTCCGCTCATCGAGACTCTCGACGAAGTCGGAGGGGATGGTCGAAAGGGGTTTTTGGCAGCTTGCTAGCGGCTGACAGTGTCCCTTCAACTGGCCTCCATGCCTAGAACACCACGCAGTAGCATCGCCGCCACCCTCTTATCCAGTGGGTGGTTGCCGTTCCCGCACTTGGGCGATTGAATACAGCTAGGACAGCCGTCCTCACATGGGCACTCCTCCACCACATGGAGTGTGGCGGCCCACAGCTCTTCGATAATCTCGTACCCCTTTTCGGCAATGCCGATGCCCCCCTCGTGGCCGTCGTAGATGAATACTTGAGGTCTGCCTGTGTCCGGATGCAAGGGCGTGGACACGCCGCCTATGTCTGAGCGGTCGCACAGGGCAAACAGCGGCAGCACGCCAATGGCGGCGTGCTCCGCGGCGTGAAGCCCGCCGGCCAGGTCCAGGCGCTGCTTCCGTAGCTCACCCACCAGGGCCTCCGGCACGTCGAAACCCAGGGCCACCGTTGGGAAACGCTGGGGCGGCAGGTCCAACATCTCTTCCCCAAGAGACTCGTCATTGAACTGGGCCTTCTTCTCGTAGCTCACCACCTGGGTTGTTACCTCCACCTCGCCAAGGAAAACACGCACCGTCCCGGCCCGCTTCTCCTGGAGGAGGCGCAGGAGCCGTATGTCCGTGATGTCCCGGCACATGGTGTAGTAGGGCACGTCGCGGGCAGAGGCGTAGGCCGTCTTGGAGGCCAAGTCCAGCTCCTCCACCACGTAC